>NZ_JAVDSI010000006.1:0-232427 GCF_031455235.1 Curtobacterium sp. 320 | reverse complement strand
CTCCCAGTTTTCGTCGTTGCTTGCTACGCGGGGGGGGGGGGGGCGGGGGGGGCGGGGGGGGGGGGGGGGCCCCGGGGCCCCCCCCCCCTCCACTCCGTCATGGGGTTGCGCTCGCATACGCGGTATGTGCATACTCGGTATGTCCAAGCGGACGGAACGAGGGGGAAGACGTCATGAGCGTACGGATGGGCGTACTCGCGCTGCTGGTGGCCGGGCCCGGCTACGGGTACCAGCTCCGGGGGGAGTTCGAGCACCGGACCGGGGGCAGCTGGCCGCTGAACATCGGCCAGGTCTACACGACGCTCGACCGCCTGGAACGCGACGGCCTCGTGGCCCGCGGTGACGCCGACGACGACGGACACGTCGTCTACACGGCAACCGACGCGGGTCACGAGGAGGTCGCACGCTGGTTCAGCGAGCCGGTCCCGCCGAAGCGCGGTCGTGACGAGCTCGCGATCAAGTTCGCCCTCGCGGTGACGGTGCCCGGCGTCGACGTGCCGCGCCTCGTGCAGGTCCAGCGCGCCGCCGCCGTGCGGAACCTGCAGGACCTGACCCGCCTGAAGCGCTCCTCGGACCCGGCTGACGACCTGGCCTGGTCGCTCGTGCTCGAGTCGATGCTCTTCCAGGCCGAGGCCGACGTCCGCTGGCTCGACCACGTGGAGTCGAGCGTCGCGCGCCACCGACCGTCCCCGACACCGGACTCGACGGTCGCTGCCGAGTCGTCCGACGCCACCGTGCGGAGCGCCCGGTGAACGCCGCCGCCCCGCTCCTCGAACTCGACGCCGTGAGCGTGCAGTACGGCTCCGGCGCGAAGGCCGTCACCGCCCTCGCCGGCATCGACCTGCGCATCGCCCGCGGCGAGATGGTCGCCGTGATGGGGACCTCGGGCTCGGGCAAGTCGACGCTGCTCGCCTGCGCGGGCACGCTCCTGCCGCCGACCAGCGGCGAGGTCGTCATCGACGGCGACTTCGTGTCCGACCGGCCGGCCAAGGACCTCGCCGCCCTGCGTCGGCGTCTCGTCGGGTTCGTGTTCCAGGACTTCAACCTCATCCCGTCGCTGACCGCGGTCGAGAACGTGGCGCTGCCGCTCGAGCTCGACGGCTGGAAGGCGAGCCGTGCCCGGCGCGCAGCCGAACTCGCGCTCGAGAACGTCGAGCTCGGGCACCGCGCCGACGCCTTCCCGGACGACCTGTCCGGTGGCCAGCAGCAGCGGGTCGCGATCGCGCGCGGGGTCGTCGGCGAGCGCCGGCTGGTCCTCGCCGACGAGCCGACCGGTGCCCTCGACTCGCAGACCGGCGAGGTCGTGCTCCGCATGCTGCGCCGGCACGTCGACTCCGGGGCGGGCGCGCTGCTCGTGACCCACGACGCCCGGCACGCGGCCTGGGCGGACCGGATCGTGTTCCTCCGCGACGGCCGCGTCGTGGACGAGACCGTGTACTCGGGCGTCGAGATGGCGCTCACGGACCGGACCGCCTCGTGAACGCGCGTCGGCGACGCGCCGACGCCGGGGCCGGCGCGGGGCGTGACCGCCGCACGCCCTTCGCGCTGCGACCGGCGCTCCGGCTGGGCCGCCGGCTGGCGTTCGCGAAGGCCGGCCGCGCGGCGCTGATCGTCGCCCTCATCGGCATCCCGACCGCCGGGTTCGCCGCGGTGTCGGTCGTCGTGCAGTCGACGCAGCCGACCCAGGCGGAGAGCCTCCGGTACGACCTCGGGCACGCGGCAGCGCAGATGCAGGTCGTCGGCCCGGACCTCCCGGGCATGCGGCAGGACCCCGTGCAGTGGCAGTACACCGAGTCCGCGAAGGACAGCCCGGTGGCGAAGTCCGACGGCGAGGCCCGGTTCGCCGACGTCCTCGACCACGTGCCCGCCGGTGCCGTGTCGATCCCGGTCACCTCGGCGCAGATCGTGCTGACCGGGCCGAAGGGGCCGATCGGGATCCAGGCGGTCGAGGGAGCGGTCTGGTCGCGGGTCCTCGACGGGCACTGGCACGTGCTCGACGGCGCCGCACCGACCAGCCGTGACGAGCTCATGGTCACCCCGGCGACGCTCGAACGTCTCGGCGCGTCGATCGGCGACACGGTCGACCTGACCGACCCGGTGACCAAGCGCTTCACGATCACGGGCACCATGCGCGACGCCGCGTCCGACCCGGGTGCGCAGGGCGTCTTCGTGCCGTGGGGTACCACGCAGCCGACGACCGGCACGGCCGCGGCGCCGTTCGACGTCACCGTGTACCTGGCCTCGGACGCCCCGACGTGGTCCGAGATCCGCGCGCTCAACGCCCACGGGATCACCGTGCAGTCGCGTCCCGTCGTGCTCGACCCGCCCGACGAGCGGTTGCACGGCGCCGGGCTCAGCAGCCCGATCGGCTGGTTCCTCGGGGCGATGGCGCTGCTCGGCGTCTTCGCGATGTTCGAGGTGGCCCTGCTCGCCGGCGCCGCGTTCCTCGTCGGGACCCGGGCGGACACCCGCTCGTACGCGATCGTCACGAGCGTCGGCGGGGACCGACGCTTCGTCCGGTCGATCGTCGCCGGCTCCGGGCTGGTGCTCGGGCTCACCGGCGCCGTCCTCGGGGTCGCGCTCGGCACGGGGGTCGGCGTGCTCGCGTTCCACCTGGCCGACAACGGCAACGTCGGCTCGTGGCCCGGGCTGCACGTCCCGGTCGGCCTGGTCCTGTCGATCGGTGCCGCCGCCGTCCTCGCCGGGCTCGTGTCGGCGCTCGTCGCGGCCCGTGCGGCGACGCGGGTGAACGTCCTCGCCGCACTGCGCGGCTCGCTCCGGCCCGCGGCGGTGAACCCGCGCGCCGAGCGCCGCCGCCGGATCTGGGCACCGGTGCTCGTCGTCGCGGGCACCGTGATGACCCTGGCGTGCGGTGCCGGCGTGCTGCTCCTCAACGACCGTCCGGTGCAGCAGGACCACCTCGCCTGGATCGTCGGCGCCGGCGTCGCGATCGGCCCGTGCCTCATGCAGCTCGGGGTCGCGATGTCGTCGCCGTGGCTGCTCGCCCTCGTCTCCCGGACCGCGACGCGGCTCGGGCTCTCCGCCCGCATCGCCGCCCGCGACGCCCGGCGCAACCCGGTGCGGACCGTGCCGGTGCTCGCGAGCGTGATGAGCGTCGTGTTCGTGGCCTCGGTGGCGATCACGTGGAGTGCGTCCGAGCACGCGCAGTTCGTCCGTGACTACGAGTACCGCACCGCCGTGGGCGTCGCGACGGCCGACGTCTGGCTCTCGAACGAGGACGGCAGCGATGGCGGCTACGACGCCTCCGTCACGGCGAAGGCGGCGAAGATCGTCTCCGGTGTCCTCGACCACGACCACGACCACGACCGGGTCCGTGTGCTCGGCGTCGCGCCCGACGTCGCCGGCGACCAGCCGTCGACGCTCTCACTCCTGCACTCGTGGGGGCGGACGGACTGCCGCGCGAACGATACCACGTCGTGCTCGCGCTACCTGGAGTCGCAGGACACCTCCGCGCCGCACATCTGGACCGGCACGGTGGACGACTACGCCGTCCTCACCGGACACCGTCCGTCCGCCACCGTGCGCGACGCCCTCACCTCGGGCCGCGCCGTCGCCCTGTGGCCGGAGTACGCGCACGACGGCCAGGTCCGGCTCGACCAGTTCCGCGACCAGACCACGGACGGGCCAGGGATCACGGACCGGACACGGCCGGACGCCACGACGTCGATCCCCGCGGTGCTCGACGTGCAGACCCCCCGCATCCAGGTCGGCGTCTTCATGACCCGCGAGACCGCCGAGCGGTACCGGGTCCCGGCGGTGGACGGCATGCTCGTCACGGAGCAGTCCGCGGACCTGACCCCGGCACAGTCCGACGAGCTGACCTCGGCGTGGCAGAGCCTCGGCGGCGAGGACCGCGAACGGTGGGGCGGCCCGTACTTCCAGTACGAGGCCGGTCCGGTCGACGCGCAGGGCATCGTCAAGGCGATCGTCCTCGCCCTCGCCGCGGCGGTGACGATCGGCGCGACCGCCGTCGCCATCGGGCTGGCCCGCTCGGACGGCCGACGCGACGACGAGGTCCTCGACGCGGTCGGTGCGGCACCCGTGCTCCGTCGCCGGGTGTCCGCGTGGCAGGCCGCGATCCTGACGACCGTCGGTGCGGTGATCGGCACGCTGCTCGGGCTGTTGCCCATCCGGGCGCTCACCCTCCGCTTCACGGCGGGACCAACCGGCACCACGCACCTGCCGTTCGTGGCGGACTGGCCCGTGCTCGCCCTCCTCGCGCTCGGGCTGCCGCTGCTCGTCACCGCGGGGACGTGGGTCTTCGCGGGTCGCCGCCACCGCGTGGCACTGCGGCGCACACCGTGACCGGACGCGGCGGGTCCCGGACCCGACCGGGGCGGCCGGCTGGGAACGGCCGCGAAGACCCACAGCCAGCGGCGCGGTTCCCCAGGTCTGGGGACTGGTACGGCAGGCCGATCCGGGGGATACCTGATGTCGTGTCCCGCACCCGTCGTCTCGCCCTCGTCGCGAGCATCGTCACCGCCGCCTGCCTCGTCGCCGGCGGATCCCTCGTCGTCGGCACGGCCGTCGTGTCGGCGAGCACCGCCGCAGCCGAGCGCGCCCCGTCCATGGGTCGCGCCTCCGCCGCGCCGGTCGAACGTGCGGACACCCGAGCCGCAGCCGGCGGAACAGCTGTCCGTGCCGCCACACCGGACGACGCCGTGACCGGGGCGCTCGGCTCCGGCGACCGATCCGGCGCGGTCACCTTCGCGTACGCGGGCGACTCCATCACGGCACGGCCGGACTCCTGGCTCCACGACCTCGTGCCGGACACCCGGTTCCACGCCGTCGGCGGCTACGCGCACAGCGGGTACCGGTCCGACGAGGTCCTCCACGAGATCGGCCCCGTGCCGGACGCGGACGTCCTCGTCGTCGAGCTCGGCACGAACGACGTGAACCAGGCGATCCCGACCGCGACGACGATCGCGAACGTGGACGCCGTCGTCCGGAAGGTCGGTGCGCGGCACGTCCTCGTCGTCTCCGGCCCGCCGTCGAACTGGACCTGGAGCCAGTGGGGCGCCGACCGCCGCGCGGGACAGCTCGTCCTCAGCCGGGCGCTGGAGCGCGACGCGGCGGAGCACGGCTGGTCGTACGTCGACCCGTTCGCCGGGTTCCGGCAGGCGGACGGCGCGTGGGTCCGGGGTGCGTCGGCGGACGGCATCCACGGCGACGCGGCGACGAACGTCGTCGTCGCGCGCGTGATGGCGACGGCGATCACGCGAGCCGCTCGCTGATCGCGACGCGACCAGGGGCGGACGGGAGGCACGGGTCGGGCGCGCTCCCGTCCGTCAGTCGGTCACTCGGGCAGCGGCTCGGCGTACGTCCGGAACGCACCGCGCTCGGTGTGGATCGCCCAGAGGCGGTCCGCGATCGACGCACCGGAGTGCTCGGGCTGCCCGTCGTCGATGCCGAACGGGATGATGAGCTGGCCGACGTGGACGTCCTCGTCACGGACGGCGTCGTGCAGCAGCTGCGCGTAGGCGCTCTCGCCCGCGAACGCCACGGACGTGCCGGTGACCCGAGCACCCGGGCGCACGGCGCTCCCGCCGTTCACGAACAGGATCGTGCCGTGCCCGATCGCGCGCATGCCGGGCAGCACCTGGCGGACGGCGTTGACCGAGCCGTAGACCGAGAACTCGATCGGGCCGACCAGGTCCTCAGCCGTGGTCTCGAGCACCGGGCGCATGTACTCCTTGGCGGGCAGCGGGCTGTACTGCAGCACCTCGATCGGCCCGAGCTGCTCGATCGCACGCTCGAGGGCGCCGCGGAGGGAGTCCCCGTCGCGGACGTTCGCGGCGAAGCCGGCGGCGGTGTACCCGTGCTCCCGGAGGCCGGCGGCGAGGGAGTCCAGGCGGTCCTGGTTGCGGGAGAGCAGGGCGATCGAGAAGCCCTCGCGGGCGAAGCGCTCGGCGACGGCGAGGCCGAGGCCCTTGCCGGCTCCGACGATGGCGATGGTGGTCATGAGGTGGTCCTTCCGGTGGTGTGGGGTCGTGCGAGGACGAGCAGTCCCCAGAGCGACACGAGCGCGCCACCGAGGACGAGGACGGCCATCGGGATGGCGGTGTCCGAGCCGCCGAGTCCCGCGATCGGAGCGGTCACGCCGGCCGTCGTCCACTGAACCAGACCGAGCACGGCTGAGCTCGTCCCGGGGTGTGCGGGGACGGCGGACGATGCGAGGGCCCCACCGTTCGTGACGACCAGCCCGTTGCCGATCATGAGCACGAAGAAGCCGATCAGGGCCACGATCAGCGGCATCCCGAACCAGATCGCGCCGATGAGCATGCCTGCGCCGGCGACGCCCATGCAGGCCTGTCCGACGAGGATGATGCGTCTCGTGGACACCCGGCCGGCGAGTCGGGCGGCCACGAGGGACGCGATCGTCATCGCGCCCGCGTTCGCCGCGAAGTCGATCGCGTACGCCGTCGGCGACAGTCCGTTCATGGTCTGCAGCACGAACGGCGAGGTCGCGACGTACGCGAACACCCCGACGAACGCAGCACACGCGGTGACGACGTAGCCGACGAACCGTCGATCGCCGAGGACCTGCCGCGCCGCGAGCCGGAACGTGCGCAGGCCGCCGGCGTGCCGTCGGTCCCGTGGGAGGGACTCGGGGACGACGACGGCCGCGGTCACGCACATGAGCACCCCGAGGCCGGCGAGGACCCAGAACGTGGTCCGCCAGTCACCGAACCCCAGGATCGCGGCGCCGAACAGCGGCCCGAGCACCGGTGCGATCCCGCCGATGCCCATCACGACGTTGAGGACGCGGACGAGCTGGGCGCCGTGGGCGAGGTCGACGATCACCGACCGAGCAATCACCATCACCCACCCGCCCGCGAACCCCTGCACGAGGCGCGCCGCCGTGAGCACGCCGATCGACGGGGCGAGCGCGCACACGACCGAGGCCGCGACGACGAGCAGCGTGCCGGCGAGCAGTGGCAGGCGGCGCCCGCGCTGGTCGGAGAACGGTCCGCCGACGAGCTGCCCGAGGCCCATGCCCGCGAAGAACGTCGTGAGGGTCAGCTGCACGGCGGAGGCGCTCGTGCGGAACTTGGCCTCGACGGTCGGGAACGCGGTGACGTACATGTCGGTCGCGAGCGGCGCGACCGCGGTGAGGAACACGACGGCGGCGACGAGGGCCGTGGGCACGGCGCGGGCGGTCGGGGGAGCGGGCGGGGTCACGGTGGCGGGCACGGACCCATCGAACGGCTGGTCGGTGCGCTGGTGGGAGTCCCTGCCGACAGGGGTTCCACCGCAACCCCCGTCACCCAGGGGATTCCCGACCGCCGCGTGTGCAATCGACCCACGACCCGGGAGGACCACCGTGCACACCACCGCTCGCACCCGCCGCACCCTGTCCGCCCTCGGCGCCTTCGCCGCCGCGGCCCTCGTCCTCGCGGCCTGCACCGACGACGATGCCCGCACGCTCGAGGGTCGGGCGACCGCCACGAGCAGCCCCTCGTCGAGCGCCACCACCCCCGCGGCGAGCGCCGCCGGACAGCTCGAGCCCGGGGGCGAGACGACCGACATCGCCACCGGACTGGACGCCCCGTGGTCGGTGGTCCGCACCGGTGACGACGGCGACGCCCTGATCAGCGAGCGGGACTCGGCGACGGTGCTCGAACTGACCGGCGCCGGGAAGACGCGCGAGGTCGGCACGATCGCGGGCGTCCGGCACGGCGGTGAGGGCGGCCTGCTCGGACTCGCGCTGCACGAGGGCGACCTGTTCGTGTACTCGACGGGCGACGACGGCAACCGCATCCAGCGCTACGAGCTGTCCGGGAGCGCCGGGTCCTACGCGCTCGGGGACGCCACGACCGTGATCGACGGGCTGCCGTCGAACAGCTTCCACAACGGCGGGCGGATCGCGTTCGGCCCGGACGGCATGCTCTACGCGAGCGTCGGCGACGCCGGTACCGGTTCGGACGCGCAGGACCGGGACTCGCTCGCGGGCAAGATCCTGCGGCTGACCCCGGACGGCCAGGTCCCCGGCGGCAACCCGTTCCCCGGGTCCCCGGTGTGGAGCCTCGGCCACCGGAACGTGCAGGGCATGGGGTGGACGGCCGACGGCACGATGTTCGCGTCGGAGTTCGGGCAGGACACCTGGGACGAGCTCAACGTCATCGAGAAGGGCCGGGACTACGGCTGGCCGGAGGTCGAGGGCACCGGCGGCACGAGCAAGGGCTTCGTCGACCCCGTGCAGCAGTGGGCCACCGACGACGCCTCGCCGAGCGGCCTGGCGGTGATCGACGACACCGTGTTCATCGCGAACCTCCAGGGCGAGGTCGTCAGGGCTGTGCCGGCTGACGCCCCCTCGACGTCGACCGAGTACTTCGCGGGGGACTTCGGCCGCATCCGCACGGTGCTCGAGGGTCCCGAGGGTGCCCTGTGGTTCGTCACGAACAACACCGACGGGCGTGGCGACCCGACGGACGGCGACGACCGGATCGTGTCGGTGCCGCTCGCGACGAGCTGAGCCCGAGCGACGGACCCCGACCAGCACGGGGGTTCCGGCAGCACCTCGCTCGCCCCCGCCCAGCCGAAGTACCGTGACCGGCATGGACCACCGCGACGAAGCCCGCGACTTCCTCTCCGGTCGCCGCGCCCGCATCACACCGGAGCAGGCCGGCGTCGAGACGTTCGGCACCCGCCGCCGCGTCACCGGGCTGCGCCGCGAGGAGGTCGCCCGGCTGGCCGGCGTGAGCATCGACTACTACACCCGGCTCGAACGCGGGAACCTGCAGGGCGTCTCGGACAGCGTGCTCGACGCCATCGCGGGCGCGCTCCACCTCGACCCGGCCGAGCACGAGCACCTGCGCGACCTCGCCCGCCACCAGAACGCCACGCCCCGCCGTGCCGCCGCGGTCACACCGGTGGCGGCAGTGCGCCCGGAGCTCCAGTACCTGCTCGACGCCATCGCCGACGCCCCCGCGATGATCGTGAACAACCGACAGGACATCGTCGCCGCGAACACGCTCGGCTGGGCGATGCACTCGGACCTCGTCGCGGCGAGCGCACGGCCCTGCAACTTCTCGCGGTTCATCTTCCTCGACCCGCAGGCACGGAACTTCTACCTCGACTGGCAGCGCGCGGCGCACACGAACGTCGCGATCCTCCGGCGCGAGGCCGGGCGGACGCCGAACGACCCCGGGCTCGCGGCGCTGATCGGCGAGCTCTCGATGCGGAGCGACGACTTCCGCACGCTCTGGGCGGCGCACGACGTCCGGCGGCACTACGCGGGGGTGAAGTCGTTCCGGCACGCGGTGGTCGGTCCGCTCGAGCTGCACTTCCAGACGCTCGAGCTCACCGAGGACCCGGGGCTCGCGCTGACGATCTACCCGGCGACGCCCGGGAGCCCGACGGCGGACGCGCTGCGGCTGCTCGCCTCGTGGGCGGCGACGGAGCGCATCGTGGAGCGTGCGCGCGAGCGCGCCTGACGCGGTGGTCGCGACCGCCTGCGGGACTGGAGGCGCGGTGCCGGCCCGCACCGCGCCTCCAGGCCCCACCGGGTCGCGTCAGGCCTCCGGGATCACCCGTTCGAAGCGGCTCGTGTCGGTCCCGTCCGGGTCCGGCCCGCCGCGACGACCGGTGTCGAGGGCGTCGAGCGCTGCGAGTTCGTCGTCGGAGAGCACGAAGTCGAACACGTCGAAGTTCTCGGCGATGCGCCCGGGGTTCGTTGACTTCGGGATCGCGTTGCGGCCCTGCTGCACGTGCCACCGGAGCATCACCTGCGCCGGGGTCTTGCCGTGCGCCTCGCCGATGGTCCGGATCGTCCAGTCGTCGAGCACGCTGACCCGCTCGTCGCCCCAGCCCGGGTAGAAGGTGATGCCACCGATCGGCGACCACGCCTGGTCGAGGATGCCGTGCTCGGCGTCGGCGCGCTGCACGTCCGGCTGCGTGAAGTACGGGTGCAGCTCGACCTGGTTGAGCGCCGGGATCACGTCCGTGGCGTCGAGGAGCGACCGGAGGTGGTGCGGCATGAAGTTGCTCACGCCGATCGCGCCGACACGGCCCTCGGCGTACAGCCGCTCGAGCGCCCGGTACGCCGCGATGGTCCGCTCGAAGCGGTCGGGTGCGGGCTGGTGCAGGATCAGGACGTCGACGTGGTCGAAGCCGAGCTTGCCGGTCGCCTTGTCGAACGCGTGCAGGGTCTCGTCGAGGCCGTAGTCGGAGACCCAGATCTTCGTCTCGACGACGATCTCGTCGCGGTCGACACCGGAGGCGCGGATGCCCTCGCCGACCTCGCGCTCGTTGCCGTACGCGGCGGCGGTGTCGATGTGGCGGTACCCGGTCTCGAGCGCGGTGCGCACGGCGTCGACCGTGTCGGCCGGCGCGCTCTGGAAGACGCCGAACCCGATCGCGGGGATCTCGAGTCCGTTGTTGAGGGTGAGTGTGTCCATGTCCACGACGCTACGACCGCCCGGACCGACCTGACGGGTACCAGCAGCCCCTGCTCCGACCCGTCGATCGGACCTACCGTGGAGGACATGGACACGAGAGACGAAGTCCGCGACTTCCTCCGCACCCGCCGCGAGCGCGTCACGCCGCAGCAGGTCGGGCTTCCCGACTTCGGCGGCGCGCGACGGGTGAAGGGCCTTCGCCGCGAGGAACTCGCCCTCATCGCGGGCATGAGCGTCGACTACTACATCCGCCTCGAGCGGGGGAACCTCACCGGGGTGTCCGAGAGCGTCCTCGGATCCCTGTCCCGGGCGCTCCGGCTCGACGACGCCGAGCACGCGCACCTGTTCGACCTCGCCCGTGCGCAGAACGCCTCGGCGACGACGCGTCGGAAGACCCCGACGTCGAAGGTCCGGCCGAACGTGCAGCGGGTGCTCGACTCGATGACCGCTCCCGCGTGGGTGCGGAACGGCCGGTCGGACTTCCTGGCCGGCAACGCTCTCGCCCGTGCGGTCTACGCACCGCTCTTCCTCGACCCGTCCGGTACCCCGAACACCGCGCGCTTCGCCTTCCTCGACCCCCGTGGTCGCGAGTTCTGGCGCGACTGGGACAGCGTGACCGGGGACATGGTCGCCGTGCTCCGTGCCGAAGCGGCCCGGTCCCCGTACGACCGCGGGCTGACGGACCTCATCGGGGAGCTCTCCACCCGCAGCGAGGAGTTCCGCCAGCGCTGGGCCGCGCACGACGTGATGCGGCACCGGTCCGGCATCAAGCGCGTGCACCACCCCGAGGTCGGCGACCTCGACCTGACGTACGAGACGATGGAGCTCGTCACGGACACCGGTCTGACCTTCGTCGTCTACAGCGTCGAGCCCGGTTCGCCGTCCGAGGAGCGCCTGCAGCTCCTCGCCAACCTGGCGGCGACCACCGTCGCCGCCGTCCCGGAGACGGAGGACGCATGAGCGAGACCGACTCGATCCGGACCACCCGCCCCGCGGAGCCCCTGACGTTCCTCGAACGGGTGCGGTTCCGGCTGCGCGCCGAGCGCGAGATCGAGGAACTCACGCGCGACCGCGCGGGCGAGGAGCGCATCCGCGCCGAGGCTGCAGTGCGCCTCGCACCGGGTCCGTGGCACCTCGCGGAGCTCTTCCGGCGGCGTCCGTGACCGCCCGTGCGGGGATGACGCCTGCCCGCACACTGCTGTTCGCGGTCGCCGGGGGCGCGGCCGTCGGCAACCTCTACTGGGCGCAGCCGCTCCTCGACGACATCGCGTCCTCGCTCGGGACGTCCGCCGCGGTCGCCGGGCTGCTCGTCACGCTCACCCAGGTCGGGTACGCGCTGGGCATCCTCCTCGTGGTGCCGCTCGGCGACGTGCTCGACCGACGACGCCTGATCCCCGGGGTGCTCGTCGCATCCGCGGTCGCGCTGCTGTTCGCCGCCGTGGCCCCGTCGTTCGCCGTGCTGCTGGTGGCGCTCGCGCTCGTCGGCCTCACCACCGTCGCCGGGCAGCTGCTCATCCCGCTGGCCGGGGACCTCGCCGATCCCTCGTCCCGCGGGCGGGTCGTGGGCACGATCGCCTCCGGGGTCCTCACCGGCATCCTCGTGTCGCGGACGGTCAGCGGGCTCGTCGCGGACGCGTTCGGCTGGCGCGCGATCTACGTGGTCGCCGCCGTCGCGGCCCTGCTGTTCGCCGTGCTGCTCCGGCGGGCGATCCCCGAGCTCGACCGGCGCGATCGGGTGCGGTACCCCACGCTCATCGCCTCGGTGTTCCGTGCCGTCGCCGCGCACCGGGCCGTGCGGGTGACCCTCGTCATCAGCTCCGCGATGTTCGCCGTCTTCACGATGTTCTGGACCGCGCTGACGTTCCTGCTCAGCGCCGAGCCGTTCGGGTACTCCACGAGCGCGATCGGGCTCGTCGGTCTGGCCGGGCTCGCCGGGGCGGTCGCCGCGCAGCGGGTCGGTCGGCTGCACGACCGCGGGGTCTCCGTGCCGGTGACCGGTGCGGCGATCGCCGTCGTGCTCGTCTCGCTCGTGGTCGCGGGCCTCGGAGCGCGGTCGATCGTGGTCGTCCTCGTCGCGGTCGTCCTGCTGGACGTCGGTGTGCAGGCGACGAACGTCCTCAACCAGACCCGGCTCTTCGCGATCGACCCGGCGGCGCGCAGCCGACTCAACACCGCGTTCGTCACCGCGAACTTCATCGGCGGGGCGATCGGCTCGGCACTCGCCTCGGTGCTGTGGAACGCCGGCGTTTGGACCGCGGTCACCGTGGGCGGAGCGGTCCTGGTCGGGTTCGCCCTGACGGTCTGGGCGGTCCACCGCCGCCGCGGGCTGGTGGTCACCGCCCGCGCCTGACCTCAGATCGCGAGCTCGACGTCGTGTCCGTTGACCGTCACGATGATCCGGGGGTTCTGTGCCCCCGCCGCGGTGATGTAGCTCCGGAGTGTCGAGAGGAGCATGTCCTCCCGACGCTCCATCTGGGACACCGCGCCCTGGCTGATCCCCAGTTCGTGTGCGATCTCGACCTGGGTCCGCTTGCCGGCTTCCCGCACCATCGCGAGGCTCATGGCGTGGATCCGGTCGAGCTCGTCCGCCTCCGTCTCGAGCGCCGCCACGGCGTCGGCCATGCCGGGGCGCTCGAGCATCCGCTCGAGTCGGTCGTTGCCGTGCACGAAGTCCTTCTCGCCCATCATGCTTCCTTCGTCTCGTCGACCCATCGGTCGATCAGTCGGTCGGCTCGGACGCCGACCGTGTCGTAGAACACGTCACCCATCGCGGCCTTGTCGCCGGAGAACAGCGCGATGACGACACGGTCCGTGCCCGGCGGGAACCAGCAGATCAACCGGAGCGCGATCCCCTGGACGTACGGGTGCGACACCCGCCAGACGACGTGCTCCTTCGACTGCCGGACCCGCTTGATCACTGCGGTGTCGTGCGTCGGCGCTGCATCCAGGTCCCGCAGCCGCTTGAGCGGGAACGTGAGCAACTCGAGCCGCCGCCGACCCCGTTCGGTGGTGTCGGCTTCGAGGCGGTCGAGCTGAGCGTTGAACTCTCGAGGCCAGTCGATCTGCATGCAGCGCACATTAGCCAAGGCTGATATTAGCCGCAACTGATCACAGGCGCAAGCACAACCTCAGACGACGAGGGGGCCCGCGACGTCCACTTCGCCGTGCTCCACCAGCCAGCGGAACGCGTCGAGGACCGTCGCCTCCGCCGTCCAGGCGGGCTCGTAGCCGAGCAGCCGCCGCGGCTTCTCGGTGCTGAACACCTGGCTGCGCGACAGGTGCTCCCAGCTCGCACCGGCGTGCTCCGGAGCCGTGGTCTCGCGGAACCGGTCCCACGAGACGGGCTCGAGCCGCGCCTCCTGGCCGAACCACGACGCGACCAGGTGCGCGTACCCGCGTGCCGTGAGCGCCGTCGGAGCCGTGACGAAGAAGTCCTCGCCGGCCGCGGCGTCCCGGTGCTCGACCGCGAGCTGGAAGGCCTGTGCGACGTCGTCGGCGTGCACGTGCGCCATCGTCTCGGCACCGAGGCCGGGGACCTCGACGGGCTCGCCGGCGGACAGCTTCGTCCACACCGTGGGGTCGAGGTTGCCGAGCGGACCGATGGGCATCCACCCCGGTCCGCTGATGTGACCGGGGTGCAACGAGGTCGTCACCAAACCCCCGTCGGCAGTTTCACGCTTGAGCATCCGCGCGATCGCGTCCTTCTGCACGCCGTAGTCGCCGAACGGCTCGGTCGCGTTCTCCTCGGTGACGGGCAGCACGTGGGAGACCCCGGCACGCCAGATCGACCCGCAGTGCACGAGGTGGGTGCCGCTGCCGCGGAGGGCCGTGACGAGGGCCTCGGCGGACGACGGCGTGAAGCAGAGAAGGTCGACGACGGCGTCGGCGCGGAGTGCGGCGATCCGGTCGCCGAACGTGCCGTCGCGGTCCTCCTGCTCGCGGTCGGCGGTGACCCGTTCGACCTGCTGCCACTCGGGGGAGTCGGCGTACGGGGTGCTGCTGCCGCGGGTGACGGTCACGACGTCGTGACCGGCGCGGACGAGACGGGGGACGAGGAACGTGCCGATGTGGCCGGTGGCTCCGATGACGACGATGCGCATGCCGGTCACGCTAGGCGCACGCGACTGGGCGTGGCAGGCCCGGACGGAACCCCTGTGACGGACGGGAGGGACGGTGCGGGCTGGCACCGCGCCTCCCGTCCGTCAGCGGGTCGGCTCCAGGGCCGGGAGCGGCTGGTCCGAGTCCGCTGTGTGCGTCAGTCGCGCCATCAGGGGCGCCACCGGGCGCGAGGTCAGGACGTGGTGCGCGGCGCGCTGCGCCGCGAGACCGAGCTTCGTCTGCGGGTACGCGAAGTGCTTGATCCCGGACGGCATGGTCTGGATCCGGTCGACGAGCGGCCGCATCCAGGCCTCGAACGCCCCGAGTGCCGCGGTGGTGTCGGACTCGTCGGCGAGGGACGCTGCGAGGACGTACCCACCGGTGAGCGCCAGCGAACTCCCGCCACCGCCCATCGGTGTCACGCACCAGGCCGCGTCGCCGAGCAGCACGACGGAACCCCGGTGCCAGGTCGGGGCGTGGATCTGCGTGAGGTCGTCGACGTAGACGTCGTCCGAATGCTCGAACCCGTCGAGCACACGATCGGTCTGCCATCCGGCGCCGGCGTAGCGGTCGCGCCGGTCGGGGACCTCGCCGTCGTCGTTCGTGTACGCGAGCATCGCCCTCGTCGTGCCGTGGTTGTCGGGCCGCAGGTGCACCTGTCGACCCTCGACGGCGTTGTACCAGCGCCAGGTGTCGTCGTCGGACGGGATCCGTAGGATCGTCCCGAACTCCATCGTGATGCCGAGCCGCCGGGGCTCGACGGTGAAGAGCAGGTCGCGTGTGCTCGAGCGGACACCCTCGGCGACGACGAGGAGCTCGGCCTGGAGCGTCGCGCCGCTCCGGGTGCGGACGGTGACGGGTCGTCCGTCCGAGCCGTCCTCGTCCACCGCGACCACGGCGTCGTCGAAGACGAGGCGCACGCGGTCCGGCAGCGCCTGCCGGATCGCGTCCGCGAAGTCGCCGCGCAGGACCTCGAGCTCCGCCGTCGCCCCCTCACCGGAGTCGTCGTCGGGCAGCCGGACGATGGTGCCCCCCTGCTCGTCGACGATCACCGTGCCGGTCTCGCCCGTGTTGGCCGAGCGGATCGCCTCGGTCAGCCCCATGCGGTCGAGGACCTCGCGGGCGACGCCCCGGACGTCGACGTTCTGGCCACCGGTGCGGAAGCCCGCCGAGCGCTCGAGGACGGTGACGTCCCAGCCGGTCCGGTCCAACCAGTAGGCGGCGGAGAGCCCGGCGATGCTGCCGCCGGTGACGAGGGCTCGACGCGGTGCCGTCACGAGGTGGTGATCACCTTGACGGAGCCGGCGATGGTCGCGGCGTCCTCGGCGAGCGCGACGACCGGGTCGGGGAGGCGGGTCGTGGCGCCGACGAGCTTGCGCGCACCCCAGCCGACGAAGCTGCCAACGATCGCGCCGACGCCACCGAGGATCGCGCCCTCGATGCGCAGGTCGCGCCTGCCCGTCGTGCCGAGCGCGGCCCCGACGAGCGCTCCGGACGCCACGCGCCCGGCGAGGCCCGCGGGGGAGATCCGGTTCGGCGTCCCCGGCAGCTTGTCGCCGATGAGCTCGCCGACGGCCGATGCGACGAGGACGCCACGGCCGAGGGGCGTGCTGAAGACCTTCCAGTCCTGCCACGAGCCCTTCAGTGAGGAGCGGTCGTGGTTCAGTGCCATGACGGCGAGCGGGGTGGCGCTCCGGCCGCCGCTGAGGATGCCCAGGACCAGGGTGCGGACCAGGGTGTGCTGCTCGTTCTTCGTGCTCATCGGTGCTCCTGTCGTGTCGGTTCGGACGCTACTCCCGGAGCGCTGAGCCACCACGAGTACCGTCCGGCCCATGAGCAACGTCATCGTCCTCGGCGGCCACGGCAAGGTCGCACTCCTCGCCACCCGCATCCTCACCGACCGCGGCCACACCGTCACCTCGGTCATCCGCGACCCCGACCAGGCCGACGAGATCCGCGCCCACGGCGGGCAGCCGCACGTCGCCGACATCCAGCAGCAGACCCTCACCGACTTCGCCGAGCTCATCCACGGACACGACGCCGTGGTCTGGTCGGCCGGTGCCGGCGGCGGATCGGCGGACCGCACCTGGGCGATCGACCGCGACGCGGCGATCCTGTCCGTGCAGGGTGCCGCGAAGGCCGGTGTCGACCGCTACGTCATGGTCTCCTGGTCCGGCTCGCTCCTCGACCACGGGGTGCCGCAGGACGACGACTTCTTCGCGTACGCGCAGTCGAAGATGATCGCCGACGCCGTGCTCCGCGACTCGGGGCTCCGCTGGACGGTCGTCGCGCCGAGCACCCTCACCGACGACGAGCCCACGGGTTCGGTCGACTGGGACGGCTCCTCGACGCAGGTCCCGCGCGGCGACGTCGCGCACGTGGTGGCCGACTCGGTCGAGGGCGACGAGACGATCGGCCGGACGATCCGGTTCAACACCGGCTCCACCCCGATCGCCGACTTCCTCCGCACGGCGGGCTGAGCGGTGGCGCGGAACCCCGAACCGTTCCGGGGCCGACTGGCCCTCGTGACCGGTGCGAGCGGCGGCATCGGCGAGTCGCTGGCGGAGGGCCTCGCCGCGGGTGGCGCCGACCTCTTCCTGGTCGCCCGGTCGGCCGACAAGCTCGACACCGTCGCCTCGGGCATCCACGCGCGCCACGGTGTGCGCGTGCGGGTGCTCCCGGCCGACCTGGCCACGGCCGACGGCGTCGACGAGGTGATCACGGCGCTCGACGGCACCCGCGTCGACGTCCTGATCGCGAACGCCGGGGTCGGGTGGCACGGCACCTTCGCCGAGCAGCCCGAGGACGGCATCGTGCAGCAGATCGCGCTCAACGAGACCGCGCTGGTCCGGCTGACGCGGGCGTTCCTGCCCGGCATGCTCGCCCGCGGCGTCGGCGGCGTGATGACCGTGGCCTCGACCGCGGCGTTCCAGCCCACCCCGCACATGGCGCTCTACGGCGCGACGAAGGCGTTCGTCCTGTCCTTCACCGAGGCCCTCTGGCAGGAGACGCGCGGGCAGGGCGTCCGGGTGCTCGCCCTGTGCCCCGGCCCGACCGCGACGGGCTTCTTCGACGCCGCGGGCGGCGGGTCGTTCCTCGAGGGCGGTCGGCAGTCGGCGGAGGAGGTCGCACGCGTCGGTCTGCGGGCGTTCTCCCGTGCCGGCGGACCCACGGTCGTCTCCGGCGCGCGCAACGCCGTGCTGGCGAGTGCGCACCGCTTCGTCCCCCGTGGCCTGATGACGCGCATGTCCGCGATGGTGATGGAGTGACGAGCCCGACGGTCCTCTTCGTGCACGGCGCCCTCGTCCGTGACGGGGACTGGTGGTGGGCGCCGACCGGCGACCTGCTGCGCGAACGGACCGGGATCGCCAGCCGCGCCGTGGCCCTGCCGTCGTGCGGGGAGACCGACACCGGCGGCGGCCTGCAGGAGGACGCCGCCGCACTGCGCCGCGCCCTCGACGAGGTCCCCGACGCCATCGTCGTCGGACACTCCTACGGCGGGACCGTGATCGCCGAGGCGGGCCCGCACCCCGCGGTCCGGCACCTGCTGCTCGTGTCGAGCTACCTGCCGCCCGTCGGGGCATCGCAGGGGTCGATCATGTCCGGCGAGCCGGACCCCGTCGCGGTGCGTCCGGACGCCGACGGGCGGATCGTCGTCGACGGGTACGACGAGCGGTCGTTCGGTGCCCGGTTCCTGCAGGACGCCGACGCCGCCACGCATCGGGCGGCGTGGGACCGGGTCACCTCGCAGGACGTCCGCGCGTTCGGCACCCCGACGAGCGCCGAGGGGTGGGCCGGCGTGGACTCCACCGCGGTGGTGTGCGCCGAGGACCGCTCGACGACCGTCGCACTCCAGCGGGAACACGCGGCGCGGGCCACCCGGTCGGTCGAACTCCCGACGGGGCACCACCCGTTCATCAGCCGACCGGACCTCGTGGCCCGGCAGCTCGAGGCGTTCCTGCGCGACTGACCCGGGACCGCGGGCCGCTCGGCAGGTCGTCCCAGACGTCGGCCCAGATCGACTCGAAGTCCACCGGTCGGATCGCACCGGCACGGAGCGCCCGCTCCGGCACGGTCAACGCGTCGAGCGAGGCGCCGAGCAACCGGACGTCCCCGTGCACCTCGGGTCGCCCGGTGCCGTGGAAGGTCGTCACCGTCAACGTCCGGACACCGGGACGGAGTCGACGAGCGGCCCGCCCGAGCACCAGGAAGCCGCCCGCGTACACCCCGACGGCGGCGACGGTCCCGAGGGCGGCGCGGGGAGCGAGCGCGGCCATCACGGCGATCGCCAGCAGTGCCCCCACGGCCGGCCACGCCGACCACGCGCGGAGCACCGCACGCTCGCGGCGGGTCGTACCAGGCGGGTAGACGACGAGGGTCCTCGTGCTCCACATCGTCCGGTCGACGGGGCGCACCGAGTACCGGCCCCACACGTGCGGGCCGTCGACCACGCGTGTGCGCAGGTCGGAGACGGCGCTCACCGGACGACCTCGGCGCGGACCGGCACCACGACGTCGCGGTGCCGGATCGCGGTCACGCAGGGGAAGCAGAGCAGGTCGCCCTCGCGGACGTCCGCGGGCAACGGCGCCGGGAGCCGGTGGAAGGGACCGTCCTCCGCGCCGGCGCACGGGGTGAGGACGTACGTCCCGGTCGGGGCCGCCGTGCTCACCCGGCCGATGAGCCGCACCTGGTCGAGGACGGCGAACCGGGGGAGCACCGCGTCGAGTTCGAGGAGGACGACACCGGTCCGGGGGCGCCGCACGCGCAGCACCGACGCCACGGCGACGCTCACCTCGCCCGGCGTCCACGTGCGGGGTCGGTAGCGGGGCGGTGCCTGCTCGGCGGTGTGCACGCACGGGGTGCCGGCGAGTTCGGCCAGCCGGACCATCGACACGGCGGCGACCAGGACGTCGCCGGTCGTGGGTTCGGTGTGGGCGGGCCAGAGGGTCGGGTCCACGGGGTCGGGGAGGGACGCGCGGAGCGTCGGGAGGATCGCGGTCAGGGTCACCACTCCACGATCCGACGGGGGCGGCCGTGCGGACAGCGTCCTGACGGATCGCTGACGCCGTCGGTCCGATCCCGTGCGCGGTCCTGACGCGGCGAGCGCGGAGGACGCGACGAGCGCGCGGACCGTGCGGAGCGGCGGACGGGAGGCGCGGTGCGGGCACGCACCGTCCCTCCCGTCCGCCCCGGGTCACGCTGGTCGCATCACGCGAACTGCGCGTAGAACCGCTCGGGCGCCTCGGCGAGCGACGCCTTGACCCCGGCGCTCCAGTCGTCCACGACGACCTCCGCCGCGCCCCGCTCCACACCGTCGAGGGAGAGCCGGGCGACCTCGGCCGGGTCGACCTTCGGCCCCTCGTACCCGGCCATCATGTCGGTGTCGGCGGCTCCGAGGTGCAGCCCCTGGACGCTGATGCCCCGACCGGTCAGCTCGAGGCGGACGGCGTTCGTCATGTTCCACTCCGCGGCCTTGGCTGCGGCGTACCCGCCCGAGCCCGGGTACGCGAACCAGGACAGCGCCGACAGGACGTTCACGATCGCGCCCCCGCCGTTGCGTTCGATCACCGGCGCGAACGACCGGACCATCCCGAGGTTGCCCCAGAAGTGCGTGTCCATCTCACGCCGCACGTCGGTCAGGTCGTCCGTGAGCAGCGAGCCCTGCGTGGTGATCCCGGCGTTGTTGACGAGCAGGGTCACGTCGGACGCCGCAGCCGCTGCCGCCGCGACGGACGCCTGGTCGGTGATGTCGAGCGGGAGCACCTCGACCCCCTCGATGTCGACCAGTTCGGGGCGCCGGGCCGTGGCGTAGACCTTGGCGGCGCCGCGCTCGAGCAGCTGCTGCACGAACCGTCGTCCGATGCCCCGGTTCGAGCCCGTGACGAGTGCGACCGATCCAGCGATGTCCATGGTGTTCCTCCTGCCGAGCGGGCACCTCCCGCAGCGGCTCGGCTACGCTAAGACCTCACATCGATGTCAGGTGCAAGGAGGAGTTCGTGCGCATCGGAGACCTCGCTGCGGCGACCGGCGTGAGCGTGCGGTCGCTCCGGTACTACGAGGAGCAGGGCCTGCTGCCGGCCGGACGGACGGCGAGCGGCCAGCGCTCCTACGCCGTGCCCGCCGTCGAGCGGGTCCAGCTCATCCAGCAGCTCTTCGCCGCCGGACTGCCGAGCCGCACGATCGTGCAGCTGCTGCCGTGCGTGGACGCAGGGGTGGCGACGCCGGAATCGTTCGCGCTCCTCGTCGCCGAGCGGGACCGGATCACGGCGCAGCTCGCCGAGCTCGAGGCCGCGCGGGACCGGCTCGACGAGGTCATCGCGATCACCGAGCACCCGACGCCGGAGCACTGCCCGGCGCTGCGGGACCAGCCGCTGGCGGCCTGACCGGCGCGGCGTTCAGCGGCGGCGCGCGGATCAGCGGCGGCGCGCGGATCAGCGGCGGCGCGCGGCCTGCCAGGTCTCGCGGGGCAGCACCCCGAACTCGTCGCGGTAGCTGCCGGCGAACCGTCCGAGGTGCGCGAAGCCCGAGTCCCGCGCCACGTCCCCGACGCTCCGGTCGTCCCCGGACTCCAGGCCCTCACGGGCGAGCAGCAGTCGGATGCGCCGGAGGTAGGTGGTCGGCGTGATGCCGTGGTGGCGCCGGAACGCGTCCTGCAGCCCGCGGATGCTCAGGCCCGCGGCCGCCGCGACGTCCTCGACGGTGATCTGCTCGGTCGCGTGCTCGAGCAGGTACGCCTCGGCCCGGGCGAACCGTGCCGCCGCTGCCGTGCGGGGCTGGTCCTGCCCGACCGGCCAGTGCGGGACCGCGGTGAGCAGGCCGCCCGCCGCGAAGCGGGTCAGTTCACGCTCGTGCTCCTCGGTGACCTCCTCCGGACCGCGCAGCACGTCGGCCGCCACCGCGCGCACCATCAACCACCAGGCGGCGAGCGTCGGCCCCTCGGGGATGTGGTGCGGCTGGAACTCGATCGGCCCGGGCTGCCAGGCGCCGCGTTCGGCAGCGACCTGCTCCACCGTGGTCCGGTCGATGCGGATGAGGTCGAGCTGGAACCCGTCCCACCGGACCTGCTGCGGGTCGTGGCGGAACAGGACCGGACGGCCGGTGGGCACCCCGTCGCCGTCGACCGCACCGCTGCCGGACTTCAGCCAGAACAGGACCATCGCGGACTCGGCCTCGACCGTTCCCTCGACGACACCGGTGCTCGCCATCGACACGAGGGACAGCAGCTCGGAGCCACGTCGCCGTTCCTCGAACGAGAACCCCGAGGGCGCACCCTCGACCGTGGCCCGTCGGACGTCGGGGATGCGCGTGACGAGCTCCGCCGCGTCCGCTGGTTCGGACGTCACGACCGACCACTGCGACCGCTGCACGAAGGCGCTCACCGTGCGACCTGCAGCACCGCGTCGGCGATGTTCCGTGCCACCTGCTCGGGCGGGGTCTCCGTCGTGTCGACGACCTCGGCCGCGGCGTGCAGCCAGGTGCGTGCCGCCTCGGCGTACGGCTCGACGCGGCTGGACCGGAACGTGGACGGCCCCATCACGGCGTCGTTCTGGATCCGGTCCCGCAGCGTGTCCTCCTCCGCGTGCAGTACGAAGTGCCGGACCGGGATCCCGTGCGCCGCGAACCCGTCCGCGATCTCCCGCCAGTACCGCTCGACGAGGACCGTCTGCGGCATCACGAGCGTGCCGCCCGCGAAGGCCAGGACCTGCCGGGCGGTCTCGACGACGAGCGGTCGCCAGGGGTCCCAGTGCTGGAAGTCGCCGGACTCGGGCAGCGGGGGCCGGACGTCCATGAGGGTCTCGCCGACCTTCTCCGGATCGAGCACGCGAGCGTCCGGCAGGAGCGGCTGCACCAGCCTGCTGGTGGTCGTCTTGCCGACGCCGTGCGTCCCGTTGATCCAGACGATCATGACCGGACCGTAGCGCACATCGCTGCGGGACGGGAGGACGGGACGGACGGGAGGCGCGTGGCGGGCCCGCACCGCGCCTCCCGTCCGCCACCGGCTCACTCGAGGTGCGCGTAGTCCGGCAGGTCGATCGCCTCGGCCGGTGGGGTGGCGAAGCGGGCGCCGAGGCGCCCGACGAGGGGGAGCGACGCCACGCGGACGGCGGTGCCGAAGGCCGCGATCCCGAGCCGGGACCTCGGGTTCGCGATCCGCGGCGTGCCCGGCGGCAGCTGCTGCGCCTTCGCGACGTACGGGCGCATGATGCGCTCGTACGCGCGCAGGGCGTCACGGTGGTGGACGTGGGCGGCGAGCTCCCCGGCGAGGACGTAGGCACCGGTGAGCGAGAGGCTCGTGCCCATGCCGCTCACCGGCGAGGCGCAGTACGCGGCGTCCCCGACGAGCACCACCCGGCCGTCCGACCAGCGCGGGGCGTGGACCTGTCCGATCGCCTCGGAGTAGAGGTCCTCGGAGTGGTCGAACCCCGCGAGGACCCGCTCGGCCTCCCACCCGGCGTCGCCGAACACCGCGTGCAGGCGGCGGCGCACCGCATCGAGGTCGCCGCGCTCGGAGCCGGCTCGCTCCCGCTTCCGGTCCGTCACGACCGACATCGCCGCGCGGATGGTCCCGTGCCGGTCGGGACGGAGGGTGATCGACCGGCCACCCGGTGCGTTGTACCAGCGCCACCAGTCGTCGTCCGCCGCGGTCCGGGGGATCGTGCCGTACGTCGTCTCGAGCCCGAGCGACCGGATCTCCGGCTCGTCGCCGAACACCAGCCGACGGGTGCTCGATCCGATGCCGTCCGCCGCGACCACCAGGTCGAACCGGTCGTCCGGGCCGTGCTCGAACCCCACGGTCACGCCGTCGTCGTCCTGGTCGATGCGGGTGATCCGATCGCCGTAGCGGTACTCGGTGGCGTCGGAGGTCCCGTCCACGAGGAGCCGCGCGAGGTCACCGCGCAGGACCTCGAGCTCGGCGGTGGCCCCGCCGGAGTCCGAGGTCCCCGCCGGGAACGCCGCGATCGTCCGGCCGCTCGGACCGATGAACCGCGTGCCGACCTCGCCCGTCGTGGCAGCGCGGATGTCGTCCTCGATGCCCATCCGGCGCGCGACCTCACGCCCGGCTCCGCGCACGTCGACGTTCTGCCCGCCGGTGCGGAGGGACGGCGCCCGCTCGACGACGACCGTCTCGAACGAGAAGCGGTGGAGCCAGTGGGCGAGCGCCGGGCCGGCGATGCTCGCGCCGGAGATGAGCACGCGTCCGCGGGTGTGGTCGGTCATGGTCCCTCACGTCGTTGATTACCAATGAGATTGGCAATGTACACGACTACCATGGTGGACGTGCCGAACGACGACCAGCACCCAGCGACCGACCGCCCCGACGACCGGCAGGACCGCCACGACCGGGCGACGGCGCGACGCGACGGGCGATCGCTCCCCGACGACGACATCCGGTCCCGCGTGCAGCAGGTCAGTGTCCGGCAGCAGCGCTTCGAGCGGCACCTCGCCGCGGCACTGTCGGTCGACGCGGCGGGACTCGAGGCGATGGACCACCTCATCGCGACCGGGCCGGCCACCCCGACCGAGCTCGCCCGTCGGCTCGAGATCTCGACCGCCGCGATGACGCTCGTCCTGAACCGGCTCGAGGGCGCCGGGCACGTCCGACGGGAACGGCACCCGAGCGACGGACGCAAGCTCGTCGTCACGGCGGCGGAGCAGTCTTCGGACCGTGCGTACGACCTCGTGCTGCCGCTCATCGAGGGCATCGAGGGCATCGTCGACGACCTGGACCCCGCGGAGCGTGCGACGGTGCAGACCTTCCTCGACCGGCTGATCGGGGTCTACGACGACGCGATGGACTGAGCCGTCGCGGGGTCCGTCGTCCACGCCGACGTCCTGTGCGTCCGGTCAGGATCGGCGACAATGAACCGTGCCCTTCCGTGCCCTCCTCGCCACCGCCGCGTCGGCCGTCGCCCTGGCGTTCGTCCTCGTCACGGCGGCCCCCGCCTCCGCCCACGACGTCCTCGCCTCGACCGCACCCGCTGCGGACACGACGGTCGGGGGTGACCTCGACCAGGTAACACTCACGTTCTCCGAGCCGCCGCTGGCCGGGCTCGAGTCCGGGATCGTCGTCAGCGTGACCGGCCCGGACGGCGCCGAGGTCGGCGCGGGGAGTGTCGACGTCGACGGCAGCACGCTGCGCACGGCCGCCGACCTCACGGCTGCCGGCTCGTACACGGTGACCTGGCGGAGCGTCTCGGTGGACGGACACCCGATCTCGGGGAGCTACCGGTTCACGTCGACCGGAGCACCGACCACGACCCCGACTCCGACGGCGACGGGACCGACGGAGACCCCGAGCGCGGGCACCCCGACGCCGAGCGCCACCGCCGGTGCCGGTGCCGGTGCGACCAGCGCCACGGCCGGGTCGTCCGGGCCCGGGGCGACGCCGTGGGTCCTCGGCGGGATCGCGGTCGTGGTCGCCGCCGCGCTCGTCGCCGTCCTGCTGGTCGCTCGTCGCCGGACCACCCCCGACGACGACTGACAGGAGCCGCGCCGCCGGATCAGCGCCCGGCGTACCGCCCACGGTGATGCCGCCGGTCCCAGACCGCGACGGCGATCCGGCCGACACCGAGCGCGATCCAGACCGCACCGATGATCCACCGCCACGCGTCGTCTCCGCCCTCGACCGCGGCGAACACGAGCCACACCACACCCAGGGCGGTCCACGCCACGGCCATCCAGAGCGCCGGCTGCCCGACGATCGACCGCCACAGCTGCTCGTCCCCGGCGTCGTCGCTCATGGCGACACCGTAGACCGTCCGGTCCGCCCGTGCCAGGGCGTCAGGCGCGGTCGTGCAGCGTCACCTGGTACCCGTCCGGGTCGGCGAAGGTGAACGTCCGACCGAACGGGCCGTCGATCGGCGCGGACACGATCCGGTGGCCGTCGGCGACCAAGGCGTCGTGGATCGCCTGGACGTCGGTCGCGTGCAGCCAGATCGCCGCGCCGATCCCCGGCTGCGCCACGGCGTCGAGGTCGGTGCCGGGCACGAGGTCGCGCAGGGCGAACGCGATCGGCGTGGTCTCGAAGACCACCGCGTGCGGCGGACCCGCCTGCGACCGGACGAGGCCGAGGTACTGCTCGTAGAACGCCTGCGACGCGTCGAGGTCGCGGGTCTGCAGCGAGATGAAGTCGGGGCCGGTGACGGGCATGGGGTCTCCTTCGTTGGTGTCAGTTATCTGACACAGAAGAACCTATGTCAGACTACTGACATGCGTCAAGACGGACACGGTATCGACCTGGACACGTCCCTCGGGTACCTGCTCAAGGAGGCCGCGAGCGCGCTCCGCACCGCGATGGAGTCGGTCCTGCGCCCGCTCGGCATGACCGTCACGCACTACTCGTGCCTCGAGCTGCTCGCGCAGCGCCCGGGGTCGTCGAACTCCGACCTCGCTCGCGGGGCGTTCGTGACACGACAGTCGATGAACGTCCTGCTGCAGGCGCTCGAACGGGACGGCTCGGTGTCGCGCGCGTCGGAGGCACCGGTGGGCAAGGCGCTGCCGGTCCAGCTCACCCCGCTCGGGCGGGAGCGTCTCGCCGAGGCCTCGGCAGCCGTCCGCGGGGTCGAGGTCCGGATGCTCAGCGGGATGTCGGCCGACGAGCAGGGCGCGGCGCTCCGAGCACTGCGGAGCATGGTGCGGTCGCTGCGCGACGACGCGTGAGTCGCGCTACGGCGCGACCGGTCGACGCCCCGTGGACGACTGGAAGCGCAGCAGGTAGCCGTCGGGATCGGTGACCAGGAACTGGCGCACCCCGGCTTCCTCGTCGCCCACGCGGTACCAGCGCGTCTCCGGCGGCATGAAGAGCTCGACACCGCCGGCACGGAGCGACGCCGCGACGACGTCCGCGTCCGGGACACCGATCTGCAGGTTGATCCCGCGGCCGAGTGGTCGATCGAGCGGCCCGGTGAGCCAGTTCCGACCGACCCCGGCCTGCTCGAGCATGACGTGCGCCGACCCGAGCGTCAGGTAGGCGAACCGTTCCTCGGGACGCGCGTAGGCCACGGTGAACCCGCACAGGCCGGACCAGAAGGCGATGCTCGCGTCCACGTCGGTGACGAGGAGCTCGGGGACGAGGGCGGGGTCCGGATCGGTCGTCACCAGGCCATGCTGCCAGCCGGCGTACCGGACCCGCACCGCGCCTCCTGAAGGTGTGGACAAGATCCGTGCTCGCCGGACCAGCGCCTCCGCTGCGGCCTAGCGTGAGAGCGTCATGGCACCCGAACACCGACTCCCCGCCGAGCCCGACGCGGCTCCCACCGTCGCGCACCACGATGCGCACCACGCGGCCACCGCCGCGCCCCCCGAGCGATCCGAGCACTCCGACGCCGGATCCGGCGACCAGCCGGACCCGAACCGGTGGAAGGCCCTCGTCATCTGTCTGCTCGGCGGCGGCATCGTCCTGCTCGACGTGTCGATCGTCAACGTCGCGCTGCAGTCGATCTCGTCCGGACTCCCCGGGGCCACCCCGGAGGCCGTGCAGTGGATCCTGTCCGGCTACGCACTGTCGTTCGGGCTCCTGCTCGTCCCCGGCGGTCGACTGGGCGACGCCTCCGGCCGCCGGCGCATGTTCGTCATCGGGGTCGGCCTGTTCACCCTCGCGAGCGCGCTCTGCGGCTTCGCCCCGAACGGGATCGTCCTGGTCGTCGCGCGGCTGGTGCAGGGCCTCGCCGGTGGTCTGCTCACACCCCAGGTGACGGCGCTCATCCAGCAGCTGTTCCGCGGGAAGGAGCGCGGTACCGCCTTCGGGCTGTTCGGCGCCACGGTCGGCATCGCCACCGCGATCGGCCCCCTCGTCGGTGGTCTGCTCATCACGGCCTTCGGCACCGAGAACGGCTGGCGGTTCGTCTTCTTCGTGAACCTGCCCGTGGGACTCGTCACGATCCTCCTGGCCTTCCGCTACCTGCCGGCGGCGAGCCGGGTGG
This sequence comes from Curtobacterium sp. 320, assembly GCF_031455235.1. Classification (NCBI taxonomy): domain Bacteria; kingdom Bacillati; phylum Actinomycetota; class Actinomycetes; order Micrococcales; family Microbacteriaceae; genus Curtobacterium; species Curtobacterium sp. 320. The sequence continues at coordinate 204,985 of NZ_JAVDSI010000006.1, read as the reverse complement.
AACGCGGCCGGAAGCACGACTTCGACCCGGTCGGGATCGTCCTGCTCGGCGCCGCGGTGGTCGCCCTGCTGCTGCCGTTCGTGCAGTCGCAGGAGTGGAAGGGCACGGCGAAGTGGTGGCTCGTGGTCGCCGCCGTCGTGCTCGGCGCACTCTTCGTGCTGTGGGAACGGCGGTACGCGCGGTCGAAGGAGCCCGTCATCGACCTCGGGCTGTTCCGCCGCCGGTCGTTCTCGCTCGGTGTCGGCCTCGCGACCCTGTACTTCGCCGGGTTCACGCCGCTGTTCTTCGTCCTGACGCTGGCCCTGCAGTCCGGCCTCGGGTACTCCGCACTGCTCGCCGGCCTGTCGTCCGTGCCGTTCGCGATCGGGTCCGGGGTCGCGTCGACCATCGGCGGTCGCGTCGTCTCGCGGTTCGGCCGACAGCTCATCGTCGTCGGGACCGTGCTGGTCCTGATCGGCCTCGGTGGGGTGATCTGGGTCGTCGCGAACCACTACCGGTCCGACCTCGGGTGGTGGCTCGTCGTGCCGCTCCTCGTCGCCGGTGTCGGCTCCGGACTGACGATCTCGCCGAACCAGACGCTCACGCTGTCCGAGGTGCCGGTGGAGCAGGGCGGCTCGGCCGGTGGGCTCATCCAGGTCGGTGCGCGCGTCGGGTCCGCGATCGGGATCGCCGCCGTCGGCAGCGTGTTCTACTCGGCGCTCGCGAGCTCGAAGGGCGACTACGCGCAGGGGTTGCCGCTCGGACTGGGCGTGGCGCTCGGGTTCGTCGCGGCGGCGTTGCTCGCGGGGATCGTCGACGTCGTCGTCGGGCGGATCCGGGGGACCGAGGCGACGGTGTGATCCGGGTCCTGCTGTACATCGCCACGATCGTCGTCGCGACGGCGCTGTCCCTCGGCGGCGGGCTGCTCGTGGCGCTCGAGCTCGGGAGCGCGGCGCACGGCTGGCTCGTCGCCGCGGCCGTCTGCACGCCGCTCGTCGTCATGGGACCGGTCCTCGTCGGGGCCTTGGCCGGCTACTACGACCACCGCTCGTCCCCCGAGAGCCAGCGCTCCCTGTTCCGGGTCTCGGCGGTCGTCGCCGCCGTCGACGTCGTGGCCGCCGTGGTCTTCGTGCTGGCGGCTCTGTCGGCGCAGGCGCCCCTCTGGGTGCCGGTGCTGCTCGTCGTCGGGGCCGGGGTGCTCCTCGCCGTCGCCCGCCCGCTCGGTGCGCTGTTCCGCAGCACCGAGGCGCCCATCAGCGACCTGAGCGACGACGTCCCCGGCGTCGGGCTGGTCCGACGCGCGATCCGCTCGATCGCGACGACCTTCGTCATCGCTGCGGTGGTCTGCACGATCGGGGTGACGCTCCTTGCGGCCTTCTCGGACCGGGGCGGCGCGCTCCTCCAGGTCGTGCTGCTCGGCGGCCAGCTGACCTTCACCGCGACGGCGATGGCCGCGATCGTCGTGGCGCTCCCGCTGAACCGCGCGCTCCGCGACAGCGGTGGGCGGGACCTCGGCCGCCTGCAGCGGTACGCGAAGGTGGTGCTGCGGGGCAAGGAGCTCCCGCTCGACGAGGCCGACCGCGCCGGAGCGGTCCGGTACGCCCGGATCGTCCCCCTGGCCCTGCAGTTCCAGCTGGTGTTCACGGGCCTGCTGTACGTCGCCATCGCGTTCCAGTTCGTGTCGTCCGCGGTCCGAGGCGACCTGGGGCTGCTGCCCGTCGTCTTCCTGGTCGCGATGGTCGTCGTGCTCGCCTGGGCGATCCCGCTCTCGGTACGGCGGATCGGTCGTGCGCGTCGGTACGCGGAGCAGCACCGACCGACCTGATCGGCGTGGGTGGGCGCCCGTCGGGGATGCGCTATCGTCGGGCGCAGAGGGAAAAGGCCCGCGCCCCATCGGCTGCCGGGTACTCACACGCGGCTCACGGGGGTCGCCACTTCTTCATCGAAGGAGTGCACCCGTGTCCGAAGTCACCACCCGCCCGCCGTTCAACCCCGAACTCGTGCCGTTCCTCGACGCCCTCGCAGCGCGCGGTCCCGTCACCATCACGCCGGAGGTGTTGCCGCACATGCGGCAGCTCGACGTCACCGAGGCCGAACTCGATGCACGGCTGCACGCCCGCGGGTACGAGCGTCGACGCATCACCGTCCCCGGTCACCGGGGCGACCCGATCGACCTCGCGGTGATCCAGCGCATCGGTCGCACCGGAGCGACCACGGGGGTCTACACGATCCACGGAGGCGGCATGGTGTTCGGCCACCACCTCGGGAACCTCGACTCCTACGACGAGTGGCTGCTGGTCCACGACGTCGTGCTCGTCAGCGTGGACTACCGCCTCGCGCCCGAGTACCCGGACCCGTACCCGGTCGAGGACTGCTACGCCGGGCTCGTGTGGGTGTCCGAGCACGCCGAGGAGCTCGGCATCGACCCGGACCGCATCGTCATCGCCGGGCAGAGCGCCGGGGGTGGCCTCGCAGCCGGCACGGCCCTGCTCGCCCGCGACCGACGCGGGCCGTCGCTGCTGGCCCAGATCCTCGTGTCGCCGATGCTCGACGACCGCGACGAGACCGTCTCCACCGTGCAGATCGACGGTGTCGGCGTCGCCGACCGCCAGCTGACCCGGTTCGGCTGGGACGCCTACCTCGGCAGCCGACGCGCCACCGACGACGTGTCCGTGTACGCCGCTCCCGCGCGGGCGACGGACCTCGCCAGACTCCCGCGCACCTACATCGACTGCGGCAGCGCCGAGGTCTTCCGCGACGAGACCGTGGCCTTCGCGAGTGGACTCTGGGCGGCGGGCGTCGACGCCGAGCTGCACGTGTGGCCAGGAGCCTTCCACGGCTTCACGAGCATGCTCCCCGACGCCACGATCTCCAGGACGGCGACCGCCGCGCTGGCGGGGTGGACGAGCCGGACGCTCGGGGTCGACCACGGTTGAATGGGTCCATGCGGGCACTGGTGCTGGGTGGGACCGGATGGCTCGGACGTGCGATCGTCCGGGACCTCCTCGAGGACGGCGTCGAGGTCACCTGCCTCGCACGCGGTGCGACGGGTGACGTCCCGGACGGCGCCCGACTCGTCCGCACCGATCGTCGCGCGGAGGGCGCGTACGAACCCGTGCGTGGCGCGTGGGACGAGGTGGTCGAGCTCTCGTCCGACCCGGAGCTCGTCCGTCCCGCGCTCGACGCGATAGCAGACTCCGCCGCGCACTGGACGCTCGTGTCCACCGTGTCCGTCTACGCCCGGAACGACGAACCGGGCGCGGACGAGACCGCCGAGGTCGTCGAACCCGTCGACCTGACGCAGTACGCGGACGCCAAGGTCGCCGCCGAGCGGAGCAGCGCCGACCGACTCGGATCGCGGCTCCTGGTCGCCCGACCCGGCCTCATCGTCGGCCCGGGCGACCCGAGCGACCGGTTCGGGTACTGGCCCGCCCGACTCAGTCGACCCGGGCCGGTGCTGGTCCCCACGTCGGAAGGGCGCTCCGTGCAGGTCATCGACGTCGCGGACCTGGCCGCGTGGGTCGGACGTGCTTGGCGGACGGGTCACACCGGGGTCGTGAACGCCGTCGGCGAGGTCGTGCCGATGCGGGACTTCTTCCGCCTGGCCGTCGAGGCCACGGGGTTCGACGGCGAGCTCGTCGAGGTCGAGGACGACGTGTTGCTCGCCCACGACGTGCAGTACTGGGCGGGGCCGAGGTCGCTGCCGCTGTGGCTTCCGCACTCCGATGCGGCGCTGATGCACCGGTCTGCGCGGGCGTTCCGCAATGCCGGGGGTCGGAGTCGTCCGCTGGCGGAGACCCTCGCCGGGGTGCTCGACGACGAGCGGGCGCGTGGGGTGGAGCGGCCGCGGCGGGCCGGGCTCGGGGCGGCCGAGGAGGCGGCGGTGCTCGCAGCGGTCCGCTGACCTCGGTCGCGGTGCTCAGTCCCGCTTCCGGCGGCGCAGTCGCTCGAACCAGCCGGCCGTCGCGATCGACTGCCCGACGTCGCCGTTGCCGGCCATCGTTCCGGCAGCTAGCCCGAGGAAGGTCGTCCCGCACGCGTCGCACAGCGTCCGCGTAGCCGTCCGGACCGGCTCACCCTGGATGGGCAGTCGGCACTGGTCACAGCACTGTTGCACGGTCCCCCCGATCGTCAGCGGTGCCGCTCCAGCGTGCCCGAGGAACACTGCTGCGGCTGTGGCGGAGACCCTATACGCAATGCTCCGGGAATTGCAGTCCACAGAACAGCGGACTGTTGACCGCATCTCGCCGGTGTTAGCGTCCGAACGGGATCCCGAAGGCATTTCGGGGAATCCCCGAGCGGAAGTGAACGAGGCAACATGAACATCACCAGCCAAATCTCCCGAGAAACGACGTCGACCTTTACCGGTCGAAAGCGATTCGGCGCTCTCCTGCTGGTCGCCGTGGCCTTCGTCACCGCCACCCTGTTCACCGGAGGTCCGGCACACGCCGAGAAGATCGGGTCACTCCTGACCATCGGGTGCGGGAACAAGACCGCCCAGTTGAACTGGACGAGCACGGGTGAAGTCCACATCTTCGGTTCACCAGACCGCAATTCGGCCGGAACGAACCTGATCCGCGTGGTCACGAAGAGCGGTTCGTACAGCTACAACTCCGGGTACCACACGTACACGTTCCAGATCGGCGCTTCGACGGGCCACGTCACGAGCGTCAAGCAGGTCTGCGTCGCGCAGTCGTAAGAGCCACGGTCAACAGGAGCGACCCCGCAGGCAGCGGGGCCGCTCCTGTTCCGTTTCGTGGTCGAATGCGCGCCGTCGCGGCTCCCAGGCACCGGTGACGGTTCTGTCGAACCTGTGTGAGCGCCACGTCAGCGTGGTGTGAGTGGCTCGGACGAGGCTGTGGTCCATGAACGTGGTCCTGGTCGTGCAGCTCGTCCTCGTCGGTCTCCTCGCCGGTGAGGAGTTCATCGTGCGGTGGGGCGTCCAACCCGCGATGGCCTCCCTGCCGGACGATGCCCACCTCCGCACGCGGATCGCGCTCGTCAAGTCGCTCAAGGTCGCCGTGCCGATGCTGATGGTGCCGGCAGTGCTCGCCACCCTCGCCGTCCTGGTCGTCGCCGGCGCGGGCGACAGTCTCAGGTGGCGAGTGGCAGCCGCAGTGGCGCTCGGGGTGTTCGTCCTCGCGTCGTTCCTCGGTACGGTCCCGATTAACATCGGGGTCAACGACTGGGATCCGCTCGACCCGCCGGCGGACTGGAAGCGGGTCGTGGTGCGGTGGGAACGGATCGACGTCCTCCGGTCGAGCGCGGCGATCGTGGCGTTCGTGCTGTCCGCGATCGGGGTCGTGCAGGTGGGGGCGTGACGGAGGGCCGGTCGATCAGCGGCCGGACGGTGCGAGCAGGTCAGTCGGCGACCCGCTCTCGGAGCAGATGCCGGACGGCTGCGTCCAGGACGTGTGCCGGCATCGCGTGTCCGCCGTTGAACACCTCGGTGGTCAGGATGCCTGGGCGGAACGCTTCGAGGACCTGCTGCACGCCGTGGAGCGGGAAGAGGCGATCGTCACGTCCGGCGGCGACGAAGACGGGCTGATCCACGGCTGAGGCGACCAGCGGAACGTCGCCGGCCGCGGTGAGCCCCGGGACGAACCACGCGGGATTGTGGCGAATGCGTTCCGACTCGAATGACGCCAGCGTCCCGATCCCGCAGCTCACGACGCCCCGCGTCAGGCGGGGGTCAACAGCGAGGGAGAACAGCGCGACCTGACCGCCGAGCGAGTGCCCGATGATCCCGAGCTCGGTGCCGACCGCACCCGTGTCCTGCATCCAGCTCGTCACCGTGGCGATGTCGCGCGTGTGCTTCGCCTGCAGACTGCTGCCGTTCGACACCCGGAACAATGCGTCGAGCCGTTCGTCCGCGGCGGGGTCGTCGGTCCAGTCGCGTCGTCGCTCCTCGAATCCGACGAGGTCCGGCAGGATCACTCGCGCTCCGGCACTCGCGAGCGCTGCACCGTAGGCGAGTGCCGGGTCGCCCGTCAGCCCCGCCGGCTCGCTCTTGCCGACAGTGAACGCCCCCGCGTGTTGGTGAACGGCGATGACGTCCACGCCGGCGGGATCGTCCGGCGTGAGGAGGAGGCACGGGATCGTGTCGCCGTCGAGGGTGTCGAGTTCGATGCGCTCGCTCCGGACCGACCCCTCGTGGCGGAGCAGCGAACGGCGGTCCGCCGTCGGGTGGATCGACTCCGGCGCCGGGATCGCGAGCAGCTCGCGGACCTTCGAGCGAGCCGAACCCCCGATCGCTTGCGCCATCTCTGGACGCTACCAGCGCTCAGAGGCCGATCGGACGTCGTGACGCCTGCCGGATCGAGGCGGTGGATGGTGAACTGAGATCATGCGTATTCGGTCAGCCGCAGTCGTCGTGCTCGATGAGCAGGTGCTGGTGATCAAGAGACGCAAGGACGGTCGGAGCTACTGCGTGCTCCCCGGAGGCGGCGTCGAAGAGGGCGAGAACCTGCGCGAGGCCTGCTTCCGTGAACTCCTCGAAGAGACCGGGCTCGAAGGCGACGTGGGCGATCTGCTCGACGTTCCCGTGGACCGCGACGTGCCCGCCGCCTACTTTGCGGTGCGAGTGACCTCCGCGGAGGTGTCGCTCGGAGGGCCTGAGCTGCGCCGTGCGTCGGCAGATAACGAGTATGACCCGAGCTGGATCGCCGCAACGTCACTCGACGAGGAACGGCTTGTTCCTGACGAAGCGCGACAGGCAGTGCACCTCGTGTTGAGCGCGCAACAGCCGCCATTGAATCCGTTTCGGTAGCCGATCGTCCACCGGTCACATCCGGTGCCGTCCCGCCCCGCGAACTCCGCGGCTTGTTCCTTCCGGCGTGCCCACCTTCCGCGGGCGACGGTGCTCCCGGGCTAGCTTCGGGGCGAGGGCGAGGCACCAGAGCGTGAGGAGTACGACAGCGAAGACAGGGCTGTGCGGCAAGAAGTCATCGCCGACGTCGCTGTAGTTGCTCCAGCCGTCGCCAACGACGTATTGCAGGAGCGGGCCGAGCATGAGGACGAGGACCGCGGGTCCGCTGATGAGAGCGAGCGCCCGCGCGCCGCGCGCCCGGATCAGGCCGGCGACGAGCGCGGCGCTCGCGAATGCCGCGAGTGCGAGAGCGATGTAGAACCAGGCCGCTCCCGACAAGGCCCAGCCGTCATGGTGCAGCCAGGCCGACACCTCACTCCGGAAGATGCCCGCGAACCGGCCTACGTTCGAGGGTCCCCGGCCGACGACGAAGAGGAGCGGGAAGCCGAGCACAGCTGCGACCGCGGCAGCCAGTCCGATCGCAGCGAGGACCAGCGCGATGCCCCGGCGGAGGCGTTCGAGTTCGTCGTGCTCGTTCGTCACCGCGTCGCTTCCGATTCGTCCGAACCAAGCGCCGCGTGCGACCGGAGGGGGCTTGCTGGCCCTCGGCGTCCGTGCGTGGCCGGGAGACCGGAAGTTCGCACTCTCCGCAGGCGGGCTCGGAGATCGGCCCGCCGTCGCAAGGGATCGGCCGACGCGTCTCGGAGAAGCGCGCCACTGCGCCAATCGCGAACCTCGAGCGGCAGGTCGCTGAACGGCAAGGTCGTGTACCCGAGCGCCTGTTCTCGCGCAAGCGCTGGATGGACCGCCGCCGTGCAGACTGCCAGGACGAGCATCGCCGCGATCGTCACCTGAGGCAATCTAATGAGGAACGGTCCGACGGTCGATCGGTCGGATTCCAGATCCGCGCCGGCCAAGCGGGCGATACCCAGTCCGAGCAGGAAGAGCGCAAGGAAGACCATCGCGATTCCGAATGACCAGTAGGCCCCGAGCTGGCAGAGCCGCGCGCTCAATCGCGGGCCGACGCCCCGGAGTCGCGCGTTCATCAGGGTCTCCTCTCAACGATGGTCTGCTGAGCAGAATGTACCGCCGTCATCGCATCGCGAGAGTCGCCGTCCGTCGCGCCCCGGGCGAGCGTCGACCCTGCCCTGTCGGGGACCTCACTGGAAGATGCGTTGGCGGGCTTTACCGCGAGATCGGATTCCGTCTCACCACGGAGACGCCCAACCCGATCCCTTTCGATTTTGGTCTCCGAGCAGTACCGATAGCCGATCCCTCACCGGACCCGTGCTGAGCGCCTACTTGCCAATCTGTTCGTTGACGTCGCTTCGAGAGGCGAGCCACATCGTGTGCTCGCGACTGATCGCTTCTTCCGCATCGGCCACGACTGCTGCCCATTCTCTTTCCGTGGCAGACGTGAGTGTCGCATCTTGCTTCTGCAGTTCGGACGCAGTGAGCGAATAGGCGGATTCGAGGGTGGTGTGCTGTTTCAGCGCAAGCCACGCCGCGCCGGCTCCAATGAACGCTGCCAAGACACCAGCGAGGTCGATGTCCCAGAGACCGGCAAACCGGAGCGCCGCGAGTGCGATGGCGACAAGCTCTGCGCCGACGAGCGTTGCACGCCAGGCGAAGGACGCTCGTGCGTTGGACGTCGCCTTGCGGCTGTACCAGTCTCGCTGTGCCCTGGTTCGATCACGCAAGTACACCTCGCGTTGCTGCGCTGTGGTTGCCGCACGAAGGGCTTCCATGGCCTCACTCGGGGCAGCTCCGTCGCCTTGTGGGGGAGCGACTGCTTCCGAGACTTGGCGAGCAACCTGTCCGACCCGCTTGCGGAAGAGGTTTTCCGCGTCACCCGGGGGGAGGTCGACGAAGAAGGGATCAGCACATACCGCGTAGCGCCAGCTCAACGTCTTCACTGACTCGGCGCCCGCTCGCGCCAAATACCACTTGCGCTCCGGTGGCCGCACACCGAGGACGAGTTCTGCGCCAATCGCAGTAATGAACCCGAAGAGGGTCACAAGTGCCCAGAGGTCGAACTCCCCGACAACCAGGGTGAACGCGCCGCCGATCGCGGCAGCAACCGCACCCGCTGACCGAATACGGTTGCCCCAGAGCGCGGTTCGCTGCCCGCGAAGAGATGCCGTGTCGGCCGCGTGAAAGAAGCCGGGTAGCTCCGCGTCATCCAGCCTTAGCGAATCAGCTGGCATTGCGCTGGCGGAGTGGGCGGCTGTTGTCTACGACCACGGCGTGCGTCGTCCGCCGGGTGTAAGCGGCGTCAATCATCTGCCCCAGGTCCAACGTGGTCGTCGGGTACTTCATCCAACGCGCGTAACCATTCGTTCCGTCTACGTTGTCATCCACCCGAGCGGGAAGCTGACGGCTGGACTCGTTCGCAACCGACGGCAGCGTGATCGCAAGAAGGCCATTGCGGTTCGACGTGGCAGTGTTCCGCAGTGAGGCCGCGACCTCCCAGTCCACGAATCGTCGCCCCCAGGTCTCAGCGCCGACCATGACTAGCGTCACCGAGCTGTCTCGGAGGTACAGCTGACGAATGCGCTGCTTGATGTAGTCCGCGTTGGTGCTGTTGATGACATCTCCGGCCATCGATGCACCGATCCCGCGCGAGATCAGGACGTCGTGGTCGTGGTCGAAGCGGTCGATGAAGGCCTTCACCTCTGCCTCGTCCGCGTGATGGTAGGAGATGAATGTCTTGTGCCGCGTGTACGACTTCAGCGGGCTTGCCACGATGACTCCTTCGGGTTGGTGAGGAAACCTTATCCGGAGCCATGGACAAGCGTGTGAGGCACGATCGGCTACCGGTCTTCTCTTCCAGAGATCGCCTGGGGTGAGTGCAGGGTGGCTTTCCATGCCTCAAGCCAGGGGATGACTTCGCGCAGCTACTCTGTGTGAACGGCAGCGGACGCGGCCGCCCGAGCCGCGGCGCTGGCGTTCAAAGCGAGCGATGCCGGCAGGGCGTCGTCAGGGGATGGTCTGCCCGACATTCTCCGATGGCTCAGCAGTGATGCCCCCCGCTTTGGGGCTACTCGACTTGTGGCGCTACTGAGACGTTGTGGACTATGAGTAAGATTCACAGCGAGCAGCAAGCCCCTTTCGTGAGCCAGTCCCCGCGTCCTGCAACTACGACGGGCAGCCGACGATGAGCGCCTCCGGGACCCGAACCTGCAGCCACTGCGGACAGCTCGGACACGACCGACGCACCTGCCCGGTGCCGTTCAACGCTTCCACCTGTCGCAACTGTGGGTTCCAGGGGCATGACGTCCGCAACTGCCCTCGCTGACGGATCACGTATGCCGCGGGTCGGTGGATACCGACTCTCGAGCACCACCGGCGATCTGCCGGGTTAAGGAGTAACGCATGGCCGCGTTCAGTGGCGCCACACAACAGTCGCTCGCGCAGCTTCTCGACCACCAGGGCACCCATAAAGACATCGACGCACTCTTCCTGCGATACGAGGTCGACCCAATGCCCACCGAGACAAACAAGCTGCGCAAGGGCATTCACCTCGCCCGAACTCTGAACGGTCGGGAGGGCGGGAAATCGCTGCGGGAACTAATCGAGTACATCGGCCGCCCCGGCGTCGGCCTTGGTCCCGCCTTCCAGCGCGGAAGTATCGCAGCCAGCGACCTCTACGCCAGCTTCGACGCAGATCTCGCCCGCAACGGAGCAGTATCGCCTCAACCAACCGCGACCCCCGCCTCGTCCTCGAAGACTCCGCGACAGTTCGCGCGGCCGGGCACAACGGCACCGAAGCCCGCGCCATCCACTGCCGCGCCGGCGCCGAGGCGGCACGTTTTCATCGTTCGCGGCCGCGACACAGCGGCACACGATGCCCTCGTAGCGCTGCTCCTTGCCCTCGACCTGAAAGTGGTGACCTGGGACGACGCCGCCCGGCATGCTGGCGGCGGCACCCCGCACACCCTCGACGTCGTTCGTGCCGGAATCGAGATCTCCGACGCCGTTGTCGTTTTGATGACGCCAGATGACCTCGGCCAAGTCAAGAGCGACTTTTACAACGCTGCCCGCGATGACCCTCGAGAAGCGACCCCAACGGGGCAAGCGCGGCAGAATGTTGTCTTCGAGGCTGGCTGGGCGATGGCGTTGAACCAGTCCAAGGTGATCCTCGTCCGAGTTGGCGACGTCCGACCCCTCAGCGATATTGACGGACTGAACTACGTCTGGCTCGAGGATGACATCTCGGCCCGACGCCAGCTGATCGGCCGACTCAAAAGCTGCGAACTCGCCGTCGACGATGAAAATGACCGGTGGCGTATCGCTGGCACCTTCCCTACCCATCTTTAGGCGCTCGGCGGAGTCCTGCCGCAACCTGGACGCAGCGGGCGGAATTTCCCCCGTAGCTGATCGGCTGGCGAGACTTTCGCTCTTCAGAGACAAACCTCCGCGCGCATCATGCGTGGTCAGCAGGAGAATGAGACATGCTCCTTCGACTCCACCCCGAGATGCGACGAGCCTGCTGAACATCGCAGCCGGAGTCACGACGGATGCAAAGAGCGGATGAACACCAAGCCCCGGGCCTGAGGCTCGGCGCGCCCACCGCGCGCTGAACCCAAGGTAGTTCGTCCGGCAAGCTCTCGGCCATCAGACGCTTCATCGGAGCTGCCTTCGCCGCGATATCACTGGACCCAGTCGTCAAAAAGCAGTCTTCCCATGTCATTCCGCGAGGGCGCCGTTCCGTCAAGGTCGATGCCGGAAAGGGCTCTCGCCAGGAGAGCGATATCCGCCACTAGCTGCTGAATCTCTTTCATCTTGTCGGGCGGTACAGTTCCGCCGCTTGCGAGCACCAGCCTGACGTACTCGTACCACCTATTCATCGCGTCCACGAGTTCGCTGGATCCCCACACTGCGAGTTCCGCGCGACGGGCCGACTCGTCCGGCGCGGCACGTTGAAACTGAGTGAGGAGCTGCTGAACCAACTTCTCGTAGCGATCACGCTGTTGGATTCGCCGATCTTGCTGACTTGCGGCGAGTGCCGCCGCGCGCCTCTCGTCCGCCGATTCGTTGAGACGGAGCGCGGTAAGTGCAGCCACTGACGCAGCTACAGCCGTTGCAGACGGGGCAAGCCAGGAAAACCGATCCGTATCTGCGAGACCAAAGAGGAATACCGTGACCGCGCCTCCGATGAGCACAACCAGGGCCGCATGTAGTGCGAACGTGAGCCTGGAGCCCTGCCTTGGTCTACTCATGCGCACCAGCTTGCCCGATAGCTGCCGCCGTCGATCAGCAATGCGCGCGAAGTGATCGTCCGTTCGAGGCGCCTCGGTCCCGGTGTCCGTATACCGGTCCTCCAGTGGACCCCGAGTGCTTGCCGACTGCCCGGGCTCCTACCGCCCTACTCCGGGGTGAACCCGTCTCACATAGGTGGTCCGCGAACTATCTCAGTTCACGCACGCCATACGGCCGCCTCACGACGCACGAACACTGAGTCGACTCCTGGTCGATATCCGTGTTTCAGACACGTTGACTCGCAGCCGGACAAGTTAGCTGGCGAACGACAACAACCGCCTACTGCGGCATGTCCACGAACCTCGAGAACATCCCGTGGAACGCCACCGTAATCGTGTCCGTCGGCCCGTTGCGGTGCTTCGCCACGATGAGGTCCGCCTCACCCTGCCGCGGGTTGTCCTTCTCGTACGCCGACTCACGGTGCAGCAGGATGACCATGTCGGCGTCCTGCTCGATCGACCCGGACTCACGCAGGTCGGAGATCTGGGGCTTCTTGTCGGCACGCTGCTCGGGACCTCGGTTCAGCTGCGACAGTGCGACGACGGGGACCTGGAGCTCCTTCGCCATGAGCTTCAGCGCACGCGAGAACTCGGAGACCTCTTGCTGGCGGGACTCGACCTTCTTGCCGGAGGTCATGAGCTGCAGGTAGTCGATGACGACCATGCGGAGGTTGTGCTGCTGCTTGAGGCGCCGGCACTTCGCCCGGATCTCGACGAGCGTCATGTTGGGGGAGTCGTCGATGAAGAACGGGGCGTCGTTGATCCGCCCACGGGTCTGCGCGATGGTCGTCCAGTCGCGAGAGTCGACGGTGCCCTTGCGCATGTTCTGCAGCGGCACGCTGGACTCGGCGGAGAGCAGACGCATCGCGATCTCGGCGCGACCCATCTCGAGCGAGAAGAACGCGGCGGTCTCGTTGTGCTTGATGGCGGCCGCGCGGCAGAGGTCGAGCGCGAGCGTCGACTTCCCGAGGGCCGGTCGGGCGGCGATGATGATGAGCTGCCCGGGGTGGAAGCCGTTGGTGAGACCGTCGAGCTGGGCGAACCCGGTCGGGACGCCGGTCATCTGCCCGTCGCGCCCCTTCGCGGCCTCGATCTCGTCGAGGGCGGCGGAGATGGCGTCAGTGAGGGGGACGTAGTCCTCGGTCTGGACACCACCGGCGACGTTGTAGACCTCGGCCTGGGCGCTGTTGACGAGGTCGGTGACCTCACCCTCGGACGCGTAGCCCATCTGCACGATGCGGGTACCCGCGTCGACCAGGCGGCGCAGCACGGCCTTCTCCGCCACGATCGCCGCGTAGTACCCGGCGTTCGCCGCGGTGGGCACCATGCTCGTCACGCTGTGCAGGTACTCGGCGCCGCCGGCGCGGGACAGCAGGCCGGTCTTCGTCAGCTCGTCGGTGACGGCGATGACGTCGGTCGGCTCACCGTGCGAGTAGAGGGACAGGATCGCGTCGAAGATGACCTCATGCTTGGGGATGTAGAAGTCCACGCCACGAGCGGTCTCGATGACGTCGGCCACGGCGTCCTTCGACAGGAGCATGCCGCCGATCGTCGACTGCTCGGCGAGCATGTCGTGCGGGGGAGTGCGTTCCGCGCCACCACGATCCGCGTAGTCCTGCGGCGCGGGTTCGAGATGCGCGATCGACACACTTGCTCCTCTTTGTTCAGTGGCGGCTCGTCCAGTGGCTACGACGGGTCCGCCCGACGGCGGCCGTCACGAACCGAACGTCCCTGTTCTACCCCGGGCGACCGACATCGCCGAGTCGCTGGGCCAAGCTACGGGGACAGAGTTATCCCCAGCAAACGGCCCTGTGGATAACTCTGTGGAGAGCCTGCGGAACACGCCGGGATGCTGTGTGGACAACTGTGGACAGGGGTGTGGACAAGTGCGCTGGGGAACACACTTTCGACCGCTTGACCTGGGGTTTCGTGTTCCACACCATGTGTGGAGAAGTGGGGTTCAAGTACGCATTGAAGGTTGCCGATCCGACCGTTTCGCCTGTGTAAAAACAGTTGACAAACGGAAACCTGAGGACAACTTTCCCAAGCCGTTCCCAGCAAGCGCGACCCTGTCTGAGAAGTAACCGGTCAGCGCGGGACGAGCCGCGCCTCCTGGGTCGGAACCGCCACCGACGACCCCGGAACGCGACGACGGGCGGGCCTCCCGGAGGAGACCCGCCCGTCGTGAGCGGAAGACCGCAGCCAGTGTTACTTGGCGGCGACGACCTGGAGCGAGATCACGGCAGTGATGTCCTCGCGCAGACGCACGGTGGCCTCGTGGTCACCGACGGTCTTGATGGTCGCGGGGACCTCGACCTTGCGCTTGTCGAGCGAGCCGACGCCCTGCGCCTGGACGGCGTCAGCGACGTCGCCCGGACGGACGGAGCCGAACAGACGACCGTCCTTGCCGGCCTTGACGGTCAGCTTGATGGTCGCGTTCTCGAGCTTCATCTTGAGGTCCTGTGCCTCTTCGATGGTGGCGAGCTCGCGTGCGGCACGTGCCGCACGGATCGACTCGACCTGCTTCTCGCCGCCCTTGGACCACGCGACAGCGAAGCCCTGCGGGATCAGGTAGTTGCGGGCGTAGCCGTTCTTGACGTCGACGACGTCACCGGCGGAACCGAGGCCGGAGACCTCGTGGGTGAGGATGAGCTTCGACATGTGTCGACCTCCGATCAGCGGCCGGAGCCGGCGTAGGGGAGGAGCGCCATCTCACGGGCGTTCTTCACGGCACGGGCGATGAGGCGCTGCTCCTGGACGGAGACGCCGGTGATGCGACGGGCGCGGATCTTGCCACGCTCCGAGATGAACTTTCGAAGGGTCGCGACGTCCTTGTAGTCGATGACGCCGACCTTGATCGACTTCGCGGGAGCGGCGTTCTTGCCGCCCTTACCGCGAGGCTTCCGGCGATCGCCGGTGCTCTTTCCAGCCATTGTTTGTCCTTAAGAAGTGGAAGTTGTGTCCGTTGAACCGCGGAGGATCAGAACGGGGTCTCGTCGTCGTACGTGCCGCCCGGGGTGCTCCACACGTCGTTCGACTGTGCGTTGCCGCCCTGCTGGCCACCCTGGGGGGACCAGGGCGCGTCCGACTGACCGCCGCCGTTGTTGTTCCAGCCGCCGCCGTTGCCGCCGTTGCCCGCCGGGGCGTTGCCGCCACCGACCTGGCCACGACCGCCGCCGGAGCCACCCGCAGCACGGGTGATCTGCGCGGTCGCGTAGCGGAGCGACGGGCCGATCTCGTCGACCTCGAGCTCGATGCTCGTGCGCTGCTGGCCCTCACGGTCCTGGTACGAGCGCTGACGGAGACGACCCTGCGCGATGACGCGCGAGCCCTTCGTCAGCGAGCCCGCCACGTGCTCGGCGAACTCGCGCCAGACGCTCGCACGGAGGAACAGCGCGTCGCCGTCCTTCCACTCGTTCGCCTGACGGTCGAACGTGCGAGGAGTCGACGCGATGGTGAAGTTCGCCACGGCGAGCCCGTTCTGCGTGTACCGCAGCTCCGGGTCCGCGGTGAGGTTGCCCACCACCGTGATGACGGTTTCGCCGGCCACGGGTTACTCGGCGCTCGCGGTCGCGGTTGCGTTGGCGGCCTTGCGGGCCGCGCGGGCCTCGTCGCGCTGCTTCTGGGCGGCGACCTGCGCGATGCCCTCTTCGGCGCGGAGGACCTTCGTGCGGAGCACGGCCTCGGAGAGGCCGAGCTGACGGTCCAGCTCCTTGGCGGCCTCGGGGGTGGACGTGAAGTCCACGACGGCGTAGATGCCCTCGGACTTCTTCGCGATCTCGTAGGCGAGACGACGACGGCCCCAGACGTCCACGTTGTCGACGGTGCCACCGTCGTTGCGGATCACAGCGAGGAACTTGTCCAGGCTGGGAGCGACGGTGCGCTCGTCGATCTCGGGGTCGAGGATCGCCATCAGTTCGTACTGGTGCATGCGGAACCCACCTCCTCTGGTCTCAGCGGCCCCGAGCAGTTCTCGGGGCAGGAGGGTTGATGCATGTGTCCTGCCACGCAGAGTGCGTGCGGACAACCCGGCAAGCTTAGCGGACGGCCTGGAGGCGCGCCACCGGCTGTGCAGAACCGATCGCGTCCGTCAGGCGGTCGCGTCGCGGGCGGCCCACCAGTCGCGCAGGCGCGCTTCGGCATCGTCGGACCCGAGGGGGCCCTCGTCCATCCGCACCTCGAGGAGGAAGCGGTAGGCCTCGCCCACGGCACGCCCCGGCGGGATGTCGAGGATGCGCATGATGTCGTCGCCGGAGAGGTCGGGACGGATCGAGTCGAGCTTCTCCTGCTCGGAGAGTTCCCGGATCCGGTCCTCGAGGTCGTCGTACGCGAAGGCGAGCCGGTCGGCCTTGCGGCGGTTCCGGGTGGTGACGTCGGAGCGGGTGAGCTCGTGCAGGCGTTCGAGCTGGTCGCCGGCGTCCCGGACGTAGCGACGGACGGCGGAGTCGGTCCACGCGCCGTCCGTGTAGCCGAAGAAGCGGAGGTGCAGCTCGATCAGGCGGCTGACGGCGGCGATGGTGTCGTTGTCGAAGCGCAGGGCACGGAGCCGCTTCTTCGCGAGCTTCGAGCCGACGAGGTCGTGGTGGTGGAAGCTCACGGCGCCGCCGGGCTCGAGCTTGCGGGTCGCGGGCTTCCCGATGTCGTGCAGGAGCGCTGCGAGTCGGAGCACCGTGTCGGGGGCGTCGCCGGGGTGCCGCTCGGCCTCGTAGCCGATCGCCTGCGTCAGGACCGTGAGGGAGTGCTCGTAGACGTCCTTGTGGTGGTGGTGCTCGTCGATCTCGAGCCGCATCGCCGGCAGTTCGGGGAGGAACCGCTCGGCCAACCCGGTGTCGACGAGCAGACGCACGCCGTCCACCGGTTCGTCCGTGTTCAGGAGCTTGACCAGTTCGTCGCGGACCCGCTCGGCGGAGACGATGTCGATCGAGTCGACCAGGTCCGTCATGGCCTCGCGCACCTCGTCCGAGACCGTGAAGCCGAGCTGCGCGGTGAACCGGGCGGCGCGCATCATCCGCAGGGGGTCGTCGCGGAAGGAGACCCGGGCGGCCTGGGGCGTGTGCAGGCGCTCGGCGAGGAGGTCCTCGACGCCGCCGTGCACGTCGACGAGCTCCCGCGCGGGCAACCGGAGCGCCATCGCGTTGACGGTGAAGTCTCGGCGGAGCAGGTCGTCCTCGATGGTGTCGCCGAACGCGACCTCGGGCTTGCGGGTCTCGCCGTCGTACACGTCGCTGCGGTACGTGGTGATCTCGACCTGCTCGCCGGCCACCCGCGCGGCGATGGTGCCGAACTGCCGACCGACGTCCCAGGTGTTGCTCGCGATCGGTCCGACGATCCGCAGGATGTCGTCCGGACGGGCGTCGGTGGTGAAGTCGAGGTCGGTGACCGCTCGCCCGAGGAAGGCGTCGCGGACGGGCCCGCCGACGAGGGCCAGTTCGTGTCCGGCGTCGGCGAAGGCCCGAGCGAGGATGGCGACGGGCTCGGTGGCGGCGAGTGCGTCGAGTCGCTCGACGGCCTGGGCAACGGACTGCATGACGGTCCTCATCCTCCCAGATCGCAGGCCTGAGTTCTCCACAACGTGCGCGCGCACGGGAGCGTTCATGGTCGGGCCTCATACACTCGTGGACGGCCCGAACCGACCCCGTGGCCCCTCCCGCATGCAGATCTTCCGCACCACGCTCGCCGCCGCCGCGTCGGCCCTCGTCGCGCTCGGCCTCGTCGTCGCGCCCGCTGCGGCCGACGGTGCACTCGCCACGACGGCCTCCACGACCACGACGCACGCCGCACACCCCGCTGCGGCCGAGCAGGGCCGGACGACGATCACGATCGCGCCGGCGAACCGCGGGATCGTCCAGCGCGACGAGGACCTCGAGCTCTCCGTCACGGTCACGAACGACACCGACGCGGACGTCCCCGCCGGCACCGCGGAGCTCGACATCTTCCGCTCCGTGAGCACGCGCGACGTCCTCTCCGACTGGCTCGCCGACACCAGCACGACCGGTTACCTCGGCGCCCCGATGGACTCCGTGGACGTCCCGGCGGTCCCTGCACACCGATCCGTCACGCTCGGCTCGGTGAAGATCGTCTCGGGCAACGTCGCCCTCGGCGGGTACTCGTCGTTCGGTGCCCGACGCATCGCCGCCGAGTACACGGCGGGTGACACCTACGCCGTGGCGCGGTCCGCGATCACCTGGTACCCCGAGACCGACCAGACACCGGTGAGCGTCTCGGTCGCGATGCCCATCACCGTCCCGGCGACGAACCAGGGCGTCCTGACGGCCGGCGTCCTGGCCTCAGCGACCGCCGTCGACGGCACGCTCACGCAGCAGCTCGACGCCGCCGAGGACCACAACGTCGCCGTCGCGATCGACCCGCGGATCATCGCGTCCATCCGGATCCTCGGTGAGAACGCACCGTCGTCGGCGACCGCGTGGCTGGACCGGCTCGAGTCGCTCCGGAACGAGACCTTCGCGCTCCCGTACGCCGACGCCGACGTCACCGGCCTCCGGCAAGCGGGAGCCGACGGGGTCCTCTCGCCGATCTCCCTCGACCAGGAGATCAAGCAGCAGAACTTCCCCGGCGCGTCCACCCCGACCCCGACGTCGGATCCGCAGAGCCCGACGGCCGACCCCTCCGCCTCGACGTCACCGACCGACGACGCCACCGCCGACCCCGGGACGGACGACGAGGCACCCGCGACGCTGCCCACCACCGATTCCCTGCTCGACTTCCCCTACTCGATGGACGGGATCGCCTGGCCGTCGGACGGCACCGTCACCGCGGCGGACCTGCCGGCGCTCGCGAAGGCCGGCTCCGGGACGACGATCGTGTCGAGCGGCAACACGTCGGCCGGCGCGGACACGACGATCGCCGCGTCCGAGCAGATCGCCGGGCAGCACGTCCTCGTGTCCGACCAGTCGATGTCCGCCCTGCTCCGCACCGCGGCGACCGCGTCGAGCCAGCAGGAGTGGTCGACGGCCATGTCCGAGCTCACCGCGACGCTCGCCACCTCCGCCCGGGCGGGCACGGCCGAGGCACCGATCCTGCTGACCCTCGGTCGCGACTGGCCGACGAACTCCGCGCGGCTGAGCCAGGCCCTCGACGCGCTCGAGGACACCGCCTGGGTCGCCCCGGCGGACCTCTCCACCGCGGCCTCCGCGACGGCCGGCTCCCTCACGCTGTCCGCCGGGACGAACGGCGACGCCCGCATCGACCAGCTGCAGCGACTGGTGGACGGCGAGCAGGACCTCGCCGGGTTCGCGTCCGCGCTGGACACCCCGACCGACCTGACCGCGCCCGCCCGACTCCGGCTGCTCGCCATGGCCTCGAACGCCTGGCGCACCGACACGGACGGCCTCGCGACCGCCGTGGACGCCCAGGTCGCGAACTGGGCGGGCAAGACCTCGCAGATCAGCATCCCCGACTCGAGTAGCCTCACCCTGCTCGGCGACCGGTCCTCGCTGCCGATCTCCATCCGGAACCGCTCCGACTTCCCGGTCACGGTGCTGTTGTCCGTGCAGCCATCCAACTCCGCGCTGCGGGTGGTGCGGAACGACATCGAGGTGAAGATCCAGCCGGACTCCTCCACCCGCACGACGGTGCCGGTCCAGTCGGTCGCGAACGGCAAGGTCAACCTGACCCTCTCCCTCACGAGTCCGACTGGGGTGAAGATCGCGACCCCGGCCACCGTGGAGCTGAACGTCCAGGCGCAGTGGGAGACCGTGATCACCGCGGCCGCGGCAGTGGCGCTCGTCGCGATCTTCGGGTTCGGCATCTTCCGGAGCATCCGGAAGCGTCGCCGTCGCCGGAACGGCGACGTCGACGAGGACGACGACGAGGACCCGAACCGGCTGCTCGAGGTCCAGCCGGTGGTCGGTGGGGACCCCGTGCCCGCCGCATCGCCGCACGACGGGCGGGCACCGTTCCTCCAGTCCGAGACCGCGGTGCGCGACGCACCGACAGCCGACCCCGAGGAGCCGACCATCAGCGCCACCCAGCCCGAGCCGTCCGTCGACGCGGAGCCGGCCGCCGAGCGCAGTCTCGGCCGTGCCAGTGCGATGCTCGCTGCCGGCACCATGCTGTCGCGCATCCTCGGCTTCGCGAAGACCTTCGTCCTCGCCTTCGCGATCGGCAACACCGGCTCCGACGCCGCGAACGCCTTCGGCATCTCGAACCAGCTGCCGAACAACATCTACGCGCTCATCGCCGGCGGCCTGCTGTCCGCCGTGCTCATCCCGCAGATCGTGCGGTCGATGAAACAGCACACCGACGGCGGCGTGGCCTACGTCAACAAGATCGTGACGCTCGGCGGGTCGGTGTTCGTCGTCATCGCCGTCGTCGCGACGATCCTGGCGCCGTTCCTCGTGTGGGTGTACAGCCAGCAGGCGTCCGGCGACAGCAAGGGCTTCACGCCCGCCCAGACGGACCTGGCCGTCGCCTTCGCGTTCTGGTGCCTGCCGCAGATCCTCTTCTACGCGATGTACTCGCTCCTCGGCGAGGTCCTCAACGCGAAGCAGGTGTTCGGGCCCTTCACCTGGGCGCCGCTGCTCAACAACGTCATCGCGATCGCGGGACTGATCGTCTTCATCGCGCTGTTCGGCGGTCGCGACGTCAACTCCTCCACCGAGGGGTGGACGGCGATCAAGATCGCCGTCCTCGCCGGCAGCGCGTCACTGGGCGTGTTCGCGCAGGCCGCCTTCCTGCCGTTCTTCTGGCGGCGTGCCGGACTGACCTTCCGACCGGACTTCCGCTGGCGCGGGGTGGGCCTGCGCTCCACCGGGACGGCCGCCGGGTGGCTCTTCGCGATGATCCTCGTGACGCAGCTCGCCGGCATCGTGCAGTCCCGCGTCGCTTCGCTCGCCGGGGGCGCCGGCATCGCCACCCTCGGCACGACGTGGCTGCTGTTCATGCTCCCGCACTCGATCATCGCGGTCTCCATCGCGACGGCGTACTTCACGCGGATGAGCCACGACGCCGAACGCGGCGACCTCGGAGCAGTGCGCCGGAACCTCTCGCTCTCGCTGCGGATCGTCGGCCTGTTCACCGTGTTCGCGAGCGTTGCGCTCATCGTGCTCGCGATGCCGTTCGCCCGGATCTGGGAGAACCGGTTCGACCACACCCAGGCGATGGCCGAGGTCCTGTGGGCCTACATGCCGGGTCTCGTGCTGTTCAGCATGCTCTTCATCATCCAGCGGGTGTTCTGGGCCCTGCACGACCACCGCACGCCGTTCCTGATGCAGTGCGTCCAGTCGGTGCTCTTCGTCATCGGCGCCCTCGCCGTCGCGACCTTCCCCGGCAACGTGATCGGCGTCTCGATCGCGGTGTGCACGACCGTCGCGGGGACCGTGCAGACGATCATCGCGCTCGTCCTCGTCCGCAAGCGTCTGAACGGCATCGAGGGGCCGATCGTCACGCGGTCGCACGTGCAGTTCGTCATCGCCGCGCTCATCTCCGGCGTCGTGGGGCTCGTCGTCGTCAACTTCTTCGGCGGCTTCTCGGCCGACGGGTTCGCGATGTCCGACGTCTCCGGCGCACTGATCACCATCGCCCTCACCGGTGCCGTGATGGTGCTCGTCTACTTCGGGGCGCTCGTCGTCGCGAAGAACGGCGAGATCAGGGGCGCCGTCGACATCCTGCGGAAGCGGCTCGGTCGCTGACGCGCTCCCGGGCGATGCGGAATGCCACGCCGGTAGCATGTGTTGACCCGGTCAGCTATCTACGGAAGGGCAGCGAGGCATGCGCCAGCTCATCATCATCGGTTCCGGCCCGGCCGGGTTCACCGCCGGCATCTACGCGGCACGCGCGGAGCTCAAGCCCCTGATCGTCGCCTCCAGCGTCGAGACCGGCGGCGAGCTCACGAAGACGACCGAGGTCGAGAACTTCCCGGGCTTCCCCGAGGGGATCCAGGGCCCGGACCTCATGATCAAGATGCAGGAACAGGCCGAGAAGTTCGGCGCCGAGGTCCTGTACGACGACGCCGTGTCGGTCGACCTCACCGGTGACGTCAAGAAGGTCACGGTCGGCTCCGGCGAGACCTACGAGGCCCTCGCGGTCATCTACGCGACCGGCTCGGCGTACCGCCACCTCGGCCTCGCCGACGAAGAGCGGCTGTCCGGCCACGGCGTCAGCTGGTGCGCGACCTGCGACGGCTTCTTCTTCCGCCAGAAGAACATCGCAGTCGTCGGCGGTGGCGACTCCGCGATGGAAGAGGCGACGTTCCTCACCCGCTTCGCCGACAAGGTGACGGTCATCCACCGCAAGGACACCCTGCGCGCGTCGAAGATCATGCAGGACCGGGCGATGAACGACCCGAAGATCGAGTTCGCGTGGAACAAGGAGGTCACCGGCATCACGGGTGACTCCGCGGTGACCGGTGTCACGCTGCGCGACACGGTGGACGGCACCGAGAGCGAGCTGGCCCTCGACGGCCTCTTCATCGCGATCGGCAACGACCCGCGCACGCACCTGATCCACGGCCAGATCGACATCGCCCCCGAGGGCACGATCGCGGTCCAGGGTCGCTCCTCGAAGACGAACCTGCCCGGCGTGTTCGCCGCCGGTGACGTCATCGACCCGACCTACCGGCAGGCGATCACGGCTGCCGGCTCCGGCACGGTCGCTGCGCTCGACGCGGAGAAGTACCTCGCCGAGCTCGACGACGCGCTGACCGGCCCTGCCGAGGGCGTGACCCCGGAGTCGCCCGTCACGGTCGACGTCGAAGCCGCCCACGCCTGATCCACGGAATACCGCAGCGCCCCGGGCGTTGCACCCACTGATCGACTTCTCGAAGGAGCACACATGTCCAACGCCAAGGCAGTCACCGACGCCACCTTCTCGGACGAGGTCCTCAAGTCCGACAAGACGATCCTCGTCGACTTCTGGGCCGAGTGGTGCGGCCCGTGTCGCGCCGTCTCGCCGATCCTCGACCAGATCGCCGAAGAGCACGCCGGCAAGATCGAGATCGTGAAGCTCAACGTGGACGACAACCCCCAGTCGGCCATGAACTACCAGATCACGTCGATCCCGGCGATGAAGGTCTTCAAGGGTGGCGAGGTCGTCAAGACCGTCATCGGTGCGAAGCCGAAGCCGGCGCTCGAGGCCGACCTCGCAGAGTTCCTCGCGTAGGCAGCTGCCCCACCGAGCGGCCCCGCACCCCACCGGGTGCGGGGCCGCTCGCGTTTCCCGGGCCACTGGTTCAGGATCGGCCCCGTCGCGGGGCCCGGGTTTCCGGGGTGGATGTCGTAGTGTGGCGGGAATGTGAGTGGCGGGCAGGTCCCGCTGGAACGGAGCCAAGATGGCAAACGGCAACAGCCTCGACCCCTGGTACGACTCCTACGCCCAGCGCACCGCCGGGCTGAGCGCCTCCGAGGTCCGAGCTCTGTTCGCCGTCGCGTCGCGGCCCGAGGTGGTCTCGCTCGCCGGCGGCATGCCGTACGTCTCCGCCCTGCCGCGTGAGCTCGTCACGGGCTCCCTCGACCGTGTCATGGCCGAGGACGCCGCCATGGCGCTCCAGTACGGCGGGGGACAGGGCCTGCGGTCCCTGCGCGAGCACATCGTCGACGTGATGAGCCTCGAGGGCATCCGTGCCAGCGCCGAGGACGTCGTCGTCACCACCGGTTCGCAGCACGCGCTGGACCTCGTCACGCGGCTCTTCATCGACCCGGGTGACGTCGTGCTCGCCGAATCGCCGTCCTACGTCGGCGCGATCGGGGTCTTCCGGTCGTACCAGGCCGAGACCGTGCACGTCACCACCGACGAGAACGGTCTCGTCCCCGAAGCGCTGCGCGAAGCGATCGCGAACCTGCGGACCCAGGGCAAGCGGATCAAGTTCCTCTACACGATCCCGAACTTCCACAACCCCGCCGGTGTGACCCTCAGCCGCGAGCGTCGCATCGAGATCCTCGACATCTGCCGGTCGAACAACATCCTCGTGCTCGAGGACAACCCCTACGGCCTCCTCTGGTTCGACGAGCCGGCGCCGCAGGCGATCCGATCGATCGACGAGGAGGGCGTGGTCTACCTCGGCTCGTTCTCCAAGACGCTCGCGCCGGGGTTCCGCGTCGGCTGGGCACTTGCCCCCCACGCCATCCGCGAGAAGCTCGTCCTCGCCAACGAGTCGGCCGTCCTCGCGCCGAACTCCTTCGGTCAGTACGTCGTGAACGCCTACCTCGACGCCGCGGACTGGAAGGGTCAAGTCGACACCTTCCGGGGCCTCTACGCCGAGCGTCGTGACGCCATGCTGTCCGCGCTGGGGGAGTTCCTGCCGGACCTGTCCTGGACGAAGCCGAACGGCGGGTTCTTCGTCTGGCTGACCCTGCCCGAGTCGCTCGACTCCAAGGGGATGCTGCCGCGAGCGGTCAAGGAACTCGTGGCGTACACCCCGGGGACGGCCTTCTACGCCGACGGACGCGGCGGCGGGCACATCCGCCTGTCGTTCTGCTACCCCACGCCGGAGCAGATCCGCGTCGGCGTGAAGCGGCTCGCGAACGTCGTCAACGACGAGCTCGAGCTGGTCGAGACCTTCGGGTCCGCGACGCGGCCCAACGCGGTCGTCCGACCGACATCGTCGGTGAGCGCTCCGCCGCCGAACATCTCCTGATCAGCACTTTTCACCGTTCCACCCGCAGTACCGGAGGTCCATCCGCATGGCCGAGCTCACCCGCCGTCACGTCGTCGTCGTCGCGGGAGGGATCTCGCACGAGCGTGACGTCTCCCTGCGGTCCGGTCGCCGTGTGGCCGACTCGCTGACCGGGTACGGCTGGCAGGTGGACCTCCGCGACGCGGACGCATCGTTGTTGCCGACCCTGCGGGAGAGCCGCCCGGACGTCGTGTGGCCGGCTCTGCACGGCGCCTCCGGTGAGGACGGCGCCCTGCGGGGCATCCTGGAGGCGCTGGACATCCCGTTCGTCGGCTCACGTTCGACGTCGGCCCGGCTGGCATGGGACAAGCCCACCGCTTCGGCGCTGGTCGCGCGGGCGGGGGTCCGGACCCCGCGCTCGGTCACGCTCTCGCACGACGTCTTCCGGGAGCTCGGCGCGGTCGGCGTCCTCGAGAGCATCGCTGTCGAGCACCCGGTCCCACTCGCCGTCAAGCCGGCCCGAGGCGGGAGCGCCCAGGGCGTCACACTCGTCGACGACGTGAACGACCTGCCGCGCGCGATGGTCACCGCGTACACGTACTGCGACGACGTCGTGGTCGAGCAGCTCATCCGTGGGACCGAGGTCGCGGTCGGCATCATCGACACCGGCGACGGTCCGGTGGCGCTCTCCGCCGTCGAGATCGTCCCCCGCAACGGTATCTACGGGTTTGAGGCTCGGTACAACGCCGGCGAGACCACCTTCTACACGCCGGCCCGTCTGTCCGAGGAGTTCGCGGCTGCCGCGTCCGCCGCCGCCGTGGCAGCCCACGAGGCCCTCGGTCTGCGACACATCTCGCGCGTCGACCTCATCGTCGACGCCGCTGGGACGCCCTGGTTCCTCGAGGCGAACGTCCTTCCCGGGCTCACCGAGACCTCCCTCGTGCCGCAGGCCCTCTCCGCGTCAGGCTTCGACCTGGGGTGGACCTACGCCGAGCTCGCGGAGCAGGCGATCCGCGACCACCGGGCCTGACACCGCGATCGTGGGGTGCCGACACGTTCCACGTGGAACATCCCTCGCCGCCGTTCTGGCGGCCGTGGGCCTCGTCGGGACACTGGCCGTGGGCGAAGCCGTGCACTGGCGGGCCGCTCGTCGGGCAGGACGGCTTCCACGACCAACGAAGGGCTCCACTGGGCTCGTCGTCGTCCTGGGGTTCGGCAATCGGGGTCGTCGCATCAACGTCGTGAATCGATGGCGGGCCCGGATCGCTGTCCGCACAGCACGCTCGGCTCGCGCTGCCGGCGCTTCCGCTCAGATCCTCTGCAATGGGGGAGCGGTGCTTGGGACGGTCGCGGAGGCCGTGCTCCTCCGCGACTACATCGAGAACTGCATCGGGTGGGATGGCCCGGTATCGATCGAGTCGGAGAGTCGTTCGACGTGGGAGAACGTGCGCAATGCGCTGCCGTGGATCGAGGCCGCTGACTGGGTCGCCTTCGCATCGAACGGGTTGCACGCTGAGAAGGCGCGTGTCTACCTCGAGCGTCAGCGACCGGAGCTTGCTGGGCGGCTCGTGGCTGCCGATGACTACCGGTTCGGCGAGATGAGCCTGCTGAAGCCGGTGTTCGCTGCCGTTGGGCTGTGCAAGCTTCGTGCCGTGTTCCACGTGAAACCTCCGGCCTAGTTCGCTCGTTCCACGTGGAACATTCGCCCAAACCTGCGCGGAAGGCTCTTGAGAGACATCGCGGAGCGAGCAGGTCCGGAGCCACAGCCCTCACTTCCATGCATCCCGGGACGCTATGGGATCCCTGCGTGCGGCCGTGATGCATGATGGAGACGGCGCCTTCGGTTAGCCCGCACCCGTTTCATCGCACTCGAACAGGTGCCCCTCGCAGCGGCTCGCAGACCAAGGGCTCCATGCCAAGCGCCGAGGAGATCCTTCGCAGCTCATCGTCCAACGGGGGAGCGGCCCGGCCCGAGTGCCCCGCCCATCACCGATCGCGCCGTTGCCGCGAAGGAACCGCGGGGACCAACTCTTCCTCGTATCGTGCGGGTCTTCCGACATTCCGCCTCAACGTCTCCCGCCACCCACACGCGTGCGAACGTGCAGCCGGGGTCGAGGCCGGAATCGAAACGCGCCGCAACCGCTCGGTCACCCCACCGCGAATGCGCGGCCCGGATCACCGCCACGGCGGAGACACGCGAGCCACTGGTTTCGATGCCTGGCCGCTTTTGGTCGCTCCGTGCAGAGGCGAGATCGCTCGGTCTGACGGCTCCGGTGGGCGCGAGCACGGCGCCACGATCGGACAGAGCGGCGTCTGCTGGCCCACACGAACCACCCTCGGCGCTTCGACTCGATGTTCCACGTGAAACGCTACCTGCACGATCAGTCCCCTGAACAACGGGGTAGGCGAGAAGCCACAGCAGGCTCACTCAGGGCCCAGTAGACCCGCCGTCAAACCCACGGACCCGACGACGCTGTCGAGCCGGCAGGCGGCCGCACAGCGCCGTACAGAGACCTCCGCGGCAGAAGACGGCCGAACGTCAGCCCGCGACGTCCTCGATCCCAAGCTCCCCGAGGATCCGGTTGAGGTCATCCCCGTTCGCGAAGTCGATCGTCACCGAGCTCTTCCGCGCCCCGACAGCGATCTTGACCCGCGTGTTCAATCGATCCCCGAGCCGCTCCGCCAGGTCGTTGAAATGCACCTGCCGCTTCGACGGCTCCGCCTTGGGCTTCACCGGCGTCTTCGCCGCGAGCTGCTGCGCGATCGACTCGGCGGCCCGAACGGATAGGTCCTCGTTGACGATCTTCTCGGCGAGGTACTCCATGGCCTCGGCGTCAGGCGCAGCGAGGATCGCACGTGCGTGCCCGGCCGAGAGCACGCCAGCTGCCACGCGCCGCTGAACGGGGGAGGGGAGTCGCAGGAGACGAATGGTGTTGGTGATCTGCGGGCGCGAACGGCCGATCCGCTGGGCGAGCTGCTCCTGCGTGATCCCGAAGTCCGCCAGCAGCTGCTGGTACGCCGACGCCTCTTCGAGCGGGTTGAGGTTCGCGCGGTGGAGGTTCTCCAGTAGGGCGTCACGGAGCATCGCATCGTCGGGGGTGTCCTTGACGATGGCGGGGATGGTGCTGAGCCCGAGCTCCTTGGTGGCGCGGAGTCGGCGCTCACCCATGATCAGCTCGTACTGCGGCTCCGTCCCAGCGGCGCCGGCAATCGGGCGCACGACGATGGGCTGGAGGACCCCGATCTCGCGGATCGAGTGGACGAGTTCCTGCAGTTCCTCTTCGCGGAACTCCTTGCGCGGCTGGTGCGCGTTCGGCACGACGTCGAGGGGGTTCAGGTTCGCCAGACGCGCGCCGGGAACCGCGACGAGCTCCTCTGCGGTCGCACCGTCGACGAGCGGCGCGGACGCCGGCGATCCACCGGTCGGGAAGAACACGTCGACGGGACGGTCCTGCTGCTCCGACGCCGTCGGGATGAGGGCTCCGATGCCCCGTCCGAGTCCAGTTCGCTTCGGTGCCATCAGTGCTGCGCTCCTCGTGCTGCGATCTCGGCTGCCGCCTCCAGGTAGGAGAGCGAGCCGGTTGAGTTGACGTCGTACGCAACGACGCTCTGCCCGTAGCTCGGGGCTTCGCTGACGCGGACGGATCGGGGGATCACGGCCTCGAGTACCTGCTCGCCGAAGTGCTCCCGCACGTCTGCTGCGACCTGGTTGGAGAGGTTCGTCCGGCTGTCGTACATCGTCAAGAGGATGGTCGACACGGCGAGGTTCGGGTTCAGGTGCCGCTCGATGAGCTCGATGTTCCGGAGCAGCTGACTCAGCCCTTCGAGCGCGTAGTACTCGCACTGGATCGGGATGAGGACCTCGCGCGCTGCGACGAAGGCGTTGATCGTGAGCAGTCCGAGCGACGGC
Source organism: Curtobacterium sp. 320 (assembly GCF_031455235.1). Lineage (NCBI taxonomy): Bacteria > Bacillati > Actinomycetota > Actinomycetes > Micrococcales > Microbacteriaceae > Curtobacterium > Curtobacterium sp. 320. Next base: position 176,456 of record NZ_JAVDSI010000006.1, on the reverse strand, counting down.
GGGCAGTCGATGAAGACGTAGTGGTACGGCTCATCCAGCGACTCGAGGTACTGGTCCAGCGCGGTCCGCAGGCGCTGTTCGCGGGCGACGAGCGACACCAGTTCGATCTCGGCGCCGGCGAGGTGGATCGTGGCCGGTACGCACCAGAGCGTGTCCGACTCGGGGGAGCGCTGGACCGTGTCGGCGATCGGTGCCTCGTCGACGATCACGTCGTAGATGCTCGGGACCTCGGCCTGGTGGTTGACGCCGAGCGCCGTGGACGCGTTTCCCTGTGGGTCGAGGTCGATCACCAGCACGCGCGCTCCACCGTGCGCCAACGCAGCGGCGAGGTTGACCGTGGTGGTGGTCTTGCCGACGCCACCCTTCTGGTTCGACACCGTGAAGACACGCGTCTTCGGCGGCAGCGGGAACTGCTGCGTCGCGATCGCACGGCGACGACGGTTCAGATCAGCGATCTCACGGGCGAGCGGTGTCGACGCGTCGTAATCGGTCGATGAACTCAACGAGTGCCTCTTCCCCGGTTCGGTGTTTCACGTGGAACGCGGAGCCACTGGTGGCCGGTCGAACCGGCCCGAGCCGCAGCGTCAGTCAACTGTAGCCCGGAAGACGCGCGTGGTCTCCTCGACCACACCGACTCCGAGCTCGAGCACCTCGACATCGGCGAGACGCTTCCGGAGGATGACCTTTCGGGCCTTCTCCATCTCGTCCTCGACGCGGGCGCCCTTCATGAGGATGAGCTGGCCACCGGATCGAACCAGGGGCACGGTCAGGGGGATCAGCTTCGACAAGGCGCTGACGGCCCGCGCAGTCACCTGGTCGACGACGATGTCGTCGGCGACGTCCTCAGCACGGGCACGGACGACCTCGACGTTGTCGAGGCCCAGGCGCGAGGCCTCTGACGTCAACCAATCCACTCGCCGTTCCATCGGTTCGATGAGCGTGAGGTGCACGTCGGGCCGGGCGATCGCGAGCACCAGGCCGGGGAGTCCAGCACCGGAACCGACGTCGGCGACCCGGCCCCGTTCCTCCAGGAGTGGAGCGAGCACCGCAGAATTGAGGATATGTCGCGTCCACAAGCGCGGCAGCTCGAGCGGGCCGATCAGGCCGAGCTCCTCACCGCGTCGAGCGAGCTCGTTCGTGAAGGAACGCGCCAGATCCAGGCGATCGCCGAAGAGCGTCGCAGCAGCCGCCGGCTCCGTCTCGAGGACGGGAGGTGCGGTCTCGGTCATCGGGTGACGACCGTGTGGCGGTCCCGACCCTCACCCTCGGACTCCGAGTGGAAGCCCTTCTCGGCGACCAGGTCGTGGACCAGCTTGCGCTCGTACGACGACATCGCGGGGAGTGCAGCCGTGGTCGAACCCGCCTCGATGCGCTCGATGGCGGTGTCGACGAGCCGCTGCAGTTCGGACGCACGAGCATCGCGTGAGCCGCCGACGTCGAGGATCAGCCTGCTGAACTCGCCGGTCTCCGCCTGGACGGCGATGCGCGTGAGCTCCTGCAGGGCCGAGACGGTGTCTGGCTTCGACAGCACGCGGAGCGCGTCGCCCTCGTCCGTGACGGAGAGGTACACGCGGCCCGCACGCTCCTCGATCTCGATGTCACCGTCGAGGTCGCAGATGTCGAGGAGTTCCTCGATGTAGTCCGCCGCGATGTCGGCTTCGTCGCGGGCGTCGTCGTCCACGGTCGCGGTCGAGGTGTCGACGGTGGTGTCCACGGCGTCCGCGGTGTCCTGCTCGGTCACTTACTTCTTCCCGTTCTTCTTGGCACGGTTCTTGCCGACAGGCTGCTGCCGCTGGGTCGTCACACGGACGGCCTCGATCTCGGCGGCACCGGCCCCGGCGCCAGCCTCGGCGAGGACCGGGGTGGCGGCACCACGACGCTGCGCCTTCTTCGCGAGACGTGCCTCACGAGCGAGTGCGGCCTCGGAACCGGGGGTCGGCATGCTGCGGATGACGAAGTACTGCTGCGCCATCGTCCAGACGTTCGAGGCGAGCCAGTAGAACATGACGCCGAGGGGGAACGACAGACCGGAGATGACGAAGACCAGCGGGAGGATGTACAGCATCATCTTCTGCTGGCGGTACATCGGAGACTCCTTGGTCTCCGGCGACATGTTCTTCGCGACGAGCTGCAGCTGGGTGATGAACTGCGAGGCGGTCATCACGACGATCATGACGCCGGCGATGACCCGGACCTCCCAGCCGGAGGCGTTCGTGAACGTCTCGTGCAGGGGAGCGCCGAAGAGCGATGCGTTGCCGAACGACGCGGCGAGGTCGTTCGTGAGCAGGCCGATGCCCGTCTTGTTGATCTGCGCCTCGTGCAGCACCGAGTACAGCGAGAAGAAGATCGGCATCTGGATCAGCAGCGGCAGGCAGGAGCTCAGCGGGTTCGTCCCGGTCTCCTTGTACAGCGCCATGGTCTCGCGGCTCATGGCCTCACGCGAGAACTGGTCCTTCTTGCCCTTGTACTTCTCTTGGATCTTCTTGAGCTGCGGCGCCACCTCGAGCATGCGGCGCTGCGACTTGATCTGGCGCACGAAGATCGGGATGAGCGCGGCGCGCACCACGAAGGTCAGGAAGATGATGGAGAGCACCCAGGTGATGCCGGCTCCGGGGTCCATGCCGATGCTCTCGAAGATCCAGTGGAAGCCCACGAGGATGGCCGAGACCACCCACTTGAGCGGCCAGAGGATCGTTCCGATGAATCCGAGGTCCATGGGGACTGTCACGCCTTTCGAGTGCGCTGGGGGAGCAGGACCGGCAGGGTGGAACCACCCGTGGGCTGCGGCTGCGGCTGGGTCGGTGCGAGCACGAACCCGAACCGGTTGACGTCGTAGGGGCGACGCCGTGCACGGACGTCGTCGATGCCCCCGGCTGCCCAGGGGTTGCACCGTGCGATGCGCCATGCACCCATGGCCGATCCGCGGACGACGCCGTACTGCTGGATCGCCTCGAGCGCGTACCGGGAGCACGAGGGGTGGTACCGACAGACGTTGCCGTAGAGCGGTGAGATCACGGCACGGTAGGCGCGCAGCACGATGACGCACACGTTGCGCGGGAGCAACGCGACGGCCCAGGCGAGCCGGGTCCACAGGTTGCGGTTCATGCTGCCTTCTCCACACCACGCGCACAGGAGCGCGAGACGTCTTCGAGCAGGGTAGGCCATCCGGCCTGCGCAGCGGCTGGCAGTGCGCGGACCACCACGTCGTAGCCGACGGGGATGTCGGCGAGCAGCCCGTGCGCGATCGCCTTGAGGCGACGCCTGACCAGGTTCCGGGTCACGGCGTTGCCCACCGTCTTCGCGACGATGAACCCGAACCGTGTCGGACCGGTACCGCTCGATGGGTCGTCCGAGGTGCGACGGACCACCGATACGACGGCGTGCGCCGTGGCGCTTCTGCGACCACGACGCACGACGGACCGGTAGTCGTCACCTCGGACGATCCGGTTGGCGCGGGCCAACACGAGTCGGTACCGGAGGACGAAATCAGGCGGGGAGCCTGATCAGGCGCTGAGCTCGGTGCGGCCCTTGGCGCGACGTGCGGCCAGGATGGCGCGGCCGGCACGGGTGCGCATGCGGGCGCGGAAGCCGTGCTTCTTGGCGCGGCGGCGGTTGTTCGGCTGGAAGGTGCGCTTGCTCATGATGTTCTCCACACGGCTGCTCGCGGCGAGCCGTCACGTATGTGTAGTCGCTCGGTGCCGAACGACGCAGATGGGCGCGACCGAACGGCCGCAGTCAACTGGTTAACGGTACGTGACAGGGGCGAGCAGGTCAAACGCCGTCGTCGACCCGACCGCGGGAGCGGTGCGCACGTTCATTATCCACATTGGGGAAAACGTGCGTTCGGTACGACGCGCTCGAGTCCTTTACAGTGGGGTGATCGACCGGCCAGCGGCCCGGTACGACGGGGGATTCCCCTCGTCGTGCGGCTCGCGCCGGTCGTGGACAAGACTGTGGACAACCCTGTGGACCACCATGCGGGACGACACGCGTCCGGGACGTCGACGATGCCACCCGGACTCACGACGACTCGCCAGGAACGTTCCGGCGGTCGACGCTGCGCCGGTCCGTCCGGCGGCGGTGGACACCCAGTGCAGACGAGCACCAGCGACGAGCACGACACGACATCAGGAGACGAGCGCGACATGACGATGCCGGCCGACCCCGTCGAGGACCTCTGGTCATCCGTCCTCGGACTCCTCTCGGAGGACGACCGCATCACCCCGCAGCTGCACGGCTTCCTCAACCTGGTCGAGCCGAAGGGCGTGCTCGCCGGCACCCTCTACCTCGAGGTGCCGAACGACCTCACCCGCGGCATGCTCGAGCAGCGGATCCGCATCCCGATCACCGAGGCCGTCTCCCGCATCGGAGACGACACGGTCGCGAACTTCGCCATCACGGTGAACCCGGACATGGCGTCCGAGCCGCGGGTCGACACGCAGGTCACGAGCAACGTCCCCGAGTACGCCGAGCCGGTGCAGGAAGCCGTCGAGCAGAGTGCGGCACCCCGCCAGTACATCGAGGCGCCGTTCGTCCCGAGCCAGATCGACTCCCCGGGGACCAGCGGTCGCCCCGAGTCCCGGCTCAACCCCAAGTACAACTTCGACAACTTCGTCATCGGCTCGTCGAACCGCTTCGCCCACGCGGCGGCGGTCGCGGTGGCCGAGGCGCCGGCGAAGGCCTACAACCCGCTCTTCATCTACGGCGACTCAGGCCTCGGCAAGACCCACCTCCTGCACGCGATCGGCCACTACGCCGAGAGCCTCTACCCGGGGATCCGGGTGCGGTACGTGTCCAGCGAGGAGTTCACGAACGACTTCATCAACTCGATCGCGAACAACCGGTCGAACCAGTTCCAGCAGCGGTACCGCGACATCGACATCCTGCTGATCGACGACATCCAGTTCCTGCAGGGCAAGGACTCCACGCAAGAGGCGTTCTTCCACACCTTCAACACGCTGCACGACCACAACAAGCAGGTCGTCATCACGTCGGACGTCGCGCCGAAGCACCTGACCGGGTTCGAGGACCGGATGCGCTCCCGCTTCGAGTGGGGCCTCATCACCGACGTCCAGGCGCCGGACCTCGAGACCCGCATCGCGATCCTCCGCAAGAAGGCGCAGTCCGACCACCTGCAGGTGCCGGACGACATCCTCGAGTTCATCGCGTCGAAGGTGTCGAGCAACATCCGCGAGCTCGAGGGCACCCTGATCCGCGTCACGGCGTTCGCGAGCCTCAACCGGACGGCCGTCGACATGGCCCTGGTGCAGACGGTCCTCAAGGACCTCATCACGCTCGACGACGACAACGTGATCGCGCCGACGGACATCATCAACCACACCGCGGAGTACTTCAAGCTCTCCGTCGACGACCTCTACGGGTCCTCCCGCTCGCAGGCGATCGCCACGGCACGGCAGATCGCGATGTACCTCTGCCGTGAGATGACGAGCCTGTCGCTGCCGAAGATCGGACAGCTCTTCGGCAACCGGGACCACACCACGGTCATGTACGCCAACAAGAAGATCGCGGAGCTCATGAAGGAGCGCCGCTCGATCTACAACCAGGTCACGGAGCTGACCAGCCGCATCAAGCAGGACCGCCGCTACCGCTGACGCACGTCGCGTTGCGTCGCGCTGCGCACATCTGGTACGGCCCTGGAGGCGCGGCTGACGACCGTCGGGTCGGCCTGCTTCCGCGCGCATCCACCATCTGAGACGGTTCCATGCGCCGGACTTCACACAGTGTGGAAAGCCTGTGGATAACTGTGGAGGACACGCCGGTCGGTTGTTCACAGCGGAGGGGCCACCTGTGGAGACTGGGGATGGAAGTGGATAGATGAGATTCATTCATCCAGACGCCGCCCACACACCACTCACAACTCACACGTGTGTAGTTCCCTGTGGACAAGCGGTGTTAACAGGGTTATCCACAGTGTGCACAGGCGTTAACACCATTACTCCTGGTTAACGATTGATCTCAGCGGGCCAACCTTGTGGACGGCGGGATGACAAGAAATCCGGGCCTCGCCGGGCTGTGCCACAATGGGGCGGCCGGACAGTCCAACCGATCGACAGGGGTTCCAGCTGTGAAGTTCGAGGTCAACCGGGACGTCTTCTCCGAAGCCGTCTCCTTCGCGGTGAAGCTCCTCCCACAGCGCACGACCCTCCCGATCCTCTCGGGCGTCCTCATCCACGCCGACGGCGATCGACTCACGCTCTCGTCGTTCGACTACGAGGTCTCGGCGCAGACGTCCATCGCCGCGCAGATCGACGACCCCGGCACGGTGCTCGTCTCCGGCCGGCTCCTCAACGACATCGCGAGTCGCCTGCCGAACGCCCCGGTCACCTTCACCACCGAGGACTCGAAGATCTCGGTCACCTGCGGTTCGGCGCACTTCACGCTGCTGTCCATGCCGGTCGAGGAGTACCCGACGCTCCCGGAGATCGGTGAGCAGACCGGCGTCATCCCCGGCGACGCCTTCTCCGAAGCCGTGTCCCAGGTCGCCGTCGCCGCCAGCCGCGACGACGTCACCCCGGTGATCACCGGCGTCCAGCTCGAGGTCGGCGACAACGACCTGTCGCTCATCGCGACGGACCGCTACCGCGTCGCCGTCCGCACCATCGCGTGGGACTCCGGCCGCGTCGGGTCGGACCCGCTGCACGCGCTCGTCCCGGCCCGCACCCTGCAAGAGGTGGGCCGCACGTTCGGCTCGGCGTCCACCGTCTCGGTGTCGATCAGCGGCTCGTCCGATCGCGAGCTCATCGCGTTCCACGCGGACGACAAGACCGTCACGTCGCTGCTCATCAAGGGCAACTACCCGCCGGTCCGCCGGCTCTTCCCCGAGACCGTCCAGGACCACGCGGTGATCAACACCGCGGAACTGGTCGAGGCGGTCCGACGGGTCTCCCTCGTCCTGGAGCGCGAAGCCGCCCTCCGGTTCTCCTTCACGGTCGACGGGCTCACGCTCGAAGCGATCGGTTCCGAACAAGCGCAGGCGTCAGAGTCGATCAGTGCGTTGCTAACCGGTGAGGAAACGGTGGTCTCGCTGAAGCCCGCCTTCCTCCTGGACGGGTTGAACGCGGTGCACTCCGAGTTCGTCCGGATCTCCTTCACCAAGACGGAGAACCCCAACAAGCCGGGCCCGGTGCTCATCACCGGCCAGACCTCGCAAGAGGCCCCGGCCGCGGACGGATACCGGTACCTGCTGCAGCCCAATCTCCTGCTGCGGTAAGCGCAACAGCCGAACACTGCGCTGACGCGCCATCCCTGCATCAGCGCGACGACGAACAGAAGAGGAAATCATGCACATCGGTCTTGTCGGCCTCGGTCGCATGGGCAACAACATGCGTGCCCGTCTCCGCAACGCAGGCATCGAGGTCACCGGCTACGACGCGAACCCCGCCGTCTCGGACGTCGCCGACCTCGGCGCACTCGCCGCGGCGCTCCCCGAGGGCAAGAAGCTCGTGTGGGTCATGGTCCCGCACGGCAAGATCACCGACGACGTGATCACCGACCTGTCGAACGTCCTGAGCGAGGGCGACCTCGTGATCGACGGCGGCAACTCGAAGTGGCTCGACGACGAGGTGCACGCCAAGCAGCTCGACGCCAAGGGCATCCGCTACATGGACGCCGGCGTCTCCGGCGGTGTCTGGGGCAAGGAGAACGGCTACGGCCTCATGGTGGGCGGCGCCCCCGAGGACGTCGAGTTCGCCATGCCCGTCTTCGACGCGCTCCGTCCCGAGGGCCCGCGCGAAGAGGGCTTCTCGCACGCCGGCGGCGTCGGCGCTGGTCACTACGCGAAGATGGTCCACAACGGCATCGAGTACGCGATCATGCAGGCGTACGGTGAGGGCTACGAGCTCCTCGAGGCGAAGGACATCGTCCACGACGTCCCGGCGGTCTTCGCCGGATGGCAGCGCGGCACGGTCGTCCGCTCCTGGCTGCTCGACCTCCTCGTCCTCGCGATCAACGAGGACCCGAAGCTCGACGAGCTCGAGGGCTACGTCGACGACTCGGGCGAGGGTCGCTGGACCCTCGAAGAGGCGATCGAGCTCGCGGTGCCGATGCCCGCGCTCTCCGCGGCGATGTTCGCCCGCTTCGTCTCGCGTCAGGGCAGCGAGTCCCCGACGATGAAGGCCGTCGCGGCGCTCCGCAACCAGTTCGGCGGCCACGCCGTCAAGAAGGCGTAGTCCAACCGGGGCAACCCGGCCACGGCCCGCGTGCACGTCGACCACCTGCAACTCACGGACTTCCGGAACTACCGGGAGGCCGAGGTCGACCTCGCACGCGGGCCGAACCTGTTCGTCGGCCGGAACGGACAGGGCAAGACCAACCTCGTCGAGGCGATCGGCTACCTCTCCACCCTGGGATCGCACCGGGTCCCGACGGACGCGGCACTCGTGCGGCAGGGCTGCGACGCGGCGATCGTCCGCGCTCGGCTCGCGCACGAGGACCGCAGCATCCTCGCCGAGGTCCAGATCAACCGCACCGGCGCGAACCGGGCGCAGGTGAACCGCTCGGCCATCAAGCCCCGCGAGCTCCCGCGCTACTGCACGAGCGTCCTCTTCGCTCCCGAGGACCTCGCGCTGGTCCGGGGCGAACCGGCCGGCCGACGCCGGATGCTCGACGAGCTCCTCGGGCAGATCGCCCCGCGCATGCAGGGCGTCCTCGCCGACTACGACCGGACGCTCCGGCAGCGGAACACCCTGTTGAAGTCGGCCCGGGCGACCGGTGCGAAGGCGGGTTCGCTCGCGACGCTCGACGTCTGGGACGAGCGGCTCGTGGCGTTCGGCGCCGAGATCATCGCCGCCCGTGACCACCTCACCCGGCGGCTCGCCCCGTTCGTGGCCGAGGCCTACGCGACCGTCGCCGGCGAACGGCACGAGGCGTCGATCACCGGAGTCCTGAGCGTCCGCGGCGGCGACCCGGAGGACGCGGCCGCGACGGATCCCGTCCTCGGGACACCCGACGAGCCGGTCACCGTCACCGCAGCAGCAGATGCGTTCCGCGCGGCACTCGAACGGCGTCGACGCGACGAGCTCGACCGCGGCCTGACGCTCGTCGGTCCCCACCGCGACGACGTCCTCTTCCAGCTGAACGGGTTACCTGCCCGCGGCTACGCCAGTCATGGGGAATCGTGGTCGTTCGCGCTCGCCGTGCAGCTGGCCAGTGCCTCGATCCTCCGCGCCGAGTCGAGCCTGGGGGATCCGATCATCATCCTCGACGACGTGTTCGCCGAACTCGACGAGTCCCGCCGGGAACGCCTGGCCGGGGCGGTCGCCGACTACGAGCAGGTGCTCATCACCGCGGCGGTGTTCGGTGACGTGCCCGAGCAGCTGGCCGCGCACACCGTCCGGATCGAATCGGGCACGATCGTGACCGACGAGGCGGAGCCGAGCCGCGCCTCCAGTCCGACCGGAGAACCGGAAGACCACCGGGCGGAAGCCGACCCGACCGGAGCGGGCGTCTGATGCCGAAGCCGTCGAAGCCGACCGAGCCCTCGCGGGTCTACCGGCACCTCCGCGCCGTCTTCGGCGACCCCTCGAAGCGCGGCGTCGACGCGCGCCGGCGCCGCATGAAGGGACTCGATCCCGACTCCGTGCCCTACGGTCGCGGTCGCGAGCCCGCCGGACTCGGCGACGTCGTCGGTTCGCTCGCGCAGGAACTGGGCTGGACCGAGCCCCTCGCCCGGTCCGAGCTGTTCGTGGACTGGCCCGCCGTGGTGGGCGAGGAACTCGCGAAGCACTCCCGACCCGTGACCATCGACGACGGTGCACTCGTCATCCGGTGCGACTCGACGGCCTGGGCGACCCAGCTCCGACTGATGCGCAGCACCGTCACGACGACCATCGCCGAGCGGCACCCCGAGGCGGGGGTCCAGTCGATCCGGGTTTCGGGCCCCGACGCCCCCACCTGGAAACGCGGTCCCAGGACGGTTCAGGGGCGCGGTCCCCGCGACACTTACGGGTAGGGCGACGAAATCGTCCGGGAGGACGAAAAAAGGCCGTCCACGGCCGGAATCCGCCCTCGGAGGAGGGGGTCCTGCGGTAGACTGAGAGGTGCAGTGCGCGGGTGTTCCGCGCGCAGGCAGGAGCACCTTCGAATGACATCCGGATCTGACGACGACCGACAGAACTCGTCCGGCGAGGCGACCCCGCAGAGCGATCCAGCGTACGGCGCAGACCAGATCCAGGTGCTCGAGGGACTCGAAGCCGTCCGGAAGCGTCCGGGCATGTACATCGGGTCGACGGGTCCCCGCGGTCTGCACCACCTCGTGCAGGAGATCGTCGACAACTCCGTCGACGAAGCACTCGCGGGCTACTGCGACACGATCAACGTCACCATCCGCGAAGACGGCGGCGTCCGAGTGGTCGACAACGGCCGTGGCATCCCCGTCGGGATCCACGCTGCCGAGGGCGTCTCGACCGTCCAGGTCGTGCTCACCGTCCTGCACGCCGGCGGCAAGTTCGGCGGCGGCGCGTACGCGGTGTCCGGTGGTCTGCACGGCGTCGGTTCGTCGGTCGTCAACGCGCTGAGCTCCGAGCTCGACGTCGAGGTCCGCCAGCAGGGCCACGTCTGGCGCCAGAGCTACACCGACGGCGTCCCGGTCGCGCCCCTGTCGAAGGACGAGGAAGACGACGGCCACGGCACCACGATCACCTTCTGGCCGAACGCCGACATCTTCGAGACCGTCGTCTTCGACTACGAGACCCTGCGCACGCGCTTCCAGCAGATGGCCTTCCTCAACAAGGGCCTGCGGATCACCCTGACCGACGAGCGCACCCCGGCCGAGGGTGAAGAGGCACGGCACGACTCCTTCCTCTACGAGCGCGGGCTCGCCGACTACGTCGAGTACCTCAACGCCCAGAAGAAGGCCGACCTGGTGCACCCGGACGTCATCGGCTTCGAGGCCGAGGACCCGGAGCGCAAGATCGCGCTCGAGGTCGCGATGCAGTGGAACACCTCCTACCAGGAGAGCGTCCACACCTTCGCGAACACGATCAACACGCACGAGGGCGGCACCCACGAAGAGGGCTTCCGCGCGGCGCTGACGTACCTGGTCAACAAGTACGCGCGCGAGGCGAAGATCATCAAGGAGAAGGACGACAACCTCACGGGTGACGACATCCGTGAAGGGCTGACGGCCGTCATCTCCGTGAAGCTCGGCGAGCCGCAGTTCGAGGGGCAGACGAAGACCAAGCTCGGCAACACCGAGGCGAAGGGCTTCGTCCAGCGCGTCGTCGGCACCGAGCTCACCCACTGGTTCGAGAGCAACCCGACGCAGGCCCGCGACGTCGTGCGCAAGGCGATCCAGGCCTCGCAGGCCCGTCTCGCCGCACGCAAGGCGCGCGAGACCACCCGTCGCAAGGGCCTCCTCGAGTCGGGCGGCATGCCCGGCAAGCTCAAGGACTGCCAGTCGAAGGACCCGACGGTCTCCGAGATCTTCATGGTCGAGGGTGACTCCGCCGGTGGTTCCGCCGTGCAGGGTCGCAACCCGATGACGCAGGCGATCCTGCCGCTGCGCGGCAAGATCCTCAACGTCGAGAAGGCCCGCCTCGACCGTGCCCTGGCCAACCAGGAGATCCAGTCGATGATCACGGCGTTCGGCGCCGGTATCGGCGAGGACTTCGATCCGGACAAGGCCCGGTACCACAAGATCGTGCTGATGGCCGATGCCGACGTCGACGGCCAGCACATCACGACCCTGCTCCTCACCCTGCTGTTCCGCTACATGCGGCCGCTCATCGAGCGCGGCTACGTGTACCTCGCGCAGCCGCCGCTCTACCGCCTGAAGTGGTCGAACTCGGCGCACGAGTACGTGTTCAGCGACCGGGAGCGCGACGCCCTGATGCAGGCCGGCCTCGCCGCCGGCAAGCGCATCCCGAAGGACAACGGGATCCAGCGCTACAAGGGTCTCGGCGAGATGGACTACAAGGAGCTGTGGGACACCACGATGAACCCGGACACCCGGACGCTCCTGCAGGTCACGCTCGAGGACGCCGCCGCGGTGGACAGCGTCTTCGCGACGCTGATGGGTGAGGACGTCGAGTCCCGTCGCCAGTTCATCCAGCAGAACGCGAAGGACGTCCGGTTCTTGGACATCTGATCCTGGCCTGGAGGCGCGGCGTGAGTCGCGCGGACCAGTCCTGACCACCTGTGGTCGCGCCCGGCGCGACTGACGGAACCACAGCCTCCAGGCTGTCCAGAAAGGGAACGAAGCCACATGGCTGACGACAACGAGAACGGCGCCGACGAGCAGCCCGAGATCGTCCACGGCGACAGCGGGGACATCGTCGTCTCCGGTGACCGCATCTCGCAGGTCGACCTGCAGCTCGAGATGCAGCGCTCGTACCTCGACTACGCGATGAGCGTCATCGTCGGTCGTGCCCTGCCCGAGGTCCGTGACGGACTGAAGCCGGTGCACCGCCGCGTGATCTACGCGATGTTCGACGGCGGCTACCGTCCCGACCGGGCCTTCTCGAAGTGCTCGCGCGTCGTCGGCGACGTCATGGGGCAGTTCCACCCGCACGGTGACAGCGCGATCTACGACGCCCTCGTCCGCCTGGTGCAGCCGTGGTCGCTCCGGTACCCGCTCGCGCTCGGCCAGGGCAACTTCGGTTCCCCGGGCAACGACGGCGCCGCTGCCCCGCGGTACACCGAGACCAAGATGGCGCCGCTCGCCATGGAGATGGTCCGGGACATCGACGAGGACACCGTCGACTTCCAGGACAACTACGACGGTCGCACGCAGGAGCCCGCGATCCTGCCGGCACGGTTCCCGAACCTGCTGGTCAACGGCTCCGTCGGCATCGCGGTCGGCATGGCGACGAACATCCCGCCGCACAACCTGCGCGAGGTCGCTGCGGGTGCCAAGTGGGCGCTCGAGCATCCCGACGCCACGCGTGAAGAGCTCCTCGGCGCGCTCATGCAGCGGATCAAGGGCCCGGACTTCCCGACCGGGGCGCAGATCCTCGGCACGAAGGGCATCCAGGACGCCTACCGCACCGGTCGTGGCTCGATCACGATGCGTGCGGTCGTCAACGTCGAGGAGATCCAGGGTCGCACCTGCCTCGTCGTCACCGAGCTCCCGTACCAGGTGAACCCCGACAACCTCGCGATCCGCATCGCCGAGGGCGTGAAGGACGGCAAGCTCGCCGGCATCGCGGACATCCGCGACGAGACCTCGGGTCGTACCGGTCAGCGCCTCGTCATCGTGCTCAAGCGCGACGCCGTCGCCAAGGTCGTCCTCAACAACCTGTACAAGCACACGCAGCTGCAGGAGAACTTCGGCGCGAACATGCTCGCGATCGTCGACGGCGTGCCCCGCACCCTCGCGCTCGACGGGTTCATCTCGGCATGGGTCGACCACCAGATCGACGTCATCGTCCGCCGCACCCAGTTCCGGCTGCGGGAGGCCGAGAAGCGCGCCCACATCCTCCGTGGCTACCTGGCCGCGCTCGACGCCCTCGACGAGGTCATCGCGCTCATCCGCCGGTCGCCCGACGTCGAAGAGGCCCGCACCGGCCTGATGGACCTGCTGTCCGTCGACGAGATCCAGGCGCGCGCGATCCTCGAGCTCCAGCTCCGTCGTCTCGCCGCCCTCGAGCGGCAGAAGATCCACGACGAGGCCGAGGAGCTCGAGCGCAAGATCGCCGACTTCCAGGACATCCTCGCGTCGGAGACCCGTCAGCGCACGATCATCGGCGACGAGCTCGAGGAGATCGTCGAGCGGTTCGGCGACGACCGCCGCAGCGAGATCCTGCTCGGCTTCGACGGCGACATGTCCATCGAGGACCTCATCCCCGAAGAGGAGATGGTCGTCACCATCACCCGCGGCGGGTACGTCAAGCGGACGCGCAGCGACAACTACCGCTCGCAGCACCGCGGCGGCCGCGGGGTCAAGGGTGCGCAGCTGCGCGCCGACGACATCGTCGAGCACTTCTTCGTGACGACGACGCACCACTGGCTCCTCTTCCTGACGGACAAGGGGCGGGTCTACCGCGCGAAGGCCTACGAGCTGCAGGAGGCCAGCCGCGACGCCAAGGGTCAGCACGTGGCGAACCTGCTCGCCATGCAGCCGGACGAGCAGATCCAGCAGGTGCTCGACATCCGCGACTACGAGGCGGCGCAGTACCTCGTGCTCGCCACGGCGCACGGTCTCGTGAAGAAGACCCCGCTCACCGAGTACGACACGAACCGCACCGGCGGCATCATCGCGATCAACCTGCGCGACGGCGACACCCTGGTACAGGCGCTCCTCGTCGACGAGCACGACGACCTCCTGCTCGTGTCGAAGCACGGCATGTCGCTGCGCTTCACCGCGACGAACGACACCCTGCGCCCGATGGGTCGATCGACCTCCGGCGTGAAGGGCATGTCCTTCCGCGACGACGACTCGCTGCTCGCAGCCCGGGTCGTCTCGGACGACGGCTACGTGTGGGTCATGACCGAGGGCGGCTACGCCAAGCGCACGTCGGTCGACCAGTACCGCGTGCAGGGCCGTGGTGGTCTCGGCATCAAGGTGGCCAAGCTGGCCGCTGACCGAGGCGACCTTGTGGGTGCTCTCATCGTGGGCGAGGACGACGAGGTGCTCGTCGTGCTGCAATCGGGCAAGGTGGTAAGGTCTGCCGTGGCCGAGGTGCCCGCCAAGGGTCGCGACACGATGGGTGTGGTCTTCGCGAGGTTCGCGGAGAACGACCGGATCATCGCGGTGGCCCGGAACACAGAGCGGAACCTGGACGACCAGGACGACGCCGAGATCGAGCCTGCGGGCCCGGTGGAGACGGTCAGCCCGGACGAAGCGGCCGCCGACTCCGCCGACACAGTGCCCACGGACACCGTGGCCGGAGAGGACCAGTCAAGCAATGAGTAGTGTCGCCGAGAAGCTCCAGAAGAAGGCGAAGCGGCCCGTCGGCACCCGTCAGGTGCGGCTGCGGCTCGTGTACGTCGACTTCTGGTCGATGGTGAAGCTCAGCTTCCTCATCGCCCTGGCCGGCTCGATCGTGATCGTCGTCGCCACCGCGCTGGTGTGGGTCATCCTGAACCAGACCGGTGTCTTCACCCAGATCGACGCCCTGCTGAAGGACGTCACCGGGCAGAACAACTACTCGATCATGGACCAGTTCTCGCTGGGCCAGGTGCTCGGGTTCTCCATCGTCGTGGGCATCCTCAACGTGGTCGTCGGCACCGTGCTCGGCGCCATCGTGAGTGTCCTCTACAACCTCAGTGTGCGGATCACCGGCGGCTTGCTCGTCGGCTTCACGAACAACTGACACACCCGGGCCGGTTGGGCCGACCGTCTCGATTTCGTTCTGCGAGATCCGTACGGTAGGCTTTCATCCGGTCTGAGGGGCTATAGCTCAGGCGGTTAGAGCGCTTCGCTGATAACGAAGAGGTCCAAGGTTCAAGTCCTTGTAGCCCCACCACTTCCTCCGACACTCCGTACGATGGGTGTCACGGGGCCTTAGCTCAGTTGGTAGAGCGCCTGCTTTGCAAGCAGGATGTCGGGAGTTCGATTCTCCCAGGCTCCACTCCCTCGGCGTGAGTGATGCTCCGCCCGTTCTTCGCTTCGCCTCGCGCGGTCGTCGTGTTCGTCTGCGCTTTCGGCGCGCCGCTCCGCGATCGGTTCCGTTGCGCGACGTTCTTGCGTCGCGCGATCGGTCGGTTTCGCGCTCGAGGTTTGCCGATTGTGGCATCTCGCGCCGGTTCGCCGGCAGTTCGCGAGACCTCGGCGGGCGTGAGCGGCGCGTTGTGCGACCGCGACACGGCTCCGGGTGGACCCGGCGGACGTGCGTGGCGGGTCGTGCGACCGCGCCGCGTGGCGGGGTGGGCTGAACGCGACGACGGACGGGAGGCGCGTGGCGGGGTCGACCCGCGCCTCCCGTCCGTCGCCGGGCCGGTGAGCGGGCACGACATGCCGTGCGCGGGGCGCCGAGTGGGCACGAACTGCCGTTTCGGCGCGGTGAGCGGGACGTATTCTGCCCGCTCGCCGCGGGCCGCTGGCCCACGGACGACGAAGGGCCCCGGCGCGTGCCGGGGCCCTTCGTGCGAACCGGGAGGTCAGGCGGCAGGCTTCTCCGCCGTGTCAGCGTCGTCGGCGACCCAGAGGTCGTCGTCCGCGCGGAGCGTCTGGTACGCGGCGTAGGCGGCGCCCGCCACGGCCACGACGCCGACCACGATCAGCGCTACACCGCCGAAGCCGATGCCCTTCTTCTGGTGCGGCACGTACTTCTCCGCAGCCTTCTTGGCCTTCTTGCCCTTCTTCTGGGCGTTCTTCACGATCTTCTTGACGCGGGGGTCCTTCGCGAGGTCACCCACGCTGAGGACCGAGCCTGCCGTCGCGACGAGTCCGGGGACGACCTCGGACTGGAAGCGGTGCGAAGCACTCTGCGCTGCGCTCGTGGCAGCGTGCACCCCCGTGGCGACAGCCGGACGGATGCCGTTGTCGATCGCGTTCTGCACTCGCGGAGCGATGTCCTTGCGAGCGGTGTCCACGGCGTGGGACCGCGCCTCCGCAAGGATCGCGTTCGCGTGCTCGAGGACCTTGCGCTGCTCGCCGAGGAGCGAGGCGGTCTGGCCCTTGAGCTTCTTGATCTGCTTCCGGCGCTTGCGCGGGATCTCGATCGTCGTCATCTGGTACCTCCATCGGAACGGCGTGACCCCCATCCTGCCACCGCAGTGCCTGACAGGTCACGGAGCCTCACCTGTGTGATCCGTCTGACCGTCAGCAGTACATGCGAGAATCGGAACATGTCTCTGCACACCGCTGTCGCAACGATCCACACGAACAAGGGCGACATCCGCGTCAACCTGTTCGGCAACCACGCACCGAAGACCGTCAAGAACTTCGTCGACCTCGCGACGGGCAAGCAGGAGTGGACCCACCCCGGTACCGGCAAGGTCTCGACCGACAAGCTCTACGACGGTGTCGTCTTCCACCGCATCATCAAGGACTTCATGATCCAGGGCGGCGACCCGCTCGGTCAGGGCATCGGCGGACCGGGCTACCGCTTCGACGACGAGATCCACCCGGAGCTCACCTTCCAGAACCCGTACATCTTCGCCATGGCGAACGCCGGCATCCAGGGCGGCCGCGGCACCAACGGCTCGCAGTTCTTCATCACCACGGTGGCGACGCCGTGGCTGCAGGGCAAGCACACCATCTTCGGCGAGGTCGCGGACGACGAGTCCCGTGCGGTCGTCGACGCGATCGAAGGCGTGGCGACCGACGGCCGTGACAAGCCGCTCGAGGACGTCGTCATCCAGAGCATCGACGTCGAGGACGTCTGAGCCTCCACGTGACCGATCAGGCGCACAACCCGAACAACACCTGCTACCGGCATCCGGACCGGCAGAGCTTCGTGCTCTGCCAGCGCTGCGGGCGGACGATCTGCCCGGAGTGCCAGACGCCGGCGGCGGTCGGGGTGCACTGCCCTGAGTGCGTGCGCGAGCAGCGTGCGCAGTTCCAGGCGAACCGTCGGGCGTCCGGAGGCCCCAGCGGCCTGACGGTCGCCCGGCGGCGCTTCGCCATGCTCGACCAGAAGGCGACGGTCGTGATCGTCGCCGTCTCGGTCGCGATCTGGTTGCTCGACCAGGTCTCGGGCGGGTTCTTCACGAACCTGTTCGCCTACAACTCGCTGCTCCTGCCCTCGCAGCCGTGGCGAGCGGTCACGGTGCTCTTCGTGCACTCGGGCCTCTTCCACATCCTGTTCAACATGTGGGCGCTGTGGATCTTCGGCCGGATGCTCGAGAACATGCTCGGGGCGTGGCGGTTCCTGGCGCTCTACTTCATCACCGGGATCTTCGGGTCGATGCTCGTGACGTTCCTGGCCCCCGGCACGTGGGTGGTCGGAGCGTCCGGCGCGATCTTCGGGCTGTTCGCGGCGTTCTTCGTCCTGCAGCGCAGTCTCGGCAACAACGCCGTGCAGCTGCTCGTCATCATGGGACTCAACCTCGTCGTGGGGTTCCTGCCCGGCACGAACATCTCGTGGCAGGCGCACGTCGGCGGGATCATCGGCGGCTTCGTGGTCGGGTTCGTGTTCGCACGGACCCGCAACATCCGCCAGCGTCCGCTGCAGATCGCACTGCTCGTGGCCGCCGCGGTCGTGGGCATCGCCCTGACCGCGGTCGGGTACGCGGTGACGATCGGCTGACAGCCGCACAGCAGCACCACCGAACGCCCCGTCGCTCAGCGGCGGGGCGTTCGTGCGTCCGCGGGGGCTTTTCCACACGTGCACGACCAAGTTGTCCACAGCTGTGGAGAACGCGGTGAGTTACACGCGTGTGATTATCCCCACTGTGGACTTCGCTGTGGATAACTCTGGGACGAGGGTGTGGATGGGTGTGTGGAGAGTGTGGAGAACTGTGGAGAACGCACGCCGAGGCGGGGACAAGGGCTACGGCGGGGCGAGTGCGCTGTGGACAACGGCACGTACGACGACGCCCGCCGCACCAGCAGGTGCGACGGGCGTCGGGAGGTGTGTGGCCGGGGTGCTACCGCCAGCGCGTGGTCATCAGGAAGCCGACGAACATGATGCCGAAGCCGATCAGGATGTTCCACGAGCCGAGGGACGGCACCGGCAGGGTCGTGTTCGAGATGTAGAAGACGATCACCCAGGCGAGGCCGATGAGCATGAAACCGAACATGACCGGCTTGAACCACACGGGGTTCGGCTGGTCCCCCGCGGTGTCGACCGAGTCGGCTCGGGTCGTCCGGGCGGGCTTGGTGCGGTCCTTGTCCTTGGCCATGGCCGGTATCCTACCGTGACCGCGGGTGTGGGAAGCCTCTCAGCCCGCCGCACACATCCCCCACGAGTACGGTGAACCGACCATGACCAAGATCCTCGTCGTCGACAACTACGACAGCTTCGTCTACACGCTGAACGGCTACGTGCAGCAGCTCGGGGCGGAGACCGACGTGGTCCGGAACGACGCCTTCCCCGCGTCCGAGATCGCCGACCGCATCGCCGAGTACGACGGTGTGCTCCTGTCTCCCGGCCCCGGGACGCCCGCGGACGCCGGCGTCTCCGTCGAGACCGTGCACGCCGCCATCGCCGCGGACAAGCCCCTGCTCGGTGTGTGCCTCGGCCACCAGGCCATCGCCGAGGCGCTCGGTGCGACGGTCACCCACGCCGAGGAACTCATGCACGGCAAGACCTCGCAGGTCGACCACGACGACAGCCCCCTCTTCGCGGGCGTCCCACACCCGTTCACGGCGACGCGGTACCACTCGCTCGCGATCGTCGACGGCACGGTCCCCGACGAGCTCACCGTGACGGCCCGGACCGGTGGTGGCGTCATCATGGGCGTGCAGCACCGCGAGCACCCCGTGTACGGCGTGCAGTTCCACCCGGAGTCGGTCCTCACCGAGGGTGGCTACCGGATGGTCGGCAACTGGCTCGAGACGACCGGCCTCGCCGGTGCAGCGGAACGCGCTGCGGGCCTCAACCCGCTCATCGCGGCGCACCGGGCCTGACAGCGGCGCGCCACTGACGCGACCGCCCTGCGGGACGGTGGGGACGTGGCGGGGTCGAGCCGCGCCTCCGGGAACGCAGGCCGACACGACGACGGACGGGAGGCGCGGCGCACCCCCGTCACGGAGCATCCGTCAGGACGCGGTCAGGTCACTGACCGTCGTCGCCGCCGTCCTTGCCACCATCGGCGGGTGCATCCGTCGCCGGCGGCTGCGAGGGCTGCGCGGAGCCGGCGCAGTACGTGAGCGTCACGGTGCTGCCCTGCGCGATGTCGCCGGCGGGGGCGCTCTGCTGCGTCACGGTACCGCCGATGCACGAGTAGGACGGCGCCGGCGTGACCTTCAGCCCCAGCTGTGCGAGGGTCGCGTTCGCCGTGGAGAACGGCTGCTGGGTGACGTTCGGCAACTCGACCTTGCCGTTCGACACGGTCAGGTTCACCACCGTGCCCTTGGTGTGCTGCGAGGAGGCGGCGGGGTCGGTGCTCATGACCGTCCCCTCGGGCACGTCGGGCGAGTAGTCGGAGTTGATCGCACCGACGGCGAAGCCCGCCTGCTCGAGGGTCTTCTGCGCTGCGTCCTGCGCCTGCCCCGCGAGGTCCGGGACGGCGACCTGTTCGGGGCCGAGCGAGACGATCACGCGGACGTTCTGCTTGCGCGCGACGTTCGTGCCGGAGCCGGGCTCGGTGCGGATGACCGATCCCCGGTCGACGTCGTCGGAGTTCTCCTCGACCTTGACGGGGACGAGGTCCTTCTTGCCGAGCGCGGAGGCCGCGGAGTCGTAGGTGGCACCGACGACGTTCGGCACGCTGACCGAGGACGTGACGGGAGGCTTGCCCGGACCGAGGTTCGCGACGAAGAACACGACCGCCACGATGACCGCCGCGGTCAGGATGATGCCGACCCAGATCCAGGCGACGGGCGGACGGTTCTGAGTGCGCTGCGGACGGTGCTCGGCGGTGTCGTCGTCGAGCTCGCGGAAGGCCACCGCGGGGTTCGAGGTCGTCCGGGGGTTCACACCGAACAGCACCGTCGAGGCGTCGTGGGCGGCCTGCTGCTGGAGCTTGCGGGTCGACGCGGGAACCTTGCCCGCCGCGGCCTGCTGCAGCTCCGTCCGGAACTCCGCCGCGTTCTGGTAGCGGCGCGTGCGGTCCTTCACCAGGGCGTGCAGCGTGACCGCGTCGAGCGCCGGCGAGACCTCGGGCGTGAGGGACGACGGCGCGACGGGCTGTTCGCTGACGTGCTGGTACGCGACGGCGACGGGGGTGTCCCCGAGGAACGGCGGGCGGCCGGTGAGCAGCTCGAAGAACACGACACCGGTGGAGTAGACGTCGGTACGGGCGTCGACGGTCTCGCCGCGGGCCTGTTCCGGGGAGAAGTACGACGCGGTACCGAGGATCGAGGTCGTCTGGGCGACCGTCGCGGAGGTGTCGGTGATGGCGCGGGCGATGCCGAAGTCCATGACCTTGACCTGGCCGGAGTGCGTCACCATGACGTTCGCGGGCTTGATGTCGCGGTGCACGACGCCGGCACGGTGCGAGTACTCGAGCGCGGTGAGGATGCCCTCGGTGATGCGCACGGCTTCGTCCGGGGCGACCGGGCCCTCGCCGATGATGTCGGAGAGCGGACGGCCCTCGACGTACTCCATGACGATGAAGGGCACCTGCACCTCGGCACCAGAGGTCTCGGTGACCGTCTCTTCGCCGGCGTCGTAGACGCGGACGATGGTGGGGTGGGCCATGCGGGCGGCCGCCTGGGCTTCCTGCCGGAAGCGCGTGCGGAACGCCGGGTCGTTGGCGAGGCTGGGCTTCAGCAGCTTCACCGCCACCTTGCGTCCGAGCCGGGTGTCGTTGCCCAGATGCACAGTGGCCATGCCGCCCCGACCGATGACGTCACCGATCTCGTAGCGGTTGGCGAGGAGGGTGATCCCCGCGGTCACACCTTCTGGCACGTACTCCTCCGAATGTCCGTCCGGGCAAGTGTACGGCAGGCTTCGCTGGTGAGACGCTGGTGACGGGGGGCTCGACCGAACCGTTACGCAACGGTGTCGCGAGCCCCCGTCCGGGGGTCGATCAGTTGCCGTCCTGCGGTGCCTGGCTCGGGTTGTTGCCGTCGGTCGGGTCGGTCGTCGGCTCGTCCGTGGCCTGCCAGGCGTCGCTCGACGCGGCCTCGGACGCCGCGGACGCCGCGAGGTTGCCGCACGTCACGGTGTAGCTCAGCGAGGCCGAGGTGTCGATCTTGTCGATCTGCACGGTGACCGATCGGTGGTCGGCGTCGAGCGTGCCCGAGGTCTGGCTCGAGGCGTCCTTGCCGCCGGTGATCGTGTACGCGTACGACGACACGGTGTACCCGGTCGGGCACGTCGCCGCCGCCCAGCTGAAGGTCACCACGCCGTCGGCGGACACCGCACCCGGGGACGCCGAGTTCGGCTGGTTGACCGTCGGCTGCGCCGTGTACTGCTGCAGCACGACGAGCGAGCCGGGAGCCAGGCTGCCGGTGGGGCTGATCGACTGGACGGTGTTCGCCTGCTCGGGCTTCGGGGCGGGGTCGCCGTCCTCGACGCGGGAGGTGAGGTTCAGCGCCTCGAGCTTGGCCTGCGCGTCGGCGACCGAAAGCCCGACGAAGTCCGCCGAGTTCACGGTCACGCGGGTCTCGGTCGGAGACGGCGTCGGGGTGTTGGACGGCTTCGGCGTCGCGCTGCGCGACGTCGCGGACTTCGTCGGCTCCGGCTGACCGTTGCTGTTCAGGGCGAACGCGCCGACGACACCGGCGATGATGAGCACCGCGACGATGCCCACGACCCACCAGATCCAGGCGCGCTTCTTCTTCGGCTCCTCGTCCTCGCCGTCGACCGGCGAGCCCGGGGTGCCCGGACCGCCCGCGACCGCACCGGCCTGTGTGCCGATGAGCGCCGTCGCGGCGTCGTTCCCCGGCGTCTGCGGCGGGTTGAACGCCACGGTTCCGCCGGCCGCGATGGCCGGGACGGCGACGGTGGCGGCCGCGACGTCCCCACGGCGGAGCGCCTGCGCCGCACGGGCCAGGTTCGCCGCCGTCGCCGGACGGTCGGCGGGCTTCTTGGCGATGCACGACATCACGAGGGCGGAGACCGGCTCCGGGATGTCCCCCGGGAGCGCCGGCGGCTGCTCGTTGATGTGCGCCATGGCGATCGCGACCTGCGACTCGCCCGTGAACGGACGACGGCCCGCCAGGCACTCGTACGCGACGATGCCGAGCGAGTAGATGTCGGTCGACGGCGACGCCGGGTGCCCGCTCGCCTGCTCCGGCGAGAGGTACTGCACGGTGCCCATGACCTGTCCGGTCGCGGTGAGCGGCACCTGGTCGGCGATGCGCGCGATGCCGAAGTCGGTGATCTTGACGCGGCCGTCCGGCGTGATGAGCAGGTTGCCCGGCTTGATGTCCCGGTGCACGAGACCGACGGCGTGTGCGGCCTGCAGGGCGTTCGCGGTCTGCGCGACGATGTCGAGGACCTTGTCGACCGGCAGCGTGTGCTCCCGCTCGATCATGGTCGAGAGCGCCTCGCCCGGGACGAGCTCCATCACGAGGTAGGCGCTGCCGTCCTCCTCGCCGTAGTCGAAGACGTTGGCGATGCCCTCGTGGTTGACGAGCGCAGCGTGACGGGCCTCGGCGCGGAAGCGCTCGAGGAAGCCCGGGTCGCCGAGGTACTCGTCCTTGAGGATCTTGAGTGCGACGGTCCGGCCGATGACGAGGTCGGTGGCCTGCCACACCTCTCCCATGCCGCCGATGGCGACGCGGGACGAGAGTTGGTACCGCCCACCGAAGGTGAGTCCGCTGGTGGGTCTCATTTGTTCAGCACCGCCTCCATGACTTTCTTCGCGACCGGGGCCGCGACCGTGTTGCCGACTCCGGACTGCCCGAGTCCGCCGCCGTTCCCGACGACGACCGCGACGGCCACCTCCGGGTCCTTCGCCGGGGCGAAGCCCGTGAACCAGAGTGTGTAGGGATCGCCCGTGCCGCCTTCGGCCGTGCCCGTCTTCCCTGCGACGTCGACACCGTCGATCTTGGCATTGGTGCCGGTCCCCGAGCTGACGACGCTCTGCATGGCCTCGGTGAGGTCACTCGATTCGGAGGCCGAGAGCGGGTCGCTGTACTGCTTCGGGGAGAAGGACTCGACGGTCTTCAGGTCGCTCGTCGTGATCGAGTCGACGAGCGAGGGCTGCATGACCTTGCCGCCGTTCGCGATGCCGGCGGAGACCATGGCCATCTGCAGCGGGGACACCCGGACGCTGGCCTGGCCGAACGAGCTCAGCATGAGCTGTGCGGTGTCGTCGCTGACGTCGGGGTACTGGCTGGCGGTGGCGCGCATCGGGACCTCGATCGCGTCGCCGAAGCCGTACTTGTCGGCCATGCTCTTGATCGCGTCGTAGCCGAGCTTCTGGCCGAGCTCCGCGAAGGGGATGTTGCACGAGTACTGGATCGCCGTGCGCAGCTTGACCTTGTCGCCGCCGCCGCACGAGCCGCCCTCGGCGTTGTTGATGTACGTGCTCGTCCCGGGCAGCTGCAGCCGCGACGGGTTCGGGAACTCGGAGTCGAGGTTGTACTTGCCGCCCTCGAGCGCCGCGGACGCCACGACGAGCTTGAAGACCGACCCGGGCGTGTACAGGTCGCCGCCGATGGCCCGGTTCTGCAGGGGCTTCGCGGCGTTCGACTCGAGCGCCTTGTACTGGTCGATGACGTTCTGCGTGTCGTGCGACGTCAGCGTGTTCGGGTCGTAGCTCTGCTTCGACACCATCGCGAGGATCTTGCCGGTCTTCGGCTGGATCGCGACGACGGCACCGGTGTTGTCGCCCAGCGCGTCGTACGCGGCCTTCTGGACGTCCGGGTCGATCGTCAGGTTGACGTTGTCGCCCTGGACGTCCTGGCCGGTCAGGATCGCGTTGAGGTTCTGGAAGAACGAGGCGTCGGAGTTGCCGGAGAGCACGGTGTTCTCGGCGCCCTCGATGCCGGAGTTGCCCTGGCCGATCGTGAAGTACCCGGTGACGGCCGAGTACAGGTCGCCGTTCGTGTACTTCCGCTGGTACTGGTACTGGTCGTCCACCGGGGTCGACTCGGCGATGGGACTGCCGTTGACGAGGATCGCGCCGCGCTTCGTGGAGTAGCTGGCGAGGATCGTCCGGGAGTTCCGCGAGTCGGCGCGGAGGGAGTCGGCCGAGAAGAACTGGATGGAGGTCGTCGACACGAACAGTGCGACGAACATGAGCACGATGACGGTCGAGACACCGCGGAGCTGTCGGTTCACCGGCTGCGCTCCTTCCTGGTCGTCCCGCGACCACGAGCAGCCGGGATCGCACCCTGCTGCACGCGCTGTTCGGCGGGGATTGCATCGGTCAGGCGCAGCAGCATCGCGGCGATGATCCAGTTGGCGACGAGGGACGAACCACCGGCCGCCATGAACGGCGTGGTGAGGCCGGTGACCGGGATGACCCGGGTGATGCCGCCGACGACGACGAACACCTGCAGGGCGATGATGAAGCCGAAGCCCACGCCGAGCAGCTTGCCGAAGTCGTCCTGCGCCATGAACCCGACGCGGAGGCCCCGGGACGCCAGGATGATGAACAGGGCGAGGATCGCGAAGACGCCGATCAGGCCGAGTTCCTCACCCAGCGACGCGATGATGTAGTCCGCGTTGGCGACCGGGGTGATGTACGGACGCCCCTGGCCGAGACCGGTGCCCGTGATCCCGCCGTTCGCGAAGCCGAACAGGCCCTGCACGAGCTGGTAGCTGCCCTGGGTCTGCCTGGTGAAGATCTCCTGGTTGAACGGGTCGAGCCACTGCTCGAACCGACCGTGCACGTAGACGAGCACGGACTGTGCGACGAGCGCGCCGCCGACGAACAACACGAGCCCGATGAGGACCCAGCTCAGCCGTGCCGTCGCGACGTAGATCATCACGAGGAACAGGCCGAAGTAGAGCAGTGCGGTGCCGAGGTCGCGCTGGAAGACCAGGACGCCCATGGCAGCGGCCCACATCACGAGGATCGGACCGAGGTCGCGCGCCCGCGGGAACGTCATGCCGAGGAACTTCCGGCCGACGATCGACAGCGAGTCCCGTGCGGTGACGAGGTAGCCGGCGAAGAACAGCGCCATCGTGATCTTGGCGAGCTCGCCCGGCTGGAAGGTGAACGAGCCGAGCTTGATCCAGACCCGCGCGCCGTTCACGTTGAGTCCGATGCCCGGCAGCATCGGCAGGAGCAGCAGCGCGATCGTCAGGAACATGAAGATGTAGCGGTACCGCTGCAGGAACCGGTGGTTCCGGACGACGGAGACCGTGATGATCGCCAGGACCATCGCGAGCATCGTCCAGACGATCTGCTTCACGCCGATCGCGCCCCAGCCGGTCAGGCCGTTGTGGACGTCGATGCGGTAGATCTCGGCGATCCCGATGCCGTTCAGCACGAGCGCGACCGGCAGGATGAACGGATCGGCGTTCTTCGCGACGATGCGCAGCACGACGTGCATCACGAGCGCGAGCCCGAGGATGCCGGCGCCGACCCAGAGCACCGAGGTGTCGAACAGCTTGCCCTTCGTGCCGAGCTGCACGAGGACCATCGCGCCGGCGCAGATGCCACACGCTATGACGAGCAGCACGAGCTCGAGGTTGCGGGCGCGGGCGGGCTCCCGCAGCTTGATCGTGATCGCCTGCGTGAAGGACTGGGCGGTGGCGCTGCTCATCGCTTCGCCCCTGGTGACGGCGACGGCGACTTCGTCGGGGACGAGGAGGGCGTCGGGGACGGTGATCCGCCGTCTCCGCCGGTGCCCGCCTGGTCCTGACCGGTCTCGGCGGCCTTCCGCAGCCGGTCGACGATGTCACGGGCATCGTCGAGCGACTGCGCGTTGATCGTCGAGCGGACGTTCTCGCGGGTGTACTCCGGCAGCCCGGACACCGAGATGTCGGTGTCCTCGTACACGTCGGACAGTGCGATCGGCCCGATCGACTGCTGCACGCCCTTGTAGATCGCGACGGTGCCGCGGTCGGTCCCGACGTAGTAGTGGTCCTGGATGATCCGCCAGCCGAGGAAGACGGCGCCGACGAGTGCGGCGACGGCCACGACGAGCGCGATGGTCCACGAGACACGACGGCGGATCCGGCGACGGCGGTCCTCGGCGATGAGCTCGGCGAAGAACTGGTCGGACTCGGGCTCGAAGTGCGAGTCCTCGGGGGCGGTCGTGACCTTGAGCGGGTGGAGCAGGATCGTGGGGAGGCGGATCGGCTTGCGGCCGGTCGACGCCTCGAACGTGAGCGGTGCCGCCGCGGAGCCGACCGTGGTGGCCGCGTCGTCATCGTCGTCGGGCTCGGTGTCGGTGACGTCCATCACGACGACCGTCACGTTGTCGGGCGCGCCGTGGTCGAGCGTCTCCTTCACGAGGCGCTGCGTGACCTGGTTCGCGTCCATGTTCGACGCGAGCGCGTGCCGGATGCGCTCTTCGGCCAGGTACGACGAGAGTCCGTCGGAGCAGAGCAGCCAGCGGTCGCCCGGCTGGATGTCCATGATCGCGGTGTCGACCTCCGGCGCGGCGTCGACGTCGCCGAGCACCCGCATGAGGACGGAGCGTCGCGGGTGCACCGCGGCCTCTTCAGGCGTGATCCGGCCGCTGTCCACGAGCCGCTGCACGAAGGTGTGGTCGGACGTGATCTGCTGGAGCTCGCCGTCGCGGTGCCGGTAGATGCGCGAGTCGCCGATGTGCGCGATGGCGATCTGTTCGCCGACCCGGATCATCGCGGACACCGTGGTGCCCATGCCGGTGAGCTCCTGGTGCTCGAACACCGTCTCGGTGATGAGCTGGTTCGCCGCGATCAGCGCTGACTGCAGTGCGAACTCGGCGTCGTGCGCCGACGGGAACTCGCGGTCGACCTCCCGGATGCGGCGGATCGCGATCGCCGAGGCGACGTCACCGCCCGCGTGCCCGCCCATGCCGTCGGCCACCGCGAACAGGTGCTGTCCGGCGTAGCCGGAGTCCTGGTTGTTCGCGCGGATGCGTCCGACGTGGGACACAGCGGCGCTCAGCGTGCGAGCGGTCATCCCGGGTTACCGCCGCAGCTCGAACGTCGTCGTCCCGATCGTGATCGGCGTCCGCTCCGCGATGATCACGGGAACGGTCACCTTCTGACCGTTGACGAACGTGCCGTTCGTGGACTCGAGGTCGGTGAGGAGCCAGCCGTCGGCCCGGAGGTCGAGGCGGGCGTGGTTGGTGGACGTGTAGTCGTCGCGGATGACGACGTTGGACTCGCTCGACCGGCCGATCGTGATCGGGCCGCCACCGAGCGGCATCTCCATGCCCTCGCGCGAGCCCTCGGTGATCACGAGGCGGGTCGCAGCCGGCGTGGCGGACTGCTGCGCCCCCGTCGCCTGACCGATGAGGTCCGTGAAGGCACCGGCTGACGCGGCCGCCGGGGCCGCTGCTGCCGGCACCGCGGGGGTCGTCGGACCCGACGCACCGGCCTTCGGATCGGTGGGGATCGTGCGCACGCGTTGGCCGAACAGATCGCTCCGCAGGGCGAAGACGATCACGAACACGAACAGCCAGAGCACCGCGAGGAACGCGAAGCGCAGGACGAGCAGGGTCAGCCCTGTGGTCACCTGGTACCTCCGTCGTTCTCGGGTATCACCCGGAACACCATACGGGTACGACCGATCTCGATCGTGGAATCCGGCTCCACGATGGCCTGCTGGAAGCGCTCACCGTTCAGTTTCGAGCCGTTCGTCGACCCGAGGTCGTTGGCCTGGGCGTGCTTGCCGTCCCAGATGACCTCGACGTGCTTGCGGCTCGTGCCGGTGTCGGCGACGGTGATGTCGGCGTCCGTCCCGCGACCGATCACGGTGCGACCGCGCTGCAGCTTGTGCCGCTGCGAACCGATGTCGAGCACCGCGACCCAGGCGACGTCGCGCTGGACCGTCGTCGAGTCGATCTGCAGGATCCCGGTGGAGAGGGTGCCGTCCTGCTGCAGGCGGATCGTCACCGGTCCGGAGAAGGAGTAGTTCTGCGCGACCGCGTGCTGCTGCACCATCTGCGAGAGCTCGTCGACGAGCGGCCGACCGATGTCGTTCATGCGCGTGTAGTCCGGCGGCGCGAGTCGCACCGTGAACTCGTTCGGCACGAGGATGCGTTCGCGGGAGACGACGGCTGCCTTGGTGTCGAGCTCGCGGCGGAGGGCGCTCGAGATCTCGACGGGCTGCACGCCGGAGCGGAAGGTCTTCGCGAACGCGCCGTTCACGGCGCGCTCCAGCCCTCGCTCGAAGCTGTCCAACAGGCCCATGGGTCTCCAGTGTTCTCGGTCGTCGACCTCTGCATGGTAGTGGTTGGCGTCTGGCAGCGTCTGTGCGTGGTAGTGTTCTCGGGCTGGCGCGAGTGGCGGAATTGGTAGACGCGCACGGTTCAGGTCCGTGTGCTGGAAACGGCGTGGGGGTTCAAGTCCCCCCTCGCGCACCAGACAACGCAAGAGGCCCCCGGAGAGATCCGGGGGCCTCTTCGCGTTCCGCAGCGGCGTCAGTTCCGAGGGTGGTCGGGATTCGTCGGCCTGGAGGCGCGGCTCGGCTCGACACCGTCGGCGCGCCGGAAGAACGGGCGTGCGCTGGGCAGGAAGAGCAGCACCGCGGCGACGACCGAGACCAGGATCAGGACGGTGGACAGGCCCCCGTCGGTGATGCTCAGGACGGTACGGAGCGCTGCGATCGCCACGAGCACGATACGGGCCACCGCGGAGCCGCGGAGCCGCGGAGCACCAGGATCGTCGCAGCGGCGACGGCGGCCCAGACGACGAACGACAGCACGAGTGCGAGGACGCCGCCGACCCCGGTCAGTCCCGACCCGGACGCCGAGACGACGACGGTGGAGACGACGCCGACGACCAGCCAGACGGCCCAGAGGACGACCGCCGTCCGGACGACCGGAGGCGGGGTCGGTCGGGAACGTCGCAGGTCGTCCGTCGTCGTCATGTGCTCCCCGTCCCCGCCGCTCCCTGGTGCGGCGTGACGATCGTACCGGCGGCCCGCCCGCGCCGGCGGGACGCTAGCGTGACGACGTGGACGACGCGCGCACGACCGAACCCCGACCCGGCACCACCGTCCCGGACGCCCGTGGTCGCACCGGACTCGACGCCGTCGGCCGCGACCTCGACCGCAACCCGGACGTGGTCGTCCGTGACGTCGAGGTCGTCTCGGACGGCTGGCACGTGCTCCGCCGGACGACGCTCGACGTGCGGCGCCGTGACGGTCGTTGGGACCGGCAGCAGCGCGAGACCTACGACCGCGGCAACGGTGCTGCCGTGCTGCCCCACGACCCCGAGCGCGACACCGTGCTGCTCACCCGGCAGTTCCGCTGGCCCGCCTACGTCAACGGCCACCCGGACGGGATGCTCGTCGAGGCGGCGGCGGGACTCCTCGACGAGGACGACCCGGAGACGGCCGTGCGGCGCGAGGCGGCGGAGGAGCTCGGCATCCGGCTCGGCGGCCTCACGAAGGTGTTCGACGCGTTCATGAGCCCCGGGTCCGTGACCGAGCGCGTGCACGGGTACGTCGGTGCCTACACGCCCGCCGACCTCGTGCACGCCGGCGGCGGGCTGGAGGACGAGGGTGAGGACATCGAGGTGCTCGAGCTCCCGTTGGACGAGGCCCTGGCGATGGTCGCCGACGGGCGCATCGCCGACGGCAAGACGATCATGCTCCTGCAGTGGGCGGCGCTGCAGCGCTGAGGGCAGCGGCGTCCAGCCCGACGGCGTGCGCGATCGTCGTGCGGACGAGACCCTCGCGCGTCGGCCGGTCGAGGTAGTCCACGAGGGCGTACCCGTTCGTGGCGTCCACGAGCGCGAACAGCAGCCGGCCGACCGCGTCCGGGTCGTCGGTGCGCATGACCCCGTCGCGGACGCCGTCGCGGACCACGCGGGTCGCGAGCGCCTGCCAGTCGTCCATGACGTCGCGCGCGGCGGTGGCGAGTGCACCGTTGGTCCGGCCGAGGCTCCACGCGTCGGCCCAGAGCGCGGCGACGTCGTCGCGGGTGGGGTCGGCGATGCAGGCCAGCAGGGCCTCCAGGCGTGCGGTCGAGTCGGACCGTTCGTGGACGATCCGGCGGACCTCGGCCACCTCGGCGCTCGCGACGGTGCGGAAGGTGTCGCCGACGAGGTCCTCCATCACCGGGCGGTAGTGCGCCACGAGCGAGGGTGCCACGCCGATCGCAGCGGCGACACCGCGCAGGGTCACGGCGGCGAGGCCCTCGGCGCGGGCGACGGCGACGGCCGCGTCGGCGATCTGGGCCTCCCGCTCGGCCGGGCTCAGGCGCCGGCGGGTCGGAGTGGTCGGCACGACGCCAGCCTAGGCGCGCCTCACGCGCCCTCGACGACGAACGCCGCCCAGAGGTCGGCGCGGGTGGCGAACACCGACAGGTCCCGTTCGAGCAGCCGTCCCGCGTGCTCGACCCGCGCGCGGGCGGTGTGCCGGTGGATGCCGAGTGCCTGGGCGGTGCGGTCGTACTCGCAGTTCTGCTCGAGCCAGGTGCGTACTGTGCGGGTCAGCTCGGTGCCGGCCGTCCGGTCGTGGTCGAGCAGGGGTGCGAGGAACGCGCGGGCGACGGCACCGGCGTCGACGTCCACGTGGGCGAGGTGGGCGAGCACCCCCTCGCGGGCGAGGTCGCCGAACTCGGTGGTGCCGGGTCGCCCCTCGCGCCGGCGGTCGAGAGCCTGCACCGCCTCGGTCCGCGCACGGCCGAAGTACCGGTACGAGGCACCGTCGGAGAGCCCGGCGTGCAGGTCGAAGCGGTCCACGAGTTCCTCGACGATCGCGGTGTCCTCCGCGCCGACGCAGAGGAACAGCTCGTCGTCCGCCGCGAAGAAGAGCCGGCCGGGGCGGTCCTGCACCCACAGCTCGAGCCAGTCGACCACGGTGTCGAGGTCCTGGTCGGGGACGTCGACGGCGGCGATCCGGACGGGTTCGGCCGGCAGCGGTCCCCACACCTCGCGCGAGGTCGTGTCCACGACGGCGGGGTCGCCCACCGACAGCATCGTGAGGAGCCCGGTGCGGAGGAGCCCGCGCGCGCGGGCGAGTTCGCGGTTCTGCTGCAGTGCGAGTCCGGCCAGGGCGATCACGGCGGTGACGACCTCGCGGCCGGCCCGGTCGAGCGCGCCGCCGTTCGCGATGGCGAGCACGCCGCTGAGGTGGCCGCCGCTGCCGAGGGTCTGCAGCGAGAACCCGGTGCGGTGCTCGGTCGTCACGGGCAGGCTCGCCCGCTGGCCGGCCCGGAGGAGCCGGAGCGCCTCGGTCCGGAGCACCTCGAGGTCCTCGGCGGGGACACCGTCGGCCGGGTGACCGCGGTCGAGTCGTCCGGAGACGTCGAAGAGGCCGACCCACCCGTCGAGCTGCCGGGACAGCTCGGCGATGGTCGCCCCGAGGCCGTCGGGGCGCATGGCCGCGAGCGAGATGGCCCGCTGCGCGGCGAGGGCCCAGGCGTTGCGGGCGTTGGCGTCACGGGCGACGGCGTCCGCGTTCGCCTGCGCGACGGCGATGAAGGAGGTCTCGTACGGGACCTCGAAGAGTGCGAGTCCCTGTTCCGTACAGGCGTCGACGAGCTGCGGCGGGGTGCCGGTGCGCACGACCTCGTCCCCGAAGCCGAGCGCGACGACGCCCCGGCGCAGCAGTCGGGCGACGTATGCGTCCGCGACCGCCGCCGTGACCTCGGTGTCGTCGCCGAACTGCGTGCCGGTGGTGAGCAGCCCCTGCCCGTCGGCGAGGAACGGCGTCGGGTCTGCGAGGTCGGAGCTGTGCAACCAGGAGAGCGGCGCATCGAGGGCTGCATCGGTGGCCGTCAGGAGCCGGAGCCGCAGGTCGGCGCGGTGGAGCAGGGAGCGCAGGGTCGCGGGCATGGGTGCATCCTATCCGCTGCGTCGATCGAGGTGGCCGCCGGTGTACACGGTGGACAGCGGCGCCACAGGGGAGTGGCTCCTACGATCGCGGCATGTCCTCCACCGTCGCACCCTCGACCAGCGCCGCCGCGGGCGGCCCCTCGCTGCCCCAGGAACGGCGGCTCGTCACGGAGGTGCCGGGCCCCCGCTCCCGAGCGCTCTTCGAACGCAAGGCCGCCGCCGTGGCGTCCGGCGTCGGGGTCGCGGTACCGATCGCCGTCGTCGCAGCCGGTGGCGGCGTGGTCGTCGACGCGGACGGCAACTCGTTCGTCGACCTCGGCTCCGGGATCGCCGTGACGAGCGTCGGCAACGCGCACCCGGGCGTGGTCGACGCCGTGCAGCAGCAGGTCCAGGCGTTCACGCACACCTGCTTCACCATCGCCGCCTACGACGGGTACGTCGAGGTCGCCGAGGCGCTCAACCGGCTCACCCCCGGCGACCACGAGAAGCGGAGCGCGCTCTTCAACTCCGGGGCCGAGGCGGTCGAGAACGCGGTGAAGATCGCCCGCAAGCACACCGGTCGGCAGGCGATCGTGGTGTTCGACCACGCCTACCACGGGCGGACGAACCTCACGATGGCGCTCACCGCGAAGAACCAGCCGTACAAGAACGGCTTCGGTCCCTTCGCGCCCGAGGTGTACCGCGTCCCGATGTCGTACCCGTTCCGCGACGGCGGACTGTCCGGTGCCGAGGCGGCGAAGCGCGCGATCAGCCAGATCGAGAAGCAGGTCGGCGCGGAGAACACCGCCGCGGTGCTCGTCGAGCCGATCCAGGGCGAGGGCGGCTTCGTCGTCCCGGCGCCCGGGTTCCTCGCCGCCCTGTCGGAGTGGACCACCGCGAACGACGTCGTGTTCATCGCCGACGAGGTGCAGACCGGGTTCGCCCGCACCGGCGCCATGTTCGCGAGCGAGCACGAGGGCATCGTGCCCGACATCGTCACCACCGCCAAGGGCATGGCCGGCGGGATGCCGCTCTCCGCCGTCACCGGGCGCGCCGAGATCATGGACTCCGCCCACGTCGGCGGACTCGGCGGCACGTACGGCGGCAACCCCGTCGCGTGCGCCGCAGCACTCGTCGCGATCCACGCCTTCGAGCACGACGGCCTGGTCGAGCGCGCTGCCGAGATCGGTGAGGTGCTGCTCGGACGACTCCGCGCCGCACAGGCGACCGACCCCCGCATCGGCGACGTCCGTGGCCGCGGCGCCATGATCGCGATCGAACTCGTCGACCCGGCGACCGGGGAACCCGACGCCGCGCTCACCGGACGGGTCGTACGGTACGCGTACGAGCACGGCGTGATCGCCCTCACCGCGGGGACGTACGGCAACGTCCTCCGCTTCCTCCCCCCGCTCGCGATCGACGACGACCTGCTCCACGAGGGGCTCGACATCGTCCTGGAAGGACTCGCAGCAGCATGACCGACACCCAGCAGACCAGCCAGCAGATCACCCAGCGCACCGACGCCGAACGCGAGCTGCTCGCGAAGGTCCCCACGGGCCTCCTGGTCGACGGCACCTGGCGACCGGCAGCCGACGGCGGCACGTTCGGCGTCGTCGACCCCGCCACCGGCGAGACGCTCCTCGAGATCGCCGACGCAACCCCCGAAGACGGTGTCGCGGCCCTCGACGCCGCCGAAGCGGCAAAGCACGGCTGGGCGACGACCCCGCCGCGCGAGCGAGCCGAGGTCCTGCGCCGCGCCTTCGACCTGCTCCAGGAGCGCCGCGCCGACTTCGCCCTCCTCATGACGCTGGAGATGGGGAAGCCGCTCGCCGAGGCGAACGGCGAGGTCACCTACGGCGGTGAGTTCCTCCGCTGGTTCTCCGAGGAGGCCGTCCGCATCGGCGGCTCCTACGGCACCAACCCCGAGGGCACCGGCCGTGCGATCGTCAGCCACAAGCCCGTCGGCCCGGCGTTCCTCATCACCCCGTGGAACTTCCCCCTCGCGATGGCCACCCGCAAGATCGCCCCCGCGCTCGCCGCCGGGTGCACGGTCGTCGTGAAGCCCGCCGAACTCACCCCGCTCACCACCCTGCTGTTCGCCGACCTGCTGGTCGAGGCGGGCGTGCCGGCCGGGGTCGTCAACGTCGTGCCGACCACGCACGCCGGTGCGCTGTCCGAGCCGATCATCGCCGACCCGCGACTCCGGAAGCTCTCGTTCACGGGATCGACGCCGGTGGGCCGGACCCTCCTCGCCCAGGCGGCGCAGAACGTGCTGCGGACGAGCATGGAGCTCGGCGGCAACGCCCCGTTCCTCGTGTTCGCCGACGCGGACCTCGACCTCGCCGTCGAGGGGGCGCTCGCCGCGAAGTTCCGGAACACCGGGCAGGCGTGCACCGCGGCCAACCGGTTCCTCGTGCACGAGGACGTCGCCGAGGAGTTCGCCAGCCGGCTCACCGACCGCGTCGCGGCCATGTCCGTCGGCCGCGGGACCGAGGACGGCGTCGCCATCGGCCCGCTCATCGACCAGCGCGCCGTGGACAAGGCGCACCGGCTCGTCACCGAGGCCCTCGACCGCGGTGCGACCCTCCGGACCGGCGGCCACCCCGTCGACGGCCCCGGCACGTTCTACGCGCCCACCGTGATCACGGACGTGCAGCCCGGCAGCGACCTGCTCCGCGACGAGATCTTCGGACCCGTCCTGGCGATCCGGACGTTCTCGACCGAGGACGAGGCCGTCGCGGCGGCGAACGACACCGAGTACGGGCTCGTCGGCTACGCGTTCACCGAGGACCCCGCGCGCGGACAGCGCCTCACGGAACGGCTCGAGACGGGCATGCTGGGGCTCAACACCGGTGTCGTCTCGAACGCGTCGGCACCGTTCGGCGGGGTCAAGCAGTCCGGCCTCGGACGCGAGGGCGGCGGCGAGGGCATCGCCGAGTACCTCGAGACCATGTACACGCTGACGCCCGACCCGTTCGGGCGCACGAAGGGAGCGCAGCGATGACCATCGAGAAGGACGTCGTCGTCATCGGCGCCGGGGTCACCGGCCTCATCGCCGCGAACCGCCTCGTCGCCGAGGGGAAGCGCGTGGCCGTGCTCGAGGCCCGCGACCGCGTCGGTGGCCGCACGTGGACGAACGACATCGAGGGCGTCACCCTCGAGATCGGCGGCCAGTGGGTCTCCCCGGACCAGACCGCCCTGCTCGAGACCCTCGACGAACTCGGACTCGAGACGTACGACCGCTACCGCGAGGGCTCCAGCGTCTACATCGACGAGCACGGCACCCGGACCGAGTACACCGGCGACATCTTCCCGCTGCCGGAGGCCACCGCCGCCGAGATCGAACGGCTCGTCGCCGTCGTCGACGAGTACGTGGCGACGGTCGACCCGGCACGCCCCTGGGAAGCACCCCACGCCGCCGCACTCGACGAGACCTCGTTCCGCGCCTGGCTGCACACGCTGAGCGACGACCGGGTCGCGACCGACAACGTCGAGCTCTTCATCGCCGGCGCCATGCTGACCAAGCCCGCGCACGCCTTCTCGGCCCTGCAGGCCCTGCTCATGGCCGCCTCGGCCGGGAGCTTCTCGAACCTCGTCGACGCCGACTTCATCCTCGACAAGCGCGTCGTCGGCGGCATGCAGCAGGTGTCCGAGCGGCTCGCCGCCCGGCTCGGTGCGGACGTCCACCTGAACGCCCCGGTGCGCACCCTGCGCTGGGACGACGAGGGCGTCACAGCGCTCGCCGACGGCGGCATCGAGGTCCGTGCCCGCCAGGCACTCGTGGCCGTCCCGCCGCCCCTGTACTCCCGCATCTCGTACGAGCCGCCGCTACCGCGTCGCCAGCACCAGCTGCACCAGCACCTGTCGATGGGGTTCGTCATCAAGGTGCACGCCGTCTACGACCGGCCGTTCTGGCGCGGCGCCGGGCTGTCCGGCACCGCGTTCAGCCCGTACGAGCTCGTGCACGAGGCGTACGACAACACCTCGTACGGGCAGGAGCAGGGCACGCTCGTCGGGTTCGTGTCCGACCAGCACGCCGACGACGTCTTCGCCCTCTCCGCCGAGGAGCGCAAGGCCCGGGTGCTCGACTCGCTCGCGCACTACTACGGCGACGAGGCACGCCGTCCGGTCGTCTACTACGAGAGCGACTGGGGTACCGAGGAGTGGACCCGTGGCGCCTACGCGGCGAGCTTCGACCTGGGCGGGCTCGTCCGGTACGGCGCCGACCAGCGCGCTGCCGTCGGCCCGATCCGGTTCGCGTCGAGCGACCTCGCCGGGCACGGGTACCAGCACGTGGACGGGGCGGTGCGGATGGGCCGCGAAGCGGCGGCCGAGATCCTCGCCTCGTTGCCGCAGCCGGCGGTGCAGTAGGCCCACGCCGAGACGGACGGGAGGCGCGGTGCGGGCTGGCACCGCGCCTCCCGTCCGTCATCGGTGTGGGTTCGGCCGGTACGGTCGTCCCATGGGAGACCAGCACGACGAGGCCGTGGTGATCCGCCCGGCGACCGCCGACGACGCCGAGGGCATCGCCAGGGTGCACACCACATCGTGGCGCGAGACCTACGGCCGGTTCGTGGACGACCCGGACACCGACCCGTGGTTCGACCTCGGCCGGCGACTCGACATGTGGCGCGCAAACCTCGCCCAGGGGACGTTCGCGACCGTGGTGGCCGACAGCGCTGACGGGATCGTCGGCTTCGCCGCGGTGGAGGCGACGACCGAGCCCGATGCCGTCCGACCCGAGGAACTCACGATGCTGTACGTGCTCGGGCGCGCCCACGGCGACGGCAGCGGTCAAGCGCTCCTCGACGCGGTCCTCGGTGACCGTCCGGCATCCCTGTGGGTCGCCGAGGACAACCCGCGTGCCCACTCCTTCTACCGACGGAACGGATTCGTCCCGGACGGCGCCACGTCGAGCTTCGGCCCGATCGGCTCCACCGTGCGGCTCGTCCGCTGAGCGTGTGGCAGCCTCGTCGTCATGGCCGTCACCATCACTGCGGGCCGGAGCGGAAGCGACGTGCATCGAATCCTCGAAGCCCTGCCCGATTGGTTCGGTGACCCGGAAGCGATCGACAACTACGTGGCGGCCGCTGAGGACGGCCGTCACGGAAGCCTCCTCGCTGTCGAGGACGGTGTCGTCGTGGGGGTGGCACTCACGCGACGACACTTCCCCGAGTCCGCGGAGCTCCACCTCCTCGCGGTGCATCCCACCGCTCACCGACGCGGCGTCGGCCGGCTCCTCGTCGAGCGTGTGGCGGCAGACCTCGCCGCGGATGGCTGCGCGATGCTTTCCGTCCACACGGTCGGCCCCTCGTTCGAGAACATGCCGTACGCCCGGACGCGAGCCTTCTACCGACGGGTCGGCTTCACACCGCTGGAGGAACACGACGGACTCGACTGGTCGGGGCCGAGTCTCATCCTCGTCCGGACACTGGCCGGGTAGCCGTCCTGGACGGACACCGGATGCAGCGCGCGTACGGTCCGGGACATGAGCGACACCAGCGGAACCAGCGACCCCACCGACGCCGAGCGGCAGTACACCGAGGACCTGCCGGACGGCTCGCCCTCGGGCGACGCCACGAAGGACCCGGAGCAGGACAGCGACCACGACTCGGGCGGCGAGCCGGCGGACCCGCAGTAGTCCGCCCTGGTCGTCTCGCGCGGCGTCGGCGGCCCCTGCGATGATCGTGGCATGGACGAGACGACCGCTGCGGCGATCAGTGCGGTGGCCGCGGCGGTGAGTGTCCCGGTGGCGGTCGCGTCTGCCGTCGTCGCATGGCGGGCGGGTCGGGCGGCCAAGTGCGCGGCGGATCAGCAGAACCAGCTCGGGCACGCTGCGTGGGTCGGCTCCTGGCAACCGACCGTCGACATGGTGCTCGACGCGGTCACGTACCGGTGGGCAACCGACACCGAGGTCTGGGAGTCCGGCGCCGCGACGGACCCCGGCCTCGTTCAGGGCGAGGGCGTCTCACCGCAACGAGCACGCGACGAGCGCCTGCACGTCGAGGTGGTGGTCTCGGGACGCCTCGTCAACCACTCATCGCGTGAGGTGCTGGCGACCGCACACGCACTTCGTCGTCGGCAGGTGCGGTTCCCGTTGCGGAACCAGGGGGTGTTCCTGGTGGACGGCGTCGACCGCCACCAGGCCGTGGTCGCTGCGAACTCGACCATCGCCTTCCGGTGGATCGACCGGCTCCCGGTGGACGATTGGCTGCAGCACCTCGCCGCCTCCGACTGGTGGCCGGCCTTCGACGTGCCGATCCGGCTCCGGCGCCGTGGGCGGACGGATTCGCTGCAGTCCGGAGGGTTCCGCGTCGTGTTGGACAGTCGGGCCGCCGAGCGGGTCTCCGAGGTCTGGACGGCGATCCTCGAGCGCCCAGCGGTCCGGCCGTGCGGTCGGGACGACCGGGACGAGCTGCTGTGGGTTCCGGCCGGGTCTGCTTCCGCCCCCATCGACGACGACGTCATCCGGTACCGGTGCGCTGCCGACAGCACGCTGGCACAGCTCCGGCCGCCGAGGCTGCGTCTCGTGCCGGGTCGACTCTGACGCCGGGTACTTTCCGGCGGATCCCGCCCGGTCAGGCGCCGACGAGCCGTTCGGCAGCCGCCCGCGCCGCCGCTGCCCAGGGCCGCGACGGATCAGCCTGCGCGCTCGCCATCGCGCCGTCGTAGAGCAGGCAGAGCTGCAGCGCCGTGCCGTCCGGATCGGCTGCGTCGGCCTCCGCGAGCAGTGACGTGAAGAGTCCCCGGACCCACGTGCGGTGCTCGAGCGTCACCTCGTGCGTGGGGTGCCCGGCGCCGTACTCCGCCTCGACGTTGATGAACGGGCAGCCCCGGTAGCCCGGGGCTACGAACCACTCCCCGAGCAGGTCGAACACCGCCAGGACGCGGTCGCGCGGCGTGCTCCCGCGCCCGGGGAGCTCGGCGGCGACGTGCTCCTGCCACGACCGGCTCCGTCCTTGCAGGTAGCCGAGCACGAGGTCGTCCTTCGTCCGGAAGTGCGTGTAGAGGCTCGCCTTCGAGATGTCCGCCTCGGCAGCGACCTGGTCCACCCCGACCGCGTGGATCCCCTGCTCGTAGAAGAGCCGGTCGGCCGTGGCGACCGCGCGCTCGTACGCGGGTCGGCGGCGGGTTCGGGAAGTCGACGTGTCGGACATGGTTTGACTTTACTGCACTGATCTGTACAGTTACCAGCGATTCAACCAAACCGATCTGTTCAGTTAGGACATCGACCATGACCACCACCGCCCTCGTCACCGGGTCCACCAGCGGCATCGGCCGCGCCACCGCCGAACGCCTCGCCGCGGAGGGGATTCACGTCGTCGTCTCCGGCCGGAACACCGAGCGGGGTGACGAGGTCGTGCGGGGGATCCGCGCTGCCGGCGGCACGGCCGACTTCGCCCGGGCAGACCTGCGGGACGCCACCAGCGCGAAGGAGCTCGCCGAGGCGGCACTCGCGATCGGGGGCGGCCGGGTCGACGTGCTCGTCAACAGCGCCGGGATCTTCCCCTTCGGCGCGACGGCTGACACCACCTCGGAAGGTTTCGACGAGGTCTACGACGTCAATGTGAAGGCGCCGTACTTCCTGGTCGCTGCTCTCGCTCCGGGCATGGTGGAGCGCGGTACGGGCGCCATCGTGAACGTCACGACGATGGTCGCCGAGTTCGGTGCGGCCGGCATGGGGCTGTACGGCTCGACGAAGGCGGCGCTCGTCCTGCTGACGAAGTCGTGGGCGGCGGAGTTCGGCCCCGCTGGCGTCCGCGTCAACGCCGTGAGTCCCGGTCCGACCCGCACCGAGGGCACGGCGGCGATGGGCGAGAGCCTCGACCAGCTCGCCGCTGCCGGTCCGGCCGGACGGCCGGGCACGGCCGGGGAGATCGCCGAGGCGATCGTCTTCCTCGCCACCGACGCGGCCTCCTTCGTGCACGGCGCGGTCCTGCCGGTGGACGGTGGCCGGATCGCGGTCTGACGCGACCAGCTGACGGACGGGAGGCGCGGTGTCGGCGCGCACCGCGCCTCCAGTCCTCCTGCGCCTCGTCCAGTCGCCACGAAGGACCCGGAGCAGGACAGCGTCTGGTCCGCGCCCTCGTCAGTCTGCGGCGCGGATGGGTTCACCGGTGTCCGGGTCCCAACCGACCACCCGCGGCTGCGCGACCCGGGCAGCAGGGCGCTGGCGTGGCGGGAAGTACCCGCGGGCAGCGGGCAGGTACGGCAAGAACGCGGCGACGGCACCCAGTACGCCGTTCGCGGTGGTGAGTCCGTACGGCGGCAGGAGGGCGCTGATGGCTCCGACCACACCGAGCACCGCCATCCAGAACCGTGCGCGTCCGGAGCCGCGGCCGACGCGCAGTGCACCGAACACGAACCAGCCGAGGATCGCCAGGCCGATGGCGACCGGCACGAAGCCCCAGGGGCCACCGGACGACACCGTTCCGGGCAGGTCCACGAGCCGTGTGACCAGGTCGCACGCGAACAGCACGAGCCACAGCACGACGGCAGCGGTCACGAGGACGGGGCGGGAGCGCGGGACACCGGTGGTCACGTGGTGATCCTAGGACCGGAGTTGCGCTGCGCACCACGCTCGGCGACGGGGTACGTCGGCGAGCCGGGGACACAGTCGCCGACCGGTAGAACGACGACATGACCACTTCTTCCCGCACCCCGCTCGGCGTGACACTCGTCGACGGCGGCGCGAACGTCGCTCTCTTCTCCAGCACCGCCGAGCGCGTCGAGTTCTGCCGGTTCGACGAGGACGGCACCGAACACCGCACCGAGCTCACGAACCGCACCGGCTACACCTTCCACGACGTCGTCCCGGACGTGACCGTGGGGACCCGCTACGGCTTCCGCGTCCACGGCGCATGGGACCCGGCGAAGGGCCTCCGTCACAACCCGGCGAAGCTGCTGCTCGACCCGTACGCCACCGCCGTCGACGGCACGTACGAGTGGGGCCAGGCGCTGTTCGGCCACGACATGCAGCACCCGGACCAGATCGACGAGACCGACTCGGCCGCTGCGATGCCGAAGTCCGTCGTCGCCGACCGCGACTTCGACTGGGGCGACGACGCGCGGCCCCGCACGGCCCTCGCCGACACGGTCGTGTACGAGGTCCACGTCAAGGGCTTCACGAAGCAGCACCCGGACGTGCCCGAGGAGATCCGCGGGACCTACGCCGGACTCGCGCACCCGGCGGCGATCAAGCACCTCACCGACCTCGGGGTGACCGCTGTCGAGCTGCTGCCGACGCACCAGTTCGTGCAGGACTCGACCCTCGCCGACAAGGGCCTCCGCAACTACTGGGGCTACAACAGCATCGGGTTCTTCGCCCCGCACGACGAGTACTCGTCGTCCGGCACCGCCGGCCAGCAGGTCGCCGAGTTCAAGGCGATGGTGCAGGCCCTGCACGCCTCCGGCCTCGAGGTCATCATGGACGTCGTCTACAACCACACGGCCGAGGGCAACCACATGGGCCCGACGCTCTCGTTCAAGGGCATCGACAACGAGTCGTACTACCGCCTGGTCGAGGGCGACGAGGCGAACTACTTCGACACGACCGGCACGGGCAACAGCCTCAACGTGTCGCACCCGTCCGCACTCGGTCTCATCACCGACTCGCTGCGCTACTGGGTCGAGGAGATGCACGTGGACGGCTTCCGCTTCGACCTCGCGACGACGCTCACCCGCCAGGACGGCGAGGCGGAGAAGCACTCGGCGTTCCTCGACATCATCCACCAGGACCCGGTGCTCCGCGAGGTGAAGATGATCGCCGAGCCGTGGGACACCGCCGGCTACCAGGTCGGCGGATTCCCGGCGGACTGGTCGGAGTGGAACGGCAAGTACCGCGACGACCTGCGCGCGTTCTGGCGCGGCGACGCGGGCACCCTCGGTGACGCCGTGCAGCGCGTGCTCGGCAGCCCGGACGTCTACGAGGGCTCTCGGCGCTCCCCGCTGTGCTCGGTCGACTTCGTCACCGCCCACGACGGTTTCACCCTGGCGGACCTGACGATGTACGCCGAGAAGCACAACGAGGCGAACGGCGAGGACAACAACGACGGCGAGAGCGACAACACCTCGTTCAACGGCGGTGTCGAGGGCCCGACCGACGACGGCGTGGTGAACGACTACCGCAACCGGCAGCGCCGGAACTTCCTCGGCACGCTGCTGCTGTCGGCGGGCGTGCCGATGATCCTCGGCGGCGACGAGATCGCCCGGTCGCAGGGCGGCAACAACAACGCCTACTGCCAGGACGACGAGATCTCGTGGTTCGACTGGGCCGCGGCCGACCGGGACCTGCTGGCCTTCACGACCGAGGCCATCGCGTTCCGCCGCGACCACGTGTCCCTGCGTCCCGAGTGGTACCGCACGGCCCCGAGCGACTCGGCGTGCACGGTGGACGTGCTCCGTGCCGACGCGAAGGGGTTCGACGACGCCGACTGGGCGGACGGCGGCAACCGGGCGGTCATGCTCGTGCTGCAGCAGGGCGACGACACCGTGGCGGTGTTGCTCAACGCGTCGGAGACCACCGTCGAGTTCACCCTGCCGGAGAAGCCGGGCGGCGGGCGCTGGTCCCTCGGGCTGTCGAGCGACCCGGACCAGGCCGTCGGCGACGACGCGTCGACCGTGCTGGTGCGCGACGCGTCGTTCACGGCCTTGGTCTAGACCAGGCGGCGGACGGGAGGCGCGGTACCGGCTGGCACCGCGCCTCCCGTCATGCGGGAGCAGTGCGGTCGCGCCCGCTCACCGCTCCGGCAGGTACTCGTGCCGGAAGTCCGGCACGACGGCAGCGATGTGGTCGTAGTCGCGGTCAGCCGTGAGCACGATCGCCTCGTTCGCGATCGCGTACGCGGCGATCAGCGAGTCGACCGCTCCGGCGCCACGGACGTACCCGCCGTTCCACAGTGCGCTCTGCAGCGTGAGGACGTCGGCTGCGCTCGGGTGCTCCTCGGCGGGGAAGAACACCTCCATGTCGCGTCGGAACTCCGCGTGCTCAGCCGCATCGCGTGCGGAGAAGCAGTACTCGAGCACCTGCGGCGGGCACGTGAGGATGAGGTCCTGCGTCGACACCGCACGGAGTCGTGTCGCGATGGCGGGATGACGCCCGGCCTTCCACCACACCGAGTTGTCGACGATGTACGCGCTCACGCCTCGTCCGAGGGCACTCCCGGTGCGGAGTAGTGCTCGACGGGGGCACCCGTCTGTTCGTCGGTGAACGTCCGGCCCACGATCCGCTCGACGGCGTCGGGCTGGCGCCGCACCGCGATGAGCGTCTGCAGCGCGCGGTTCACGACGTCGCGGTTCGTGCGTGCGCCCGTGAGCTCCTTGGCGGTGTCGAGCACCGCCTGGTCGAGGTCGATCGTCGTGACGGTCATCGTGTCCGCTCCTTCCGTGCGTGCAGACCACGACTATACACCCGCTTATATAACGGACGGGAGGCGCGGTGCCGGCTGGCACCGCGCCTCCCGTCCGTCCGTGGGCCGGGTCCAGGGTGTCAGCCGCCGATGCGGATCAGCTTCTTGTTGACGAACTCGTCGGCCCCGAGCGGGCCGAGCTCGCGGCCGAAGCCGCTCGCCTTGACGCCGCCGAAGGGGAGCTCCGGGCTGTCCGCGCCGACGATGTTCACGTAGACCATCCCGGCCTCGATGCGATCGGCGACCCGCAGTGCCTGCTCGGCGTCGGTCGTGAAGAGGTACGAGCCGAGGCCGTACGGGGTGTCGTTCGCGATCGTGATCGCGGCGTCCTCGTCCTCGACCCGGTAGACGGCGGCGACGGGGCCGAAGAACTCCTCGCGGTACGCGTCGTTGTCGGGCGTGACGCCGGTCAGGATCGTCGGAGTGAACGCGTTCCCCTGACGCTGGCCGCCGGTGACGACGGTGGCGCCCTGGGCGGTCGCGGCCGCGAGCTGCTCCTGCAACCGGTCGGCTGCGGCGGGGGAGGACAGCGGACCGAGCTCGGCACCGGGCGTCGTCGGGTCGGTGGGCGAGACC
Source organism: Curtobacterium sp. 320 (assembly GCF_031455235.1). Classification (NCBI taxonomy): domain Bacteria; kingdom Bacillati; phylum Actinomycetota; class Actinomycetes; order Micrococcales; family Microbacteriaceae; genus Curtobacterium; species Curtobacterium sp. 320. Next base: position 132,136 of record NZ_JAVDSI010000006.1, on the reverse strand, counting down.
GCGGCCATCGCGTCGGTGAACTTCGCCAGGAAGTCGTCGTGAAGGTGGTCGGCGACGAGGAAGCGCTTCGCGGCGTTGCAGACCTGGCCGTTGCCCTCGAGGCGGGTGGCGACGGCTGATTCAACCACGGCGTCGAGGTCGTCGGTCGACAGCAGGATGAACGGGTCCGAGCCGCCGAGCTCGAGGACGACCTTGGTGAGGTTGCGGCCGGCGATCTCGGCGACGGCGGCACCGGCGCGTGCGGAGCCGGTGAGGGAGACGCCCTGGACGCGCGGGTCGGCGATGACGTCGGCCGCCTGGTCGTTCGTGGCGAAGACGTTCGTGTAAGCGCCCTCGGGGAAGCCCGCGTCGTGGAAGACCTGCTCGATCGCGAGTGCGGACTCCGGGCACTGCGGGGCGTGCTTGAGCAGGACGGTGTTGCCGATGACGAGGTTCGGACCGGCGAACCGGGCGATCTGGTACGCGGGGAAGTTCCACGGCATGATGCCGAGCAGGACGCCGATCGAGGACTTCCGGATGAACGCGCTGCCCTCGCTGCCGTCCGCCAGGGTGATCGGCTGGTCGGCGAGGAACTCCTCGGCGTGGTCGGCGTAGTAGTCGTAGATGTCGGCGCAGAAGTCGACCTCGCCCACGGCCTGGTCGATCGGCTTCGCCATCTCGCGGACGATCGTGGCGGCGAGGTCGTCCCGACGCTCCCGGTACAGCTCGGCGACGCGGTGCAGCAGCGCGGCGCGGTCGGCGACGGTACTCGTGCGCGACCACTGGGCGTGCGTGCGGTCGGCGGTGTCGATCGCCGCGCGGAGCTCCTCGTCGGTGATCGTCGGGAACGTGGCGAGGGTCTGGCCGGTGGCCGGGTCGGTGACCGCGTAGACGGTACCCGTGTCGTTCATCGTGTCTCCTGTGTGGTTCAGACCTGGTCGGTCAGCTGCTTGTTGACGCCGGTGACGGGCTGGTTCTCGTCGAAGCCCTTCGGCTGGATCCGGAACCCCTTCGTGATCACCAGCAGGTACACGAAGCCGATCGCGGCCCAGACGCCGCCGGCGATGAGGGCGTCGGCGTGCAGCTGAGACCAGAGAACACCGGTCAGCAGCATCGCGACCCCGGGGAGGACGATGAAGGTGAACCGGTCGCGGGCGGTGTGCCGGCGGCCCTCGCGCCAGGCGAAGTGCACGATGACCGTCAGGTTGACGAACGTGAACGCGATGAGGGCGCCGAAGTTGATGTACGCCGAGATGGTGTCGAGCGAGAACGTCATCGCGAGGAGCGTGACCGCCCCGACGATGACGACGTTCGGGATGGGTGTGCGGGTCCTCGGGCTCACGTACCCGAAGACCTTCTTCGGCAGGACGTTGTTGCGGCCCATCACGAGCAGCATGCGGGCGACGCTGGCGTGCGAGGCCAGGCCCGAGGCGAGTGCGGCGACGAACCCGGCGGCGACGAGGATCGCCTGGAACACCTTGCCGCCGACGAGCAGCCCGATCTGGGGCAGCGGGTCGTCGGTGAACTCGCCGAACGGGGCGTTGGTCGGGAAGCGGAGCTGGGCGAAGTACGCCGAGACGAGGAAGATGAGCCCGCCGATGAGGACGGTCAGCAGGATCGCCTTCGGCATGATGCGGATGCTCTTCGCCTCCTCCGTGTACATCGTCACCGCGTCGAACCCGATGAACGAGAAGCACACGACGGTCGCGCCGGTGAGGAGCGCCGACATCGTCACGCCGTCGTGCACGAAGGGCTCGGCGCTGACCACCGTGCCGGCACCGGCACCCTCGACGAGCTCGATCACGGCGAAGACGACGAACGCGATCATCGCGAGGATCGCCCCGATGAGCAGGACCATGTTGAGGTTCGACGTCCCGCGCATCGACAGGCAGATCACCGTCGTGACGAACAGCGTGTAGACGACCACCGTCACCCACGCGGGCAGTGCCGGGAAGACCTGCTCGAGGTACAGACGGATGATGAGCGCGTTCACCATCGGCAGCAGCAGGTAGTCGAGCAGGGACGCCCAGCCGACCATGAAGCCGGCGTTCGGGTGGATCGACTCCCGCACGTACGTGTAGGCCGAACCCGCGGCCGGGTAGACGCGGACCATCTTCCCGTAGCTGATCGCCGTCAGGAGCATGATCACGAGGGCGATGAGGTACGCACTCGGCACGGCGCCGTTCGTCTCGCCGGAGACGATGCCGAAGGTGTCGAACACCACGGTCGGCGTCATGTACCCGAGGCCGAGTCCGACGATCGCCCACAACCCGAGACTCCGCTTCAGGGACCCACCACGCGCGGTGCCGGGTGGGGCGGTGACGATGGTCGGTGACGCCATGGGGGTTCCCTCCTGCTCGCAGCCGGAGCTGCGGGGGCCGGGGTCCGCGCGGCGGTGCGCGGACCTGATCGGGTGGACCGATCCGCTGACGATACCGACGCCGCGGGCAGCGTCGGACCCGCCACGGAGTACACGATGCGACGCAGGGCTGTACGCGGTGTCGCTTGCCGATCGGAGCCTGGGACCGGCCGGGAAGATGCTCAGCCACGGGGCCGGAACCGCGGGCGCACTCCCGGCACGGCTCCCTACGATCGGCTCGGCACGACCGGCACCGGGCCGGACGCCGACGGACGAGGACGACCGATGACACGGACACGAGGGTTGATCGCCGCGGGGCTGGTGGTCGGCCTCGCGCTCGGTGCGGCCGGTGGGTGGGGCGTCGCCCACGCGACCGGTGCGGGTGGGACGGGCTCCGCCGCTGCCGGGCGGCCCGTCGCTGCGGAGCCGAGCCGCGCCTCCACGGCCCGCGCGACGACCGTGCCGAGCGTCCGCCCCTCCGCGCACGCCCCGATCGCGACCGCGGCCGGCGGGATCCCCGCTGCCGAGGCGCCCGGGTCCACTCCCGCGCCGGCGAGCGTCGACCTGGCGAGGACGTGGACCGCACCGGCCGACCTGCCGACGCAGGGGCGGCTGCTCCGGGTGACCATCCCGGCCACGCGATCGCACTTCGTCGCACGCCAGGCCCTGCTGTACCTGCCCCCGGCCGCGCTCACCGCCGACCCACCGGCGCTGCCCGTCGACGTGCTCCTGTCCGGCCAGTCCCGCGGGGCCGGTCCCGAGGACGTGCAGACCGGCGGGTCGATCGAGCAGACGATGGACGCACTCGCGACCGTCGACCGCGGCCTCGCACCGATCGTGGTCGTCCCCGACCAGCTCGGCCCGCGGTCGGCGAACCCGATGTGCGTCGACGGGGCGCTCGGCAACAGCCGGACCTACCTCACCGAGGACGTCCCGGCGTGGGTGACGAGCCATCTGCGGGTGCAGACCGCGGCCTCCGCGTGGACCATCGGCGGGTTCTCGCAGGGTGGGACGTGCGCGATCCAGCTCGGGGCGGGGGACCCCTCGCGGTTCGGCAACCTCATCGACGTCTCCGGCGAGGACGGTCCCACGCTCGGCAGCGAGACGAAGACCGTCGACGAGGGGTTCGCCGGGAACCGGGCGGCGTGGGCGGCTGCGCAGCCGGCGGCACTGCTGCGCGCCGGTGCGCCGTTCCAGGACTCGAACGCGTTCTTCGCGGCCGGGGCCCTCGACACCACCTACGGGCCCGTGATGCCCGTGATGGCCGAGCGGGCGCGGGCAGCGGGGATGCACGTCGCCACGTGGGTGGTGCCGGGTGGGCGGCACAGCTGGGTGACGGCGCGGGCGGCGCTCGCCGCGGGGCTCGACTGGTTGCAGCCGCGGGTGGGGCTCGGGGCGCCGGCGGCCTGATGTCTACCGAGCCGCAGGCTCCTGCTGCGTGATGCAGTCACCGCGAGGCTCGACGAAGGGTGTCGAGGCCCTCCGAGAAGGAGCGTTCGAACCGCTTGGTCTGCGACGCCGGGACCTCGTTCGCGAGGGCGACCTCGCGCCACCCCTCCAGCGCTGCGATGACAGCGCGGAGTTCGTCCTGCGCCTGCTGTGCCGACAGGCGGCACGACGCAGCAAGTGAGACGAGGCCGTCGGCTTCGTCGATCGGTGATGCTGCGCCGGCGAGCGACGTCTGCCGGAGCTCGGGATCGGGGTTCGGGTTCAGATCGAAGGCCGGACTGAGCACCCAGCCGCTGCGCCGGCGGAGGAAACCGTGGTTCCTGAGGTGATCGTCCGTGTTGTTCATGCCGACGCTCACTGCGACTCGTCGGAAGAGCTCACGCAGATCCCGGCTCGGCTGCTCGCTGATCTCCGGGATCCGTTCGGCGATGTCCTCGTAGTCCGCGGAGGCTCCGTCGCGTTCTTCGAGGACGGTCATCGCGCTGACGTACCCGATCCTGCCGGTCGAGGAGCGGTCGAATCGGTCGAGCAGGACCAGATGGCGTCCGTCGACGCGGGAGAGCCGGTGAGGCGGGACGTTGACGCCCGCTGCCGAAGCGAGATCGAGGGCCGTTGCCTCCCACGCCATGACGTCCCACTCGTCGGTCTGGTGCGGGAACTTGGCGATGAGCTGTCGACCGTCGTCACCGAGGACCGATGCCTTCGGTCGTGCGCCGCCGAGGGAACCGGTCCCCGCCGCGAGGAGCGCCTTCACCGCCGCGTGGTCGTCCGCGTCCCCGGAGGCGCTGTCCGCAGCACGGAGGAGTTCCGGGAGGTGGAGCAGCTTGGGGACCTGGTGATCGGGGTCGAGGAACGGGCTGTCCGGGTCCCCCCGGAATCGGAGAGCCCCCTGTCGGGTCACGTCGCTGACGCCGATGAGGTAGTCGACGTCGTCGAGGACCCGCGCAGCGCGCGCTGATCCGTCCGCGAGTGCTCGTTCCTGCTTGCGGATCAGGTTGCGTCCCCACCGATCGGGAGCCGAGTCGGCGAACGATCCCGGGAGTCCGGCCGTGTACTGCGTGCCGGAGGTCAGCTGCAGTGCTGGGTCGATCGCGTAGGACGTCGGCCGGGCGAGGTACTCCGTCTCGTACTGGAAGGTCGTCCCCTGGAGTCGACCGCGGCTCCGCTGGAACTGTGCCCGCCCGGCGAGGACGGTCGACCCGTCGAGCTCGACGTGGACCTCGACGCCGTCGCGGGCGCTCACCGGATCCGCTTCCTGAGCAGCATGTCCGCCCGCGCTCGTCCCAGGTCGGTCTGCAACGGGTCGAGCGCCTCGGTGAGCGTGTCGAGCACCCCCAGCGCACGTGCTGTCCGCAGGACGACGTGGAATCCGACCGACGGGTCGCCGTGTTCGAGCTTCCTGAGCGTGGCCCGCGTGATGTCGGCGCGATCGGCGACCTGCTCGGCCGTCAGCCCGAGGATCTTCCGCCACCCCGCGAGGTCCGCTCCGATCGCTCGCGCGGAACGCGTGACGGCTGCCGGGAAGGATTGTGCGAGTCGCGGATCCTGGTCACTCATGGTCACTACAGTACGCATTACGGTGCTTACTGGCTACCAGAGTAATCGTTAGCGAGCCGAGGGCTCCTGCTGCGTGATGCAGTGCAGCCCACCGCCCCGCGCGAACACCTCACGCGCATCGATCGTCCGCACCTCCCGCCCCGGGTACACGTCCGCGAGGATCCCCCGCGCCCGCTCGTCCGCCGCCGGCTCCCCGAAGCCGCACGCGATCACCGCGCCGTTCACCACGACGTGGTTCACGTAGTTCCAGTCGACGGGTCCGTCGGGGTCGGCGAGCGTCGCGGGTGCGGGCAGCTCGACGATGGTGGCGTCCGTCGCCTCCTCGATCGCCCGTCGGACGATCGGCATCACGAGGTGGTCCGGGTGGCCGGGGTCCGGCTGGGCGTGCAGCAGGACGGTATCCATCGCGGCGCCGGCGAAGGTCGCCACCATGTCGACGTGCCCCCGGGTGCCGAAGCCGTCGTAGTCGCGGGTGAGGCCACGGGGCAGCCAGACCACGTCGGTCGCGCCGATCGTCCGTGCCAGCTCCTGCTCCACCCGCGCGCGGTCGGCGTAGGGGTTCCGGCGGGGATCGAGCTGGACCGTCTCGGTGACGAGGACGCGTCCGGTGCCGTCGACGTGGATCGCCCCGCCCTCGTTCACGAGCAGCGACGGGATCCGTTCCACACCGGCGGCCGCGGCGACGGTGGCGGCGACCTCGGCGTCGCGCGTCCACGTCGACCACGGGTTCGCACCCCAGCCGTTGAAGACCCAGTCCACCGCGCCACGGGCCCCGGTCACGGCGTCGACCACGAACGTCGGACCGATGTCGCGCATCCAGAAGTCGTCGAGGGGCGCCTCGAGCACGTCCACGGCGACGGACAGGAGGCGTCGGGCGTCGTCGCGCGCGACCGGGTCGACGACCACGGTGACGGCCTGGTACTCGCTGATCGCGTTCGCGGTCGCCGCCCAGACGGCACGCGCCGCCTCGGCGCTCGCCGGGTCGTCACCGAGCGTCAGCCCGGGCCGCGGGAACGCCATCCAGGTGCGTTCCTGCGGGGCGGTCTCGGGAGGCATGGCCCACGTCATGCGCGCACCTCGCGTCCGGTGGGGGTCGCCGCCACGGCGATGGCCGCGTCGATCGCGTCGCGTGCGCCGTACGCGTGGCGTTCCTCGTCGACGGGGGCGACGAGCGTGCCGTACAGGTCCGGACGGCGCGTGACGTAGAAGGGGAAGAGCCGGAGCCACTCCGTGCGGGCGTCGAGGTCGAGGTCCGCGACGAGCACGACACTCGCGTCCCGCGGTGCCTCGACGAGGACGCGGCCGAACGGGTCGGAGATGAACGAGGAGCCGTAGAAGGTGATGTCGCCCTCGTCGCCCCAGCGGTTCGGGACCACCATGAACTGCCCCGAGGTGATGCCGTTCGCCACGATGACCTGCCGCCAGATCGGCGCGGTGTCGAACGCGGGGAACGACGGCTCGGACCCGATCGCCGTCGGGTACGCGAGGACCTCGCTGCCGGCGAGACCGTACGACCGCGCGACCTCGGGGAACCATTCGTCCCAGCAGGTCGGCAGGCCCACACGGGCGCCGAGTCCGGCCGGCTCGTACACCGGGAAGGCGTCGGCGTCGGTGCCCGGGCGGAAGTAGGTGTCCTCGTAGTAGCCGGCGCTGATCGGGATGTGCGTCTTGCGCGTCCGTCCGACCAGCGTGCCGTCCGGGGCGACGAGGACGGCCGTGTTGTAGCCGCGCGGGTCCTCGGGCCGGTCGTCGGCGGCCGGGCGCTCGTACAGCGAGGCGTGCACGAACATCCCGTGCTCCGCCGCCTGGGCGCGGGCGAAGGCGACCGTCGGGCCGTCCTCGAGCGACTCGGCCGACTCCTTCGGTGCGCCGGTCGCGGGGGTGTCGCCCGGGTAGCGCGAGAGCGTCAGTTCGGGGAGGAACACCGCGGTGGCGCCGTTCGCCGCTGCCGTCGCGATGCCGTCCGCGAGCTGGGCACGGTGGGCAGCGGGATCCTCGAGCCACCGGGACTGCACGAGGCCGACGTGCACCCGGCGTCGGGGTCGGCCGGTGTCCTCGTGCAGGGGAGACGGCTGCGGTGTGCCGGTGATGACGTCCATGACGCCATTGTTGATCGCGCGATCAACGAGCGCAACCCCCTCGAGGTGTTGTGTGGACGCATGAGCGAACCCATCGTCACGCCGCTCGGCTTCTCGCACGTCCGGTTGACGGTCACCGACATCCGACACAGCAAGGCCTTCTACGAGCAGTTGTTCGGGATGCCACCGGGGAGCGACTTCAGCCACCAGATCGACGACCCGACGATCCACGACGACCCGTGGCGGACCTACGGCGGGTGCTCCTTCACGTTCGGCGGGCAGACGCTGGGCCTGCGGCCGGTCGCGCCGGCGGGGGACCGGTTCGACCCGGACCGCGTCGGCCTCGACCACGTGTCGTTCCGAGTGGCATCGGTCGACGAGCTGCACGCCGCGGTGGGCCGGCTCGACGCGGCGGGGATCGAGCACGGCGAGGTGACCGACCTGCCGCCGTTCGGGCTCGTGATCCTGTCCGTGCAGGACCCGGACGACGTCAACCTGGAATTCGCGGCGCCCCGACCCTGACGGTCGTTCGGCGGGTGTGTCACGCAAGAGGGGCTGTCCGCGCCGTCGCCGTCCTGGGAGCATCACGGCATGCTCGACAACCTGATGGGGACCGGAGCCTCCCTCTCCCTCGTCGCCCTGCTCGTCGCACTGGTGTGCCTGTGGGTGGCTGCGGTCCGGTCCATCCTCCGTGACCCGTACCTGTCCGACGAGGGCAAGGTCGGGTGGATGATCGCGGTGTTCGTCGCACCGTTCCTCGGCGTGATCGCCTGGTACGCGACGCGGAGCTGGACCCGGTCCTGACTGTCCGGTCGGCGCGCGCGTCCCCCGGGCGTCGAGGTGACACCCGTGCCCCGGGCGTTGGCTGATCCGGTCAGACAACAGGAGGACACATGAGCAAGACCTGGTTCATCACCGGCGCGTCCAAGGGCTTCGGCCGCGAGTGGACGGAAGCGGCACTCGAGCGCGGGGACTCCGTCGCCGGGACCGCCCGCAACCCCGACGACGTGCACGACCTCGTCGACCAGTACCCGGACACGTTCCTCGCGCTGCAGCTCGACGTCACCGACCGTGCGGCCGACATCGCCGCGGTCCAGCGTGCCGCCGAGCACTTCGGCTCCCTCGACGTCGTCGTCAACAACGCCGGCTACGGCCACTTCGGCATGGTCGAGGAGCTCACCGAGGACGAGGTGCGCGCGCAGCTCGAGACGAACCTGTTCGGTGCGCTCTGGGTCACCCAGGCGGCGCTGCCGATCATGCGCGAGCAGGGGTCCGGACACATCGTCCAGGTGTCGAGCATCGGCGGGATCAGTGCGTTCCCGACGGTCGGGGCGTACCACGCGTCGAAGTGGGCGCTCGAGGGGATCTCGCAGTCGCTGGCCCAGGAGGTCGCGGGCTTCGGCATCCACGTCACCCTCGTCGAGCCCGGTGGGTTCTCGACGGACTGGTCCGGTCCGTCCTCGAAGCACAGCGAGGAGATCGCCGCGTACGCCGACGTGCGCGAGGCAGCGTCCAGGCGCCCGTCCGCTGCCGACCCGGGCAAGCCGGAGGCCACCCGGTCGGCGATCCTCAAGGTCGTCGACGCGGACGAGCCGCCGCTGCGGGTGTTCTTCGGGAAGGCGCCGCTCGGCATCGCGGAGCGTGACTACGAATCGCGGTTGGCGACCTGGCGCGAGTGGCAGCCGGTGGCCGAGGAGGCACACGGCGCCTGACGACCTGCGAGGTCAGGCGCGACCGACCGCCGAGCCGACCACGGCGAGCAGCCGGAGTCGCTCGGCGGTCTCGCTGCCCGGTTCGGCGGTGTACACGAGCAGGTTCTGCGAGCTGTCCGGGTCCTGCAGCACCTGGCACTGCAGGGTGAGCAGCCCGACCTCGGGGTGGCGGTAGGTCTTCACGTCACGCGGACGGATGCCGACCTCGTGGCGCGCCCAGACCTCGCGGAACTCCTCGCTCGTCGCGAGGAGCCGTTCGGCCAGGTGTGCGGCCCGGGAGTCGGGACCGCGGCGAGCGATGACGGTGCGGAGACCCGAGGCGTACATCCGGGACAGGAAGGGGTGGTCCTCGACCGGGTGGACGTCCCGGGACGCCGGGTCGGCGAACCACCGGTACCCGATGCTCCGGTCGTCGCCCCGTCGGCCGCTGGCGTCACCGGTGAGTTCGGCGGCGAGGGGCGTCTGCCGCAGCGTCTCGCCCAGCTCGGTGACGATCTCGGCCGGGCTGTCGGCGAGCCGGTCGAAGATGCGCATCATGCCGGGGCTGACGTGGTCGCCGCCGGACGCCGCGGTCGGGGGCTCGTGTCCGGCGAGGCGGAAGAGGTGGTCGCGCTCCGCGATCGTGAGGCGCAGACCCTGCGCGATCGACGCGAGCATCTGGTCGGACGGCTGCGGTCCGCGCTCCCGTTCCAGCCGCGCGTAGTAGTCGACGGACATGTTGCTCAGCAGCGCCGCCTCCTCGCGCCGCAGCCCGCTCGTGCGACGGCGCTGGCCCCGGGGAAGGCCGACGTCCTCGGGCTGCAGGGCCGTCCGACGGCTGCGGAGGAAGTCCGCGAGGGACGCTCGGTCGATCATGCGCCCATCCTCTCCCGGGGCGTCGACCGCAGCCACGGATCGTCAGGCCGTGGTTGCGCGTGCACGACGCAGCGACGATCGTCTCGGGTGCCGGATCGGGTGCTCACCACGACGGAAGAGGCAGACCATGGCACGGAACGAACGACTCACCCTCCCGGACCTCGGCGGACGCCGGGTCCTGGTGACCGGAGCGAGCGACGGCATCGGACTGGAGATCGCCGCGCGCTTCGCCGGCGCCGGGGCGGAGGTGGTCGTGCCGGTGCGCAACCGCGACAAGGGAGCGGCGACCGTCGCCCGGATCACCGCGCAGCACCCGGGAGCCTCCGTGCTGCTCGAGGACCTGGACCTGTCCTCGCTGGAGTCCGTGTCGACGCTCGGGGAGCGGATGCGGTCCGAGGGCATGCCGATCGATGTGTTCGTGGGGAACGCCGGCGTGATGAACCCGCCGGAGCGGCAGACGACCCGGGACGGCTTCGAGCTGCAATTCGGCACGAACCACCTCGGGCACGTCGCACTCGTCGCGGCCCTGCTCCCCCTGCTCCGTGCCGCGAACGGTCGGGTCGTGATGCAGTCGAGCGTGGCGGCGCAGCGTGCCTCGATCCGGTGGGACGACCTGCAGTCCGAGCGGGACTACGACGTCGCGCGGGCGTACGGGCAGTCGAAGCTCGCGTGCGCGCTCTTCGCCCTCGAGCTCGGTCGGAGGAGCCGGGCCGGTGGGTGGGGGATCACGAGTGCGGTCAGCCACCCCGGCGTCGCACCCACGAGCCTGCTCGCCGCACGCCCGGAGATCGGACGCTCGGGCGACACCGTGGCCGTCCGGCTGATCCGCTGGCTGTCGGCGCGCGGGCTCCTCGTCGGGACACCGGCCTCGGCGGCGGAGCCGGCCCTGCTCGCGGCGACCGACGCGGACCTCGACGGCGGTTTCGTCGGTCCGACCGGACCCGGGCAGCTCGGCGGACCGGCCGGCCGTCGGAAGCCGTGGGCACCGTTGCTCCGTGACGAGGACGCCGCTCGGCTCTGGGACGTGTCGGAGTCGCTCGTCGGGAGTTCGGTCAGCTGATGATGTTCACCGCGCGCGAGATCACGAGCGCCAGCAGGATGAACCCGCCGATCGACTGGTAGGCCATGATCATCTTCGCCCGGATGGTCATCGGCATCGTGTCGGTCGGGCTGAACGCCATCATGTTCGTCAGCGCGACGTAGAGGTAGTCGAGGTACACCGGCCGCCAGGCCGCCGTCTTCGGGTCGGTCTCCTGCGGGAACTGGAAGTCGGCGCGGTCGGTCACCCACAGCCCCGGCTGCCGTCGGGCGACGGGGCCGCCCCGGTCGAGCTCCCAGTACACGAGCCCGAACGCGATGATGCTGCTCACCCAGACCTGCAGGGCGGTCAGGAGCACCGCGCCGCCGTCGGGGTGCCCGTGCAGCAGCTCGTCGATCGTGCGGACGACGGTCAACTGGTTCGCGACCGTCAGCAGGACCGCGAGGCCCGTGGACAGCCACCGCGACCAGGTGGTCTCACGGGTCAGCCGCCGGGGGTTGAACACGATGAGTGGGGTGAGGAGCAGCACCCCGAGGAGCGGGACCACCCAGGACGGGAAGAACAGGACCTCGTCGGGCAGGAACAGGCTCAGCGCGAGGTTCACCAGCACGGCGACGGCGACCGGCCCGCGGTGCTCGTGCCGGGGTGTGGTCCGCGTCGTCGTCACGGCTCCGAGTGTGGCACTCGAACACCGTTCCGGGCCCGTGCGACCCGTGAGCGTCCGGTCAGTACGACACCCGTCGGGACCCGCTCAGCCGACGCGCGCCGGTACGCGGTCGTCCTCGACCTCCGCCCGGATCACCGCGAGCGCGAACCCGCGCCGGCCGCGGGTCGCCCACACCGCGATGACCGACGTCACCGCGAGCACGAACGCGAGGAACGCGGAGAACGGGACGTCCAGGGCGAGCAGTGCCGCCCACCCGCCGGAGCCGAGCGCCCAGCGCACCACGCGCCTCCCGGTCCCCGGTGTCGGCACCGGACGGAGCCGGACGACGTGCTCACCGAGGGTCCGGCCCGTCGCGAGCACGACCACGAGCTGTGCGAACGGGGCGACCAGTGCACCGGCGGTGATGAGCGTGCCGAGCACCGGGTCCTGGTCGTCCCGCCCAGCGATCGCCCACACCAGGGCGGTCCCGACGCTCAGCGTGCCGGACAGGAGCCAGATCGCCAGCACGTCGGCGAGCAGGCCGGAGAACCGTCGTGCCGCGGTGACCGGGCGCGGGGCGTCCGCGTCGGTGGTCCGCCCGGACCCCGCGAGCAGCCCCACGAGCGGGGCGAGGAACGTGCCGACCGCGGCGCCGGTCGTGTTCGCGAGCAGGTCGTCGACGTCGAAGAGACGGTACGAGCACGGGTAGAGGAACCAGTCGCCGGTGAGCTGCGTCGTCTCGATGAGCAGGGACACCACGAACCCGGCGCCGAGCCCGACGAGCAGGCCGGCGAACACGCGCCTCCGGGCGACCGCGTGCCGGGCGAGTGCACCGAGGGGCACGAAGAGCAGCACGTTGAACAGGACCTGCGCGGACGCCGGGTTGGACAACAGCGACCGGGGTCCGGAGATCCCGCCCTCCTTCGCGACGTCCCCGAGGAACGCGAACGGCGTCAGCTGCGGCGAGGCCGCGTTCCGGCACATCGTCGCGACGTCGTCGGGCAGGGGCAGCAGCGTGTAGGTGACGAGCGCGAGGGCGTAGACGAGCGTGCCGAACGCGACGAGCGAGCGTCGGAAGCCGAGCTGCCCGTGACGGCGGTACTCCCACGCCGTCCACGGCACGAGCGCCCCGACGGCGAGGACGACCCCGACGACGAACGCGATCACGCCTGGCAGCACGGTTCCCATGCGGTCGACGGTACTGACCGCGCGGGCGGACGGAGCCGATGTCAACCGCTCGGAGGACCCGGGATCGATCCGATGTCGCACGGGGTCGCGTCGCCCGGGGGACGATCCGCGGGCGGTCGGTGCGCAGGCTGGTGGCATGTCCGAACGCAACCGTCCCACCGTCCGTCTCCTCGCCGCCGCCGTGGTCGCCGGCTCCGTCGCGGTGCTCGCGACCGGGTGCAGCTTCGTCCAGCAGCAGACGGGCGATGCCTGGTCCGTGACCTACGAGGTCCGCGTCGACCAGCCGAGCGGGGCCGCCCTCGCCGACGTGCGGGTCGAGGGCGCCGAGCGGCGCGGCGAAGCACCCGCGGTGCACCGGCTCGACGCGCAGGAGACCGGGTCCTCGGACGGCGACGGGTCGCGCTGGGAGCACGACGCGATCGTCCTCGCCGAGCAGCGGGCGTCGGTGCGGGCGACGCCGGGCGCCGGTGCCACGGCGACGTGCCGGATCCTGCTCGACGGGAAGCGCGAGATCGCGAGCGAGACGTCGGCGCGGCCCGGCGACGCGGTGCGGTGCTCGGCGGACACCCCCGCCTTCGACTGACGGAGCGTCACGCCCGACCGGGCGGCGGGTGCCGGCCGGATGCGGCCGACTCCGGCCCCGCCCGTCAGCCGGGCAGCGGCCCCGCCAACGACCCGGCCGACACCTCGTGCCCGAGCAGCCGCCCCGCCGCCCGCAGCCCGGAGAGCAGCGCCCCGTGCACCGTCGCGGGGTCCTCGCCCCACGTGGCCTCACCGGCGAGCTGCACCCGCCCCGACGGGGTGCCGAGCAGGTCGTGGTCGTCCGGTGACGCCCCCACGTGCAGGTACGAGTACGACCCGCGCGCGAAGGGGTCCGCCGCCCACCGGGTGATCCGCACGCCTTCCAGCTCCGGGACCGAGGGCCCGAACATCCGACGCAGCGCCTCGACCGCCTCGTCGACGACCAGGGCATCGGGCAGCGACTCGATCCGGCGCGCGCCGGCACCGCCGACGAGCGCCGCGAGCACCGGTTCGCCGGTCACCCGGGACATGTCGTACCAGGAGTGCCAGTCGACCCCGGCCGGACCCTGCTGCCGCACCACCCAGTCGTCACCCCAGAACCGCTCGGCGAACCGCAGGAACACCTTGTCGTAGACGCCCATCCCGAGTCGGCCCATCGCGTCGAGCACCGCGGGCTCGAGCGGTGGCTCGAACGTGATCGCGCCGGCCTGCAGCACGCCGATGGGCGCCGTGACGACGACCTCCGCAGCGGACACGGTCGTCCCGTCGGCGAGCCCGACGACCACGCCCGAGGACGACGAGCGCACGGCGGCGACGACGGCGGACAGGCGCACGTCGAGCCCGGCCGCCAGGGCGTGCGCGTACTGGGCGTAGCCGCCGGGGAACACCACCTCGTCGCCGGCGACGTGCTCCTCGTCGAGCCCGTGCGCGTCGAGCACGGTGACCGGGGCGCCGCAGAGGTCCTCGGAGCGGTGCGCCGTGTACTCGCGGATCCGTGCGGCCCGGTCGCCCTGCCACTGCAGGGACCGCAGCGCGGTGTCGACGGCGGACGCGTAGGTCGCCGGCGGCGGGGCGTCGGCGACCACCGCGGCGAGTGCCGCGTCGACGGTGTGCAGGTCCGCGACGAACGACGCGGCCTCGGGCGCGGTCAACCGCCGTCCGGACGGGGCGTGCCAGCCGATCGGCCGCCCGTCGAACTGGAAGCTGCCGACGGTGAACTCGACGGTCTCGATCCCGAACGCGGACGCCAGCGACCAGAGCGGGTTGCCCTCGATGCCGTGGATCCACGAGGCGCCGAGGTCGACCGGCACCCCGATCTCGTCGTCGGTCCAGGTGCGGCCACCGATGCGGTCGCGGGCCTCGAGCACGACGACGCGCTGCCCGCCCTGCACGAGCGCTCGAGCAGCGGCGAGCCCGGCGACCCCGGCCCCCACGACGACGACGTCGGCATCGCGTGCAGCCATCAGTGTCCTCCGGTCAGCGGTGCCATCAGGCGGGCGGCGAGGCTCGGCCGCCCGGTCAGTGCTTCCTCGCGGTCGGCCAGGTCGGTGGCCACGAGCCCGGCGTTCGCCCCGAGGAACCGCAGCGGCTCCGGCTCCCAGTCCGGCGACCGGTGGTTCACCCACGGCAGCGCGGTCAGCGGCGAGGACACACCCCGCACGAGGTCGGCGAGCGTCCGTCCGGCGAGGTTCGTCGTGGACAGGCCGTCGCCGACGTAGCCGCCGGCGGTCCCGACGTGGCCGTCCCACGTGACCGAGGCGCACCAGTCACGGGGCACCCCGAGGGGTCCGCCCCACGTGTGCGTGACCGGTGCGTCGGCGACGGCGGGGAACAGCTCGACCAGGGACCGCCGAAGGTGCTCGAACACGCGTGGTACCCGGTCGTAGCCGGGGGTGATCGCTGACCCCCAGTGGTAGCGGGCTCCGCGTCCGCCGAACGCCAGTCGGTCGTCCGCCGTGCGCTGCCCGTACACGAGCAGGTGCCGGTAGTCCGAGAAGGTCTGGCCGTGCTCCAGGCCGATGCGGTCCCACACCGCGGCCGGCAGGGGAGCGGTCGCGATCATGAGCGAGTACAGCGGCAGGATGCGCCGCTTCGTCTGCTCGAGCTGCGCGCCGTAGCCCTCGACCGCGATGACCACGGCACCGGCCGTGACGGTCCCGCGCGACGTGACCACGTGCCCTGGACCCCACGAGACGGCGGGCGTGTGCTCCGCGATCCGGACGCCCCGCGCCTCCAGGGCCGCCGCCAGGCCGCGCACCAGCGCTGCGGGCTGGACCCGCGCGCAGTCCGGCGTCCACGCGACACCGGCCGATCCGGCGGCATCGCCGGGGCGTGCGTCGCGGTACGTCATGTCGTCGCCCCACGCGGCCGAGGCGGCGACCTCGTCGCGGGCCGCGCGTTCCTGCACGGCGGAGCGCGCGTAGAGGACGGTGCCGCCCTTGACGTAGTCGCAGTCGACTCCGGCCTCGGACGCTGCGCGCCCGACCTCGTCGACGGTGTCGCGCATCGCCCGACGCAGGGCGAGGGCCGCGTCTCGGCCGTGCTCGCGGGCGATCGCCTCGGCGGACCGCGGGAACAGTGCGGAGCACCAGCCGCCGTTGCGTCCGGACGCGCCGAAGCCCGCGATCTCGCGTTCCACGACGACGACCTGGAGGCGCGGGTCGGCCTGGTGCAGGTACCACGCGGTCCAGAGACCCGTCAGTCCACCGCCGACGATGCAGACGTCCGCGGTGGTGTCGCCGTCGAGCGGCGGCCGGGGCGTCAGGTCGTCGCGGCCACTCGTGACGAGCGCGTCGAGCCAGAACGAGACGCCCCGGTAGCCGGTCACGGTCAGATCTTCGTCCAGGCCTCGGACAGGACGCTCCGCAGGATCGAGGTCATCTCGCGGAACTCCGGCTGCCCGATGGTGAGCGGCGGTGCGAGCTGCACGACGGGGTCGCCGCGGTCGTCGGCACGGCAGTACAGCCCGGCGTCGAACAGCGCCTTCGACAGGAACCCGCGGAGCAGGCGCTCCGACTCGGCGTCGTCGAAGGTCGTCTTGGTGGCCTTGTCCTTCACGAGCTCGATGCCGTAGAAGTACCCGTCACCACGGACGTCCCCGACGATGGGCAGGTCGCGCAGCGTGTCGAGCTCGGCCTTGAAGAGCGGGGCGTTCTGCTGGACGTTCTGCAGGAGCCCCTCTTCCTCGAAGATGTCGAGGTTCTCCATCGCGACGGCGGCGGAGACGGGGTGCCCGCCGAACGTGTACCCGTGGTAGAAGGTCGTGTCGCCCGTGGAGAACGGCTCGAAGAGCTTGTCGCTGATGATCGTCGCGCCGATGGGGGAGTAGCCCGAGGTCATCGCCTTCGCGCACGTGATCATGTCCGGTACGAAGCCGTAGGTGTCGCACGCGAACATCGTGCCGATCCGACCGAACGCGCAGATCACCTCGTCGGAGACCAGCAGCACGTCGTACTCGTCGCAGATCTCGCGGACCCGCTGGAAGTACCCGGGCGGCGGGGTGAAGCAGCCGCCGGAGTTCTGCACCGGCTCGAGGAAGACCGCGGCGACGGTGTCCGGTCCCTCGAACTCGATCATCTCGCGGATGCGCTCGGCCGCCCAGAAGCCGAACTCCTCCTCGCTCTCGCCGGCGAAGCCCATCTCGGCGGCGCGGTAGTAGTTCGTGTTCGGCACGCGGAAGCCACCCGGCGCGAGCGGCTCGAACATCTGCTTCATCGCCGGGATGCCCGTGATCGCGAGTGCTCCCTGCGGGGTGCCGTGGTACGCGACCGCGCGGGAGATCACCTTGTGCTTCATCGGCTTGCCGCGGAGCTTCCAGTAGTACTTCGCGAGCTTGAACGCGGTCTCGACGGCCTCGCCGCCACCGGTCGAGAAGAACACCTTGTTGAGGTCGCCGGGGGCGTGGTCGGCCAACCGGTCCGCGAGCTCGATCGCCGCGGGGTGCGCGTACGACCAGATCGGGAAGAACGACAGCGTCTCGGCCTGCTTGGCGGCCATCTCGGCCAGGCGCTTCCGGCCGTGGCCCGCGGCGACGACGAACAGGCCGGAGAGCCCGTCGATGTACTCCTTGCCGTGGCTGTCGTAGACGTGGTGCCCCTCGCCGCGCACCATGATCGGCACGTCGGCACCGGCCTGGTTCGCACCGTGCCGGGCGAAGTGCATCCACAGGTGGTCGCGCGACTTCTGCTGCAGCGCGGCGTCGTCCACCGGTGCGAACGGGTCGTACGAGCCGAGACGGGTGGTGGGTCGTTCGGAGATGGTCATCGCGTTCCCCAGTCGTAGAGCTGTTTGCGGAGTTGCAGGTAGACGAAGGTCTCGGTGCCGGCGACGCCCGGGATCGCCCGGATGGTGCCGTTCAGGAGTTCGATCAGGTCGTCGTCGTCCTCGCAGACGACCTCGACCATGAGGTCGAAGCTCCCGGCGGTCATGACGAGGTAGTCGACCGCCGGGAGCCGTTCGAGTTCGTCGGCGACGGTTCGGGTGTCGCCGCTGACCCGGATGCCGATCATCGCCTGGCGGTGGAACCCGAGTTGCAGGGGGTCCGTCACCGCGACGATCTGCATGACGCCGGTCTCGGTCAGCTTCTGGACGCGCTGCCGGACCGCCGCTTCGCTGAGACCGACCGCCTTGCCGATCTCGCCGTACGGACGGCGCCCGTCCGCCTGGAGTTGTTCGATGATCCGCTTCGAGGTGTCGTCGATCGGTCCCGGACGTCGTGGTGCTGCCGCCATGCCGGACAGCATTGCAGCGCCATCGCCCAGAAAGCAAGGGAATCCGTTGTGAACACCGTGTTTCACGACGATTTCCGTTGTTACAAGTCTTCCGAACCGGCTTTTTCCGTGCCAGTATCGCCGCCATGCGGGAGACCACGAAGACGAGCGAGGTCCGGAACTTCATCGGGGGCGCGTCCGTCGAGGTCCGTGCCGACGCGGCCTTCGACCTGATCGACCCGACCGACGAGCACGTCTACGGCACGTCGCCGGTGTCCAGTGCCGCCGACGTCGACGCGGCCTTCCGTGCGGCGAGCACCGCGTTCGGGACGTGGGGCCGCACCACACCCGCGGAACGACAGCTCGCGCTCTTCCGGATCGCCGACGCGATGGAGCAGCGGGCGGAGGAGTTCGCCGACCTCGAGTCGCTCGACACCGGGAAGCCCCGCGCCACCCTCGTCGAGGACGAGATCCTGCTCTCCGTCGACCAGATCCGCTTCTTCGCCGGCGCCGCCCGGAACCTCGAGGGGCGGAGCGCCGGCGAGTACATGACCGACCACACGTCGTTCGTCCGGCGCGAGCCGATCGGTGTCGTCGCCCAGGTCACCCCGTGGAACTACCCGCTCAACATGGCGGTGTGGAAGGCCGCGCCGGCGCTCGCCGCGGGGAACACGACCGTGCTGAAGCCGAGCGACACCACCCCGCTGTCGACCCTGCTGCTGGCCGAGGTCGCCGCGGAGTTCCTGCCGCCCGGCGTCCTCAACGTCGTCGTGGGGGACCGGACGACCGGTGCCGCGATGATCGACCACCCCACGCCGCAGCTCGTGTCGATCACCGGCTCCGTCCGCGCCGGCATCGAGGTCGCCCGCGCCGCCGCCGGTGACCTCAAGCGCACGCACCTCGAACTCGGCGGCAAGGCCCCGGTGATCGTGTTCGACGACGCCGACGTCCCCGCCGCCGTGGCCGGCATCGTCGCCGCCGGCTTCTTCAACGCCGGGCAGGACTGCACCGCCGCCACCCGCCTGCTCGTGCAGGACGGCATCCACGACGAGTTCGTGGCGGCGCTCGCCGAGGCGGCGCGGACCGACGCGCTGACCGGCCCGGACGCACCGACCCCGTACTTCGGCCCGGTGAACAACGCGGCCCAGCTCGCCCAGGTCCGGTCGTTCATCGACACCCTCCCCGACCACGCGTCGATCGAGCTCGGCGGACACCGTCTGGGCGACCGCGGCTTCCACCACGAGGCGACGATCGTCTCCGGGCTCCGGCAGGACGACCGCGCCGTGCAACAGGAGATCTTCGGCCCGGTGCAGACCGTCCAGCGTTTCTCGACCGAGCAGCAGGCCCTCGCGTGGGCGAACGGCGTCGAGTACGGCCTGGCGAGCTCGGTGTGGACGACGGACCACGCGCGGGCGATGCGCTTCGCCCGCGACCTCGACTTCGGGTGCGTGTGGATCAACACCCACATCCCGATCGTCGCCGAGATGCCGCACGGCGGCTTCAAGCACTCCGGCTACGGCAAGGACCTGTCCCAGTACGGGTTCGACGACTACACCCGCATCAAGCACGTCATGTCCTACATCGGCTGAGCCCGAACCCGAACCCGAGCAGCACGAGCAGCAGGAGGCACCATGGCAATGACCGGCACCTTCGCCGAATCGGGAGCCGATCTCCGGCTCGACCGGATCACCAAGTCCTTCCCCGGCCACACCGCGGTCGACGCCCTCGACCTCACCGTCCCGGCCGGCTCGTTCTTCGCGCTGCTCGGGCCGTCCGGCTGCGGCAAGACGACGACGCTCCGGCTCGTCGCCGGCCTCGAGGAGCCCACGAGCGGCACGATCACGATCGGCGGACGGGACGTCACCGACACGAAGCCGTACCAGCGGCCGGTCAACACGGTGTTCCAGAACTACGCGCTGTTCCCGCACATGAGCGTGCTCGAGAACGTGGCGTTCGGGTTGAAGCGCCGGCGCATCCCGGACCCGATGACGAAAGCGACCGAGGCGTTGCGGCTCGTCGAGCTCGAGGGTTCGGCGTCGAAGCGTCCGGCGCAGCTGTCCGGCGGCATGCAGCAGCGCGTCGCCCTCGCCCGCGCGATCGTGAACCGCCCGGCCCTGCTCCTGCTCGACGAGCCCCTCGGCGCCCTCGACCTCAAGCTGCGGCACCAGATGCAGCTCGAGCTGAAGACGATCCAGGCCGAGGTCGGTCTCACCTTCCTGCACGTCACGCACGACCAGGAGGAGGCGATGACGATGGCCGACACGGTCGCCGTCATGAACGGCGGCCGCATCGAGCAGATGGGCAGCCCGCAGGACCTGTACGAGCTGCCCCGCACGGCGTTCGTCGCGAACTTCCTCGGGCAGTCGAACCTGCTCGAGGGCGAGGTCCGCGGCACCGACGGCGGCCTCCTCGTCGTCGCGACCGCGGCCGGCACGATCGCCGTCCCGACCGACCGGGCCGTCGCGACGACCGGACGCGTGGTGGTCGGCGTCCGTCCCGAGAAGCTCAAGATCCGCACCGCCGAGCCGGCACCCGAGGCCGGTCGCAACATCCTCGGCCCCGGCCGTGTGGTCGACGTGTCGTTCTCCGGCGTCAGCACCCAGTACCTCGTGGACGTGCCGGGCGCGGGCCGCGTCTCCGTCTTCGCGCAGAACTCCAAGGGCGGACCGCGCATCGCCACCGGTACCGAGGTCTGGCTCACGTGGGGCGTCGACCACGGTTTCGGCCTGGAGGCGCACCCCGCGTCCGACGTGACCGTCACCGCCGGAGCCGACCCGCGCCTCCAGTCCGCACCCGCCACCGCGGGGGTCGTCGCGTGAGTCCGCGGCCGGACCTGGTGCGCGGACTGACGTCCGCACGCGTCAGCCGTCGCGGGTTCCTCGCGGGCGGCGGGGCCGCCGCGGTCGCCGCCCTGCTCGCCGGCTGCAGCATCAAGGGGTCGGCGGCGTCGCTCGCCGAACACCCGGTGGACTGGGAGCGGTTCTGGAAGGACCAGCAGGCGACGAAGCAGCTCAACTTCGCGAACTGGCCGCTCTACATCGACTCCGACCACGGGAAGTCCGAGTCCATCCAGCTGTTCGAGCGGGCCACCGGGATCTCGGTCGACTACCAGGCCGTGATCCAGGACAACGCGACGTTCTACGCGACGGTGTCGCCGATCCTCCGCGCGCAGGGGGCCACCGGCTACGACCTCGTCGTGATGACGAACGGCTTCGAGCTGACGCAGATGATCAAGAACGGGTTCGTGTGCGAGCTCGACCACTCGCGGCTGCCGAACTTCGCGGCGAACGCGGGCGACTCCGTGAAGGACCCGACCTACGACCCCGGGAACAAGCACTCGGTCGTGTGGCAGACCGGGTTCACCGGGATCGCCTACAACCCGAAGTACGTCGACCGCGAGATCACGTCGTTCCAGGACCTGCTCGACCCGGCGTTCAAGGGCCGCGTGGGACTGATGAGCGACAACACCGAGCTCGGGTCCCTCGGGCTGCTCGCGAACGGGATCGCCCCGGAGACCTCGACCCCCGCGGACTGGCGGACGGCCCAGGACTGGCTGCGGAAGCTGCGTCCGAGCGTCACCGGGTTCTACGACCAGAGCTACATCAACAAGCTCGAGAACGGCGACACCTGGATCACGCAGGCGTGGTCCGGCGACGTGTTCCAGGCGCAGCAGTCCGGGTTCGAGCACTTGAAGTTCGTCACGCCCGAGGAAGGCCAGATGATGTGGCACGACAACCTCATGATCCCCCGGCAGGCGGCGAACCCGGTGTCGGCCCTGGAGTGGATGGACTTCTACTACACGCCGAAGATCGCCGGCATCGTCGAGGACTACGTCAACTACGTCTGCCCGGTGCCCGCCGCGGAGGACTACGTCCGTGACGAGCTGGACGACCCCACCGTGGCGGACAGCCCGCTGGTGTTCCCCTCGGCCGAGGTGCTCGAGAAGTCGCACGAGTTCCGGGTGTTCGAGAACTACGACGAGTACTCGGAGTGGAACGGCATCTTCAACGCGGTGGTGCAGTCGTGAGCGCCGTCGGGACGGCCGGGACCGCCGGTCTCGGGGCCGGACCGGGACCCGCGCCCGTGCGGCACGGTCGTCGCCTGCGGGTGCCGTTCCTGCTCGCCGTCGTCGGCACCGCGTACCTGGCCGTGTTCTTCGTCATCCCGCTCGTGTCGGGACTCATCGTCTCGCTCATGTCGGGCAACCCGGACGACGGCTACACGTTCACGTGGAACTGGGGGATCTACGGCTCGCTGTTCATCGACCCGCAGGTGCCGTACCTGACGTTCCTCGGCCGGTCGCTCTGGTACGGCGCGGCCGCGACCGTCGTGACGATCATCGTCGGGTACCCGGTGGCGTACTTCATCGCCTTCCGGGTGTCGCCACGGTGGAAGAACCCGCTCCTCATGCTCGTGTTCGTGAGCTTCCTCGTGTCGTTCGTCATCCGCACCGACATGTGGGCGTTCGTGCTCGCCTCACAGGGGCCGGTCGTCACGGCGCTGCAGGCGATCGGCCTGGCCGGCAAGGACTTCCACGTCCTCGGGACCGGTGGCGCGGTGATCTTCGGCGACGCCTACAACGACCTGGCGTTCATGGTGCTGCCGATCTACGCCGCGCTCGAACGCATCGACCCCCGACTCGGCGAGGCGGCGAACGACCTCTACGCCGGCAAGGTCCGGGCGTTCTGGCACACCACGCTGCCGCTGTCCCGCTCGGGCATCTTCGCCGGTGTCCTGCTCGTCTTCATCGACAGCGTGGGCGACCCGGTGAACTCGGCGCTCCTGGGCGGCACGAACACGTACACGATCGGGCAGGCGATCCAGGACGCCTACTCCGGCAACCAGCAGTACAACGTCGCCGCGGCGCTCTCGACCGTGCTCATGGTCGTGCTCGGCATCATCCTGTTCATCTACGCCCGCGTCTCCGGCACCGACGACCTCGAGGACCTCGTATGACCGCCGTCGCACCGCCCCGCGCCACCGCTCCCGCCGCACCCGCCGCCGGGACGGCCGCGCGCCGACCCGGTCGGCACGGGGTGAACCGCCGCGGGCCGTGGCTCGCGATCGTCTACTGGGTCACCATCGCGATCACCCTCGTGCCGATCGTCTACATGATCGTGTACTCGTTCAACGACGCCCCGACGAACCGGCTGTCGTTCGCGTGGAACGGGTTCACGACCTACTGGTACGCGAACCTCGTGAACGTCTCCGGCCTCGGACAGGCGTTCGTCACCTCGGTCGTCATCGCGTTCCTCGCCGCGATCATCTCGGTCGCGATCGGCCTGCCGCTGGCCCTGGCGCTCGAGCGCTACCGGTTCCCCGGGCGCGGTGCCGTGAACGCCGTGGTCTTCGCGGACATCGCGGCGCCGTCGATCGTCGTCGGGTCCGCGTCGCTGTCGTTCTTCCTGTCGGTCGGGCTCGGCACCGGGTTCCTGACGATCCTGCTCACGCACGTGGCGTTCGACGTCGCCTACGTCGTCGTGGTCCTCCGGGCGCGGATCGCGGGGACGTCACGGGCGCTCGAGGAGGCCGCGGGGGACCTCGGGGCGACGCCGCTGCAGGCGTTCCGGCTCGTGACCCTGCCGTTGCTCGCGCCGGGCATGCTGGCCGCGGGGTTGCTCGCGCTGGCGATGTCGATCGACGACTACGTGATCACCTCGTTCGTCGCCGGGCCCTCGGTCACGTTCCCGCTGTTCGTGTACGGCGCCGCCAAGGCCGGGATGCCGCCGCAGGTGCTGTGCTTCGGCACGCTCGTGTTCGCGGTGGGGCTGCTCGTGGCGCTGCTGAACGGGGCGCTGAACCGGCGGTTGGCGCGTACCCGCGGTTGACCCGGACTCGTAGGCTCGGCGGATGGACGTCATCGAGGTCGACGAGCGCGACAGCACGTGGGAGGACCCGCGCCCGCGCTTCCGCGTGTACGTCCAACGCCCCGACGGCGACGTGTTCGCGACGGAGACGACCGACCTGCTCGAGGCCGACGTCCTGCAGGTCGTCGACTGGGCCCAGCGCCGCGCCGCCGAGCACGAGGGCGCGCTCTGGTCGATCGCACTCGTCTCCGACGACCGGCGCGGGTTGCGCGGGCTCACCTGGCTCGTGGGTTCGGACGCGAACGACCCTCCGGAGGACGACCTCGACGTCGACCGCCGTGCGCGCATGCGTGCGCGGCGGGCAGATCCGGTCGTGGTGCCGGTCGAGGACCGGGCACCCGCCGACTCCTGACCGCCACCGATGACGGACGGGAGGCGCGGTGCGAGCCCGCACCGCGCCTCCCGTCCCTCGGCTCGCGCGTCAGGCGACGGCGGTCGCGGCCTGCTCGCGGTCGGCCGATGCGTCGTCGCGGAGCAGCCGGTCGGCGGTGCGGAGCGACAGCGCCATGATCGTCAGCGCCGGGTTCGCGATGAGGGAGCTCGGGAACACCGAGTTGTCCACGACCCACAGGTTCGGCACGTCCCACGACCGGCCGGCGGCGTCCACGACCGAGTTCCCCGCGTCGGTGCCCATCCGCGCCGTGCCGACGGTGTGCGCCGTGCGGTCGAGGACCCGGACGTCCGTGCCGCCCGCTGCCTCGACGATCGCGGTCATCGTGCGCACCGCGTGGCGGGTGATCGCTTCCTCGTTCGACCCGGGCGAGAACGTGACGCGGGCCTTCGGCACCCCGTTCGCGTCGACCTCGTCGGCGAGCACGAGCCGGTTGTCGTCGTACGGCAGGCACTCGGCGTTGATGCCGACGCCGGCCATGCGCGGGTAGTCCTGCAGCGCCCGGACGAGCGCGGCACCGCGGAGCCCACCGCCCCGCACGAGCGAGGTGGCGAGCGTCAGCGGCTGCACGCCGAGGCTCTGGATGAGGTAGCCGCCCGCGAAGTCCGCGTCGGCGGGGCGGACGAAGTCCTCGGTGATGATCGACGACGGGTACCCGCGGTAGGACCGCATCGACTCGTCGAAGGTCGCCCAGACCTGGGTGGCCCCGTGCGCGGTGAAGTTCCGGCCGACCTGGCCGCTGCTGTTCGCGATCCCGGTGTGCAGCAGCAGGCGCGGAGTCTCGATGCCACCCGCGGCGAGGACGAGCGTGCGGCAGCGCTGCCGGTGGTCGCGGCCGTCCTGGCGGTAGACGACGGCCTCGACCCGGCCCCTGGCGTCGAGCTCGATGCCGTGCACGAACGCCTCGGCGCGGATCTCCGCACCGAACGCGACGGCGGCGGGCAGGTAGGTGGTGTCCATCGACACCTTCGCCCCGTTCCGGCAGCCCTGGTGGCAGGAACCGCAGGACACGCAGGCCTGGCGGAGCCCGTGGTGTTCCTGGTGCCGGTCCTCGGTGGTGAGGCCGACGGGGGCGTCCGTGGCGGTGATGCCCACGGCGGCGGCACCCCGGATCATCATGTCCGACGAGGCGTTCCGCGGCGGCGGGCCCATGCGGTAGCGGCGCTCCGGGTCCCACGGGTAGTGCGCGGGTCCGGCGACGCCGACGTCGTGCTCGGCCTGCTCGATCCAGCGGGTGAGCTCGGCGTGGTCGATCGGCCAGTCCTCGCCCTGCCCGGAGTCGGTGCGGAGCCGGATGTCGTGCTGGTTCGGCCGCGGCGTGAACGCGCCCCAGTGCAGGGTCGAGCCGCCGACGCCGGTGCCGCTGTTGTTCGGGCCGAAGGCGGTCGGGGCGCTGCCGCCGCTGATCCGCTCGTCCATCCAGTTGATGTCCCCGGGGGCCTCGACCTCGTCGGGCGTGTACTGCTCGGGGTCGGTGTTCGGGCCCGCTTCGAGCGCGACGACGCTGAGGCCGCGGCGGGCGAGGGTCGCGAGCAGCGGTGCGCCGCCCGCGCCGGTCCCGACGACGACGACGTCGACGACCTCGTCCTCGCTGTGGTGGCGCTGGTGGTCGAGTCTCATCGTCCGGCTCCCGTCGGTTCCCATGCTTCGCGCTCGCCGGCTCCGAGGAGCAGGAAGCCCTGTTTGCGCAGCCCGTCGCCGCCGTTGGCGAAGCCGTCGTAGTCGATCGCGGCCATCGTCGCCGGGTGCGCCATCCACTGCTTGGCGAGGTCGACGCTGGCGTCCTCGAGCCACGCTCGCAGCTGCGAACCGTCGAGCGGACCCGTCGTCGGTGTGTACTCGCCCGCGGTGACCGCGTCGAGCACCCCGACGAGGTGCTCGTCGCCCTGCGCGGCCTCGCTGCGGAGTGCGTCGAGTCCGGCACGGTAGGCCTCGACGTCGGCGGGCAGGCCGTCCGGTCGCCAGCCGTCGCCGAGTTCGTCGGCCAGCTGGTCGTCGACGCGGAGCGCGAGGTCGAGGTGGCGGTCGCCCGGCTGCGGGACGACGGCGCGGGCCACGGCGCGCAACGTGTCGAGCTGCTCGCGGGTGAGGGCGCGCGGTTCGCGGTCCGGGGCGTCCGGGAGTGCTCGGACGGCGAGGATGCCGCGGGTCCGTGTGCTCACGCGGGGGGAGGCGATGACGCGGGCGGTCTCGGCGGGGACGAGCGGACCGTGGTCGACCCGACGGTGCCAGAAGTCGCGGATGCGGTCGGCGACCGCGTCGGGCTGCTCCCACGGCAGCAGGTGCGCGGCGTCCGGCACCGCGTCGAACTCGCCCGCGGTCCAGTGCGGCAGGTTCAGCGTCCGCTGGGCCTCGGGACCGAGGTCGCCGTCCTCGGCACCGGCCAGCACCAGGGCGGGGACCGGGTTCGGCGGGAAGACGGTCGACCAGTCCTCGCGGCTGCCGCGGACGAGCCAGTCGGTCCAGGCCTGCGGGACGGCGCGCTCGACGTCGTGCACGGCGATCGCGTGCGGCTCCGGGTCGAGGCGGGACGCGGTGTTGGCGTCGACGAACGCATCGGCCTCGTCGGGGCCGATCTCGCCGTCCGACGCCCAGTCGAGCATGGTCTGCCGGCGCTCCTCGTCCATCGGCTCCGGGGAGAGCGGCGACGCGGCGAGCAGCACCACGGCGCGCAGGCCGAACAGGCCGTTGCTGCCGTCCACGGTGCGCGAGGCGACGACGGACGCCACCTTCCCGCCCATCGAGTGTCCGATCAGCGCCCAGTCGGTCACGCCGCTCCGGCCGATCGCACGCTCGACGAGCACGACCATCTCCTCGACGGTGGTGCCGGTCGCGGCCGTGCTGGTGCCGAACCCGGGCAGGTCGATGCCGACCAGGTCGAGCGTTCCGGCGAGGCGGGACCGCAGCCCGACGAACTCCTCGGAACTCGATCCGAGGGCGTGCAGGCAGAACACGGTGGTGGGCATCCTTCGTTCCTACGTGCCGCGGCGCCGGCGCTCCCAGCGGGGTGTACCCCGTGCGGCATTGTTTCGAGCATGCGACGATCTGCCGTCGGGCGGGGCCTTCCACAAGGTGCGGCGATAGGTTCGGCCCATGAGTGCAGAGCTGACGCTCGGCGCCGAGGAAGAACTGCACCTCATCGACCTCGATTCCGGACGACTTTCCGCGAAGGCCCCGCGCCTTCTGCCCAAACTGCCCGCCGACCGGTTCGGCGCTGAACTCCAGCGCACGACCATCGAGACGAACACCCCCGTGGTGCGCACCCTCGACGACCTGAGACGGGTGATCGTCGACCTGCGCAGCGAGCTGAGCGCCGCGATCGCCCCCGCCGGGGTCACGATCGCGGCTGCCGGCACCGCGCCGCGGTCGGAGTACGCCGACTTCGAGCTGACCTCCGGTGGACGGTACGGCCGCATGCAGGAGCAGTACCGGATGCTCGTCGACGAACAGCTCATCTGCGGCCTGCAGGTGCACGTCGGCGTGAGCGACCGCGACCTGGCGGTGCAGATCGCCCAGCGGGTGGCCCCGGCGCTGCCGGTGCTGCTGGCGCTCAGTGCCTCGAGTCCGTTCTGGAACGGGCAGGACACCGGCTACTCGTCGTTCCGCAGCATCATCTGGCAGCGGTGGCCCTCGGCGGGCAGCTTCGGGCGCGTCAAGGACGCCGCCGAGTACGACGCGATGCTCGACGACCTCATCGCGTCCGGGGTGATCGCCGACAAGAAGATGGCGTACTTCGACGTGCGGCCGTCCTCGCACGCCCCGACGCTCGAGCTCCGGGTGTGCGACGCGACGCCGATCGTGGACGACGCCGTGCTCATCGCCGGGTTGTTCCGCGCCGCCGTCCGCAAGGCGGAGAAGGCGGTCGAGTCCGGTGCCGAGTGGCGACCGCGCAGCGAGCCCCTGCACCGGGCGGCGATGTGGCAGGCCGCCCGCGGTGGCCTGACCGGCGAACTGCTCGGGCTCGGGCAGCACCCGGAGCGGCTGCCCGCCGAGACCGCCGTCCGCCAGCTCGTCTCACGGCTCCGTCCGGAGCTCGAGGAGCTCGGCGACTGGGGCACGGTGGCGGAGCTCGTCGAGGACACCCTCGCCCGCGGGAACTCCACGGACCGGCAGCGCACCGCGTACGCCGAGCGCGGCGAGCTCGACGACGTCGTGGCCTCGGTCGTCGAGGACACCGCCGGGACGCCCTCCGGCCGCACCGAGCACCCGACCGTGACGCTGCCGTCGTACCGCGTCCGCGCCGGTGACGAGGCCGTCGGACCGGGAGCCCGGCCCCGCCCCGCGTTCCGCGACCTCGCGGTGTTCTTCCGCGGGTGGGACGCCGAGACCACCATCGAACGCTGCGCCGCCCGCGACACCTGGACCCGCGAGCACGAGGTCGGCTTCGTGGTCGACGGCGGCGTCCAGGCGTTCGGCTGCGACCTCGTCCCGCGGACCGTCAGCGCCTACGAGTGGCGCCAGCTCGCCGCCGGCCTCGGGCAGCGCGCCCGCGCGATCGAGCTGTTCCTCCGCGACGCCTACGGGCGCCGGCGGATCGTGGCGGACGGCGCGATGGACGAGCGCCAGTTCGTCGGGGCCAACGGGTGGGACCCGGCGGCCGCCCGGCTGCCGCAGGACGCCGTGCGTGCGCCGGTGATGGGGTTCGACCTGGTCCGGAACGAGTTCGGCGGGTGGCGCGTGCTCGAGGACAACGTCCGGTCGCCCTCCGGCGTCGCGTACGGCATCGCGCTCCGCGAGCTGATGGACGAGGTGGTGCCTGACGCCCCACGGCCGGAGCACCTGCTCGACCCGCACGGGGTGGTCGACCGCCTCCGCGACACGCTCCGCACGAACGCGACCGCCGTGACCGGCGAACCGGACCCGGTGATCGCGCTGATCAGCGACGGCCCCGCCGCCGGCGCGTGGTTCGAGCACCGCAGGCTGGCCGACGGGGCCGGGTTGCGCCTCCTGGCCGGCTCGGACCTGGACGTCCGCGACGGACACGTCGTCGAGGCGCGGACGGGTGACGTGCTGCACGGGCTGTACCTGCGCATCGACCGCGACGTCAGCGCGCTCGCGGCGGAGCACGCACCGGACCTCGGCGCGCGCATCCTCGACGTCGCCGAGGCCGGCGGTGTGCACCTGGCGAACGCGCCGGGCAACGCGCTCGTCGACGACAAGGCGATGTACGTCAGCGTGCCGGACCTCATCTGGTACTACCTCGACGAGAAGCCGCTGCTCGACTCGGTCCCCACGTACCGGACCAGCATCGAGGGCGAACGGCTCTCGGTGCTCGACCGCGTCGGCGAGCTCGTGACGAAGCCCGTCGACGGCGAGGGCGGTCGGGACGTCCTGATCGGTCCGAGCGCGAGCGCTCCCGAGGTCGCCGAGCGGCGCCGGGCGATCGCTGCGGACCCCGACCGCTGGGTCGGGCAGGAGGTCGTGCAGCTGTCGTCGCACCCGACCATCGGCCCGGCCGGCCTCGACCCCCGGCACGTCGACCTGCGTGCCTTCGTCTACGTCACGGGCACGGGGCCGGACGACACCCACCTCGCCGACGTCGCGCTCACGCGGGTCGCGCCGGAGGGGAGCATGGTCGTGAACTCCTCGCGCGGCGGCGGCGCCAAGGACACCTGGATCACCGGAACGGCAGGGGACAGCTGATGTGCGGACTCGCGGGAGAACTCCGGTTCGACGGGACGGCGCCGGACGTCGCGGCCGTGGCGCGGATGACGGGCTGCCTCGTGCACCGCGGCCCCGACGGCGACGGGCTGTGGGCACGCGGACCGGTCGCGCTCGGGCACCGACGGCTGTCGATCGTCGACCTGTCCACCGCGGGCGCGCAGCCGATGGTGCACCCCCGTGCCGGACTGACCATCGCCTACAACGGCATGGTCTACAACTACCGACAGCTCCGCGACGAGCTGCGCGGCCGTGGCCACGAGTTCTTCTCGACCTCGGACACCGAGGTCATCCTCGCCGCCTACGCCGAGTGGGGCACCCGGTTCGTCGACCACCTGGTCGGGATGTTCGCGATCGCCATCTGGGAGCACGCCAGCGGCCGGCTCGTGCTCGCCCGCGACCGGCTCGGCATCAAGCCGCTCTACGTCGCCGAGGTCCCCGGCGGGGTGCGGTTCGCGAGCTCACTGCCCGCTGTCCTGGCCGGTGGTGGCGTCGACACGAGCATCGACCCGGTCGCCTTCGCGTCGTACATGACCTTCCACTCCATCGTCCCGGCGCCCCGCACGATCCTGTCCGGCGTCGGCAAGCTGCCGCCCGCGACCGTCCGGGTCATCGAGCGCGACGGGACCTCCCGGGACGAGACGTACTGGGAGCCCCGCTTCGAGCGCGACCCGGACAAGGCCGACTGGACCGACCAGGACTGGCAGGAGGCCTTCACCGCGAAGCTCCGCACCGCGGTCGAGCGCCGCATGGTCGCCGACGTGCCGGTCGGCGTGCTGCTCTCGGGCGGGATCGACTCCTCGCTGGTCGTGGCACTGCTCGCCGAGGCCGGGCAGCAGGACCTCGCCACGTTCAGCATCGGCTTCGAGTCGGCCGGTGGCGAGTCCGGCGACGAGTTCGAGTACTCCGACGAGGTCGCGCGCCACTTCGGCACCGACCACCACCGCATCCGCATCCCCTCGTCCCGCCTGCTCGACGGCATCGACGGCGCGATCGGCGCGATGAGCGAGCCGATGGTCAGCCACGACTGCGTCGCCTTCTACCTGCTCTCGGAAGAGGTGTCGCAGCACGTCAAGGTCGTGCAGTCCGGGCAGGGTGCGGACGAGGTGCTCGGCGGTTACAGCTGGTACCCGCCGCTCGCGTCCGTCCCGCGGGATCAGGCCGCCGAGGTCTACCGCTCGGTGTTCATGGACCGCCGGTGGCCGGCACTCCAACCCCTGCTCGGGGAACGCTGGCGGAGCGACGACGACACGCCCTCGGCGTTCGTGGACGCCGCGTTCGCCGTGCCGGGCGCCGAGACCAGCGTCGACGCCGCGCTCCGCAGCGACACGATGACGATGCTCGTCGACGACCCGGTGAAGCGCGTCGACAACATGACGATGGCGTGGGGACTCGAGGCCCGCGTGCCGTTCCTCGACCACGAGTTCGTCGAGTTCGCCGGCGCGATCCCACCCGAGCTCAAGCTCGCGGACGGCGGCAAGGGCGTCATGAAGCGCGCGGCCCGCGGCATCGTCCCCGACGCCGTCATCGACCGGACGAAGGGGTACTTCCCGGTGCCGGCGATCCGGCAGCTCGAGGGTCCGTACCTCGAGCGCGTCCGGCAGGCGCTGCACGCCCCGGAGGCGCGGGAGCGCGGGCTCTTCGATCCGGGTACGGTCGAGCGGATGCTCCAGGACCCGAACAGCACGCGGACCGAGATCGGCGCGAACGCGCTCTGGCAGCTCGGCCTGATCGAGATGTGGCTGCAGCAGCAGGGGGTGCGGTGAGCGGGCCCGCCGTGCGGCCAGGAGGCGCGACCCACCTCGAGCCGTCGGCACGCGCCCGGCAGGCGGCCGACCTGGGCGAGCGCCTCGTCGCGGCGTGGGGATCGTGGGGGCCCACCATGACGCGGAACGCCCGCCGCGTCGCGTTCGTGAGCGACCGGCACGGCACCCCCGAGGTCTTCGTGCAGGACGTCGTCGTCGGCGACGAAGCACCCGAGCCCGTGCGGATCCGGCTGTCCGACGACCCCGTGATCCGGGTGACGTGGTCCTCCGACGGGGAGTGGCTCGCCGTGGCCATCGCGACCGACGGCGGCGTGAAGCAGCAGGTCTGGGTGGTCCGACCCGACGGCACCGACGCCGCGCAGATCGCCGGGTCGCGGTACCAGCACGCCGAACTCGGGCCGTGGAGCCGCAGCGGCCACCGGGTCGTCATCACCCTGCCGTCCACCGAGGCCGACCAGCCCGCCCGCTCGTACCTCGTCGACCCCGTCTCCGGCGACCGCGACGACCTCGCGGTGGGGGAGCTCATCCACATCCTCGACCTCAGCGTCGAGGAGCGCCTCGTCGTGCTCCGGGACGGGCAGCGCGGCCACGAGTTCGTCGTGGTCGTCGACCGGCTCACCGACGAGAGCCACGCGCTGCTCGCCGACTCGCCGGACGGCTCGGCGGAGATCGCCTTCCTCCGGCCGGCACCCGCGAGCGAGACCAGTCCGCTCGTCGCCTACGTCGCCACCGAGGCTGGGCTGCCCCGCCGCGGGCTCGTCGCCCAGCCGGTCGGCCCGCACGGCTGGCGCGGCGCACCCCGGCGGATCACCGAGCGCGACGACGCCGAACTGGAGTACCTCGACGCCGACGACGCCGGCCGGACCCTGCTGCTCGTCTGGAACGTCGACGGCCGGAGCGAACTCGACCTCATCAACACGCACGACGCCTCGCGGACGCCCGTGCCGGACCTGCCCGGGTACGTCGTCACCGACCCGGTCCTCAGCCGCGACGGGCGCAGTGTGCTCCTCGCCGTCGAGGGACCCCTGCGGCCCCGGGAGCTCTGGCGCCTCGACACGAACGCGCTGACGTGGAGCCGGGTCACCGGCGTCCCCGGGCTGCCGGAGGTGCCGCTGGTCGAGCCGACGCTCGAGCGCTTCGCGGCGCGCGACGGACTGGAGATCACCGGCTGGCTGTACCGGGCGGTGGAGCCGGCCACGCCGTCGACCGGCGGTGGTCCCGACGTCGGTGCCGTGCCTCCCGAGCCGCGCGCAGCGCTCGTCCACCTGCACGGCGGACCGGAGTCGCAGGAGCGACCCACCTTCTCCCCGCAGCACCAGGCGCTCGCCGCCGCGGGCATCACCGTGTTCGCGCCGAACATCCGCGGGTCCAGCGGGTACGGGCGCGACTTCGTGCACGCGGACGACCTCGGGCTGCGCTGGAACGCGCTCGCCGACGTCGTGGACTGCGCGCGGTTCCTCGTGTCGAACGGGTACGCGGACCGCTCCCGCGTCGCTGTCGAGGGCCGCTCGTACGGCGGGTACGCGACGCTCGCGTCCCTGGCCTTCACCCCGGACGTCTTCGCGGCCGGGGTCGCCGTGTGCGGGATGAGCGACTTCGCGACCTTCTACCGGGACACCGAGCCGTGGATCGCCTCGGCGGCCGCGACGAAGTACGGGCACCCCGTGGACGACGCCGCGCTGCTCGACTCGCTGTCGCCGATGCGAGCGATCGACGACCTCACCGCGCCGCTGCTCGTCGTGCACGGCGAGCTCGACACCAACGTGCCGATCGGTGAGGCGCACCAGGTGGTCGAGGCGCTCACGGCGAGGTCGCACGACGTGGAGTACCTCGAGCTCGCGGGCGAGGGGCACGAGTACCGCCGGGCCACGTCGCGCGCGGAGCTCGTGCGGCGGATGGTGGCGTTCGTAGCGGCGCGGCTGGCGTAGCGCCGGCCGCCGGCCGCCGGCCGCCGGCCGCCGGCCGTCGGCCGCCGGCCCCGGGGCGCCGCGTCACGCGGTGCAACGATGTGCGGTCGGTGTCCCCGGCGTCGCAGGATGGACCCATGACGACCGATGCCCCGACGACCGACCTGACCCGACCCGGAGCGGTCGTCCTGACCACCGCGACGGACGTCGAGGCCGTCGTCGACCACGCCCGCAACACCTACGCCGCCGTCGTCGTCGCGGACACGGCCGGCTGGGAGGACGGGGACCGGCGTCGCCTCGAGGACCTCGGCTTCCGCGGCGGCGACCCCCGCGGCGCGGCGGTGCGGACGCTCGACCTCACGATCGCCGACGACGGCACCCCGACCCGGCTGCTCGACAACCCCGCGCTCGCGTCCCTGAACGGCGAGCACGCCCGGTTCGCCGAGCGTCGCGGCGACATCGCGAGGTACCTGCCCGACGTGTCGGTCTGGACCGGGATCCCGGAGCGACCGACTGCCGCGGACTGGGAGGACGTGCGCGCGCTCCTCGGACCCGGGGCCGTGGTCCGTGTCGGGACCTCGGCGACGGTCCCGGACGGCTGGCCCGCGGCCGAGGGCATGCGTGGGGTGCAGCTCACCGGCGAGGACGTCGAGGGGGAGGCCGACGCCGAAGCCGTGGAACTCACTCCCGACGACGTCCCTGAGATCCTCGAGCTCGTCGCCCGCACGAAGCCCGGGCCGTTCCTGCCCCGCACGATCGAGCTCGGGCGCTACGTCGGCATCCGGCGCGAGGGCCGCCTCGTCGCGATGGCCGGGGAGCGCCTGCACCCGCCGGGCTGGACCGAGATCAGCGCGGTGTGCACGGACGCCGCGTTCCGCGGGCAGGGGCTCGGACGGCGGCTGGTGCTCGACGTGGTGCACGGCATCCGGGCGCGGGACGAAGCACCGCTCCTGCACGCCGCCGCCGGCAACACCGGGGCGATCCGTCTGTACCAGCGCCTCGGGTTCCGGCTGCGGGAGAGCGGTGCACTCCGGTTCGTGCAGGTGCCCTGATCGCGATCGTCGCGCGGGGTGCGCACGACCTCGGTCGTCGTGCACGGCCAGTTCGGGGGGTTGACCGCACCGCAGCCCGTTCCGCACACTGACTGCGCCCGGCAGGGGGCTGCCGGTACAGGGGACCAGGAGGGTCGACAACGTGCGGATGTCCACCGTGACCGCAGGGGCGGTCGTGCTCGGGATCGCGCTCGCCGCGGTCGTCACCACGTCGGTCGGCGTCCCGCACGCCGATGCCGCACCGTCCTGCCGCGGGGACCGGATCACCGTCGCCGCGCTGTCGTCGGGGTGTGCCGTGTCGTCCGGCACAGTCGTGCTGCCGGACGGTCGGCAGTTCCGGGTGCCGCCGGTCGGGACGACGGTCTCCGCGATGCCGGTCGGCGCAGCGGGCAGTGCCGACGACGAGGACGTGTCGGTGACGAACACCGGCCGCGCGGGCGTCGCGGTCCTCGTGCACGACCAGTGGTCCGGGGCGCCGGCAGCCATCCGCCAGGAGCGTGCCGCCCTCGCGCACCGGACGCTCCCGGGCGGTTCCGGACTCCGGGCCACGGGCGGAGCGGCATCGTCGACGGCGGCCACGGGCAAGTCGTCCAGCTGCTCCGCGACGGCGTACACGAAGCTCGGGTTCCGCTGGGCCAACACCGTCGAGTGGAGTTACAACCCGAACAACCAGAAGGTGTCCGGCGCAGCAGCCATCGGCGCCGGTGCCGACGCCTGGACCGGGACCACGTCGGCGTGCGGCCGGACGGTCAAGTCGACGGCGGACGACACGCCCCTCGGCAGCCGGAAGCGCGCGATGGGCGTCACCGCCACCGGTGGCTGCGGCGCGTCCGACGGCTCGAACATGGTCGGGTGGGGATCGCTGCGCGCCGGGACCCTCGCGGTGACCTGCGTCTGGTCGCGCTCGGGCGTCGCGGTCGAGGCCGATCAGCGGTACTCGACGTCGGTCGACTGGTCCGCCGCGTCGACCTGCTCGGGGAAGCGCTTCGACCTGCGCGGGGTCGCCACGCACGAGTGGGGGCACGCGTACGGCCTCGGGCACACCGCGGCGACGAGCGGCCTCGTGATGAAGCCCGCGTCGACGACGTGCGAGACCGGCCAGCGGACCCTCGGCCTCGGCGACCTGATCGGCATCGACGCGCTCTACTGATCCGGACCGGGGCGAGGCGCCCGTGATCCTGGATTCTCTAGGATCGATGCATGTCGACCACGATGCCGGGCTTCGGGACCGAGCGCATCACACAGCTCGGGCTGCGCGACCGCGTCTACGACCGGGTGCTCGAGGTCCTGATGGGGCACGACGTCGAACCGGGCATGCGCCTGTCGATCGACGGACTGGCCCGCTCCCTCGGCGTCTCGCCGACCCCGGTGCGCGAGGCGCTCGTGCAGCTCGAACGCACCGGGCTCGTCACGCGTGAGGCCAACAAGGGGTACCGGGTGTCCCCGCCGCTCGCCGGCGACCAGCTCGAGGCCCTCTTCGACGCCCGACTCATCGTGGAGTCGGGGGCCGTCGAGCTGGCTGCGTGCGGCGACGTCCCCGCCCTGCGGTCACGGTTGGCGACGGCGCTCGCCGAGCAGGCGGCCGTGGCCGAGGAGATCGCCGCGATCGGTGCGGGTGCGGCGTCCGAGGAGCTGATGGCGCGGTTCTTCCGTGCCGACTGGCAGTTCCACCAGGTCGTCTTCGACGCGACGCGCAACCCGTTCCTCGAGGAGATGTCCGAGATCATCACGACCCGCGTCCACCGGATGCGGCAGATCGTCGAGGGTGGTGGCGACGACACCGACCGTGCCGTGCAGGAGCACCGCGCCGTCCTCGACGCACTGGCCGAGGACCCCGCATCGGCGGTCGCGGCGATGCGGCACCACATCGACGCCGTGCGGCTCCGGTCGCGAGCGGACGCGTCGCACACCGCCTGATCCGGCCCGGGCGGACGCCCGTCCCGAGGTTCGGGTCAACGGGACGGGCGTCCTGATCCTCCGTGCCCGCCCTCCTTCGGAGCCCCCCGGACGAGGGGTTTGGTCCGATCGGTTGCGAATCTCCGACGACGGAGTATCTTTCCTATAGGAAAGAGGTTCGACGATGAACCCCGACATGCGAAGGAGCATCCCGTGAGCACACCGCAGGACTGGGTCGACCAAGACTGGGACTCCAGCAGCTGGACGGCCGACACCTGGCCGATCGCGACGTGTCTGCACGGGTTCCCGCCGGTCACGCGGGACGGCGTCGCCTTCCACGACGCGGACCCGGCCGTGTGGGACGACGTGTTCGCGCAGATCGAGGCCGTCGGGTTCTCGCTCGCCGAACTCGCCGACAGCCACATCCGGCCCGCCGACCTCGAACGGTCCCGCCGCGACGAGCTGTTCGCGATCGCGAAGGCTCACGGCGTCGGCATCCCGTCGGTGCACCTGCAGCGCAAGAGCGTAGTCCAGCCCGGGCACGAGGAGGACAACCTCGCCTACGCCCACCGCACGATCGATGCGGCGGCCGAGTGGGGCATGCAGGTGTTCTCGACGGGGCTCCACCAGCCGTTCAACGAGGCCCAGCGGAAGGCGCTCTGGTTCTGGACCGCGCAGGGCCCGAAGGACCCGGACGACGCGGAGGTCCGTGCCGCCGCCGTGTCCCGTCTGCGTGAGCTCGGCGAGCACGCCGCGAGCGTCGGACTCCCGATGGCGCTGGAGCTGTACGAGGACACCTACCTCGGCACGGCGGATAGCGCCGTCCGACTCGTCGAGGAGATCGGCCTCGACAACGTCGGACTGAACGCCGACGTCGCGAACCTCATCCGCCTCCACCGTCCGGTCGAGGACTGGAAGGAGCTGTTCGCGAAGACCCTGCCGTACACGAACTACCTCCACGTGAAGAACTACACGCGGGACGAGGCCGGCGACGGAAGCTGGGCGACGAGCGCGCCGAGCACGATGGAGGCCGGACTCATCAACTACCGCCAGGTCCTGCGCGACGCGGTCGTCGA
This sequence comes from Curtobacterium sp. 320, assembly GCF_031455235.1. Lineage (NCBI taxonomy): Bacteria > Bacillati > Actinomycetota > Actinomycetes > Micrococcales > Microbacteriaceae > Curtobacterium > Curtobacterium sp. 320. The sequence continues at coordinate 94,427 of NZ_JAVDSI010000006.1, read as the reverse complement.
CGGCTTCCGCGGGATCGTCATGACCGAGCAGTACGGCGGGGACAGCCTCGGCGTCTGCGCCACCAACCAGCAGTACATCCGTTCCGTCCTCGCCACCTCGGTGGTCGGGGCGACGAAGCAAGGAGTCACCCGATGAGCACCCTCGACATCGCCGTCGTCGGATCCGGCTACATGGGCGGCGGGATCGCCCAGGTCCTCGCCCTCGCCGGTCACACCGTCCGGATCGCCGACGTCTCGGCGGAGATCGCCGCGTCCAACCGCGCCCGGCTCATCACCGAGACGGAGCAGTTCGTCGCGGACGGGCTGTTCCCCGCTGATGCCGTGTCGCGGGTGGAGGCCCACCTCAGCGCCGCCGCCTCGATCGAGGAAGCGGTCGCCTCGGCCGACTTCATCGAGGAGGCCGTCCCCGAGAAGCTCGAGATCAAGCACGCGACGCTCCGGCGCATCAGCGAGGCCGCCCGCCCGGACGCCGTCATCGGCTCGAACACGTCGACGATCCTCATCGAGTCGCTGGCCGAGGCCGTCGTGGGTCCGGAGCGGTTCCTCGGCGTGCACTTCTCGAACCCGGCGCCGTTCATCCCCGGCGTCGAGCTCATCCCGCACCCGACGACGAACGAGCACGCGATCACGGTCGGCGAGGCCGTCGTCGCGGCCACGGGCAAGCAGTCCGCGCGGGTGAAGGACTCGACCGGGTTCGTGCTGAACCGCCTGCAGTACGCACTGTTCGAGGAAGCCACGAAGATCGCCGACGAGGGCATCGCGACCCCCGACGACATCGACACCATCGTGCGGACCACGTTCGGCTTCCGCCTGCCGTTCTTCGGCCCGTTCGCGATCGCCGACATGGCCGGACTCGACGTGTACGCGTTCTGCTTCGAGTCGCTGCAGACCCGCTGGCCCGAGCGCTTCGCGACCCCGCCGTCCCTGCAGCAGCACGTCGATGCGGGCGAGCTCGGCACGAAGTCGGGTGCCGGGTACCTCGAGGTGCCCGCCGACCGCACGCCGGAACTCGTCGCCTACCGCAACAAGGCCTACGTCGCGATGCAGAAGCTCCTCGACGAGCTCGGCCCGGCCCCGATCCACTGAGGCGGAACACCATGGACAACGAACAGCAGCACCGCACCGCCGTCCTGACCGGGGCCGCATCGCCCCGGGGGATCGGCCGCGCCACCGCCCACCACCTCGCCGAGGCCGGGTGGGACATCGGCATCATCGACCTCGACCAGGACGCCAGCGCGGCGGTCGCCACCGAGATCCGCGAGCAGCACGGCGTCCGGGCCGTCGGCGTGGGCGCGAACGTCGCCGACGAGACCGCCGTCCGGGCCGCCTTCGACACGATCGAGGCCGAGCTCGACCCGATCGTCGCCCTGGTCAACCTCGCCGGGGTGTCCTCGGCGCACGCGTACCTCGACCTCCCGGAGGGGGAGTGGCACCGCGTGCTGTCGATCAACCTCGACGGCGTGCACTTCGCGAGCCTGCGGGCGGCGGAGTCGATGGTGCGGAACGGCTACGGCCGCATCGTGAACCTGTCGTCGGTCTCCGCCCAGCGCGGCGGCGGCACGTTCAGCAAGACCCCGTACACGGTCGCGAAGGCCGGCGTGATCGGTCTGACCCGTGGCCTCGCCCGCGAGCTCGGGCCGCAGGGCGTCACCGTCAACGCGATCGCCCCCGGTCCGATCGACACCGACATCATGGGCGGCACCCTGACCGAGGAGCGCAAGACCGCGATGGCCGCCGACGGCGTGCTGCCGCGGATCGGCACCCCGAGGGACATCGCCGCCGCGATCGCCTACCTCATCAGCGAGGACGCCGGGTTCGTCACGGGCCAGACGCTGAACGTCGACGGCGGCCTGTACATGCACTGACGGGTCCACCGTCCCCTCCCAACCCACCGCACCGTCCCCTCCCAACCACCGCACCGTGCTCGCAAAGGAGCGAACCCGTGTCACTTCCCCCTGCCCCCGCGCTCGGGTCCACGCACGACCCGGCCTTGAAGTCGGCGATCGGCAAGGCGACGAAGCACCTCATGCCGATGCTCGTCATCCTGTACTTCGTCGCGTTCCTCGACCGCACCAACGTCGGGTTCGCCGAGGAGGCCCTGAGCGTCGACCGCGGCATCTCCGACGCCGCCTTCGCGCTCGGTGCCGGCATCTTCTTCATCGGCTACGCGATCTTCGAGATCCCGTCGAACCTGCTGCTCAAGCGCCTGGGTGCACGCTTCTGGCTCGCCCGCATCGCGATCACGTGGGGCATCGTCGCCGCGCTGTTCTCGTTCACGACGAACGACACGATGTTCATCATCCTGCGCTTCATCCTCGGCGTGACCGAGGCGGGGCTCTTCCCCGGCGTGATCATGTACCTGTCCGAGTGGTTCCCGAACAAGGTCCGCGTGCGGATGTTCGCGATCTTCTACCTGGCGCAGCCGTTCTCGCAGATGATCGGCGCACCGCTGTCCGGCGGACTGATCAGCTTCGGCGACCAGGCCACCCCGTTCCACGGCTGGCAGGTGATGTTCGCGGGTGAGGGACTCCTCGCGGTCCTGGCCGGCATCGCGGCCCTGGTGTTCCTGACGAACAGTCCGCAGCAGGCGAAGTGGCTCGAGCCGGGGGAGAAGGACTCGCTCACGGCAGCGATGGCCCGCGAGGACACCGCCCGCAGCGAGGACGGCCCGACGGGCATCTGGAAGGCGCTGGCCAGCGGCCGCGTCTGGTACTTCACGATCATCTACTTCTGCCTGCAGGTCGCCGTGTACGGCACGACGTTCTACCTGCCGCAGCAGGTCTCGTCGCTGCTCGGGCAGGACGTCGGCTGGCAGGTCGGACTCGTCGCGGCGATCCCGTGGCTCGTCGGGCTCGTCGCCTGCTACCTCGTCGGTTCGCGGGCGGACACCGTCGGGCGTCGTCGACGCTGGGGCACCTGGTTCTACATCACCACCGGCCTGTCGATCCTCGGGTCCGCCTGGGCCGGCGCGAACGGGCAGCCGATCCTCGGCATCCTGTTCATCACGCTGGCGGTCGCGAGCTTCCTCGCAGTGGGACCGATCACGTGGGCGTACCCGACGGCCTTCCTGACCGGGGCCGCAGCGGCCGCGGGCATCGGGCTCATCAACTCGCTCGGCAACCTCGGCGGGTTCGTGGCGCCGATCATGCGCACGGCGATCAACGACGTGGTGCCCACGGACAGCGGAGCGTTCGGCATCGTGTCGCTCGGGGTCCTGGCGTTCGTGGCCGCGGTGATGATCTTCTGCACGAAGTACTTCCGTGGCGCGAAGGCGGACGAGCTGCTCGACACGACGCACGTGCGCACCCAGGGGGACGAGCGATGACCCGGCTCTTCAACGACCCGGCAGACTTCGCCGACGAGTCGACCGACGGGTTCGTCGCCGCGAACGAGCGGTGGGTCCGGAAGGTCCACGGCGGGGTCGCCCGGTCGACCACGTCGCCGGACGGCACGGTCGCGCTCGTGATCGGCGGCGGATCCGGGCACTACCCGGCGTTCGGCGGACTCGTCGGGCACGGGCTCGCGGCCGGTGCGGCGATGGGGAACCTGTTCGCCAGCCCGAGCGCCCAGCAGGTCACGTCGGTGGCGACGGCCTCCGAGCACGGCGGCGGGGTGCTGCTGAGCTACGGCAACTACGCCGGCGACGTCCTCAACTTCGACGCGGCCGCACGCGCGCTCGAGGCCTCTGGGATCAGCGTCCGCACGGTGCGGGTCACCGACGACGTGGTGAGCGCACCCGCCGATCGCGCGCACGAACGGCGCGGGATCGCGGGGGACCTCTGCGTGTTCAAGGTCGCCGGAGCCGCCGCCGAGCGTGGTGACGACCTCGACGCGGTCACGACGATCGCGGAGCGGGCGAACGACCGCACACGCAGCTTCGGCGTCGCGTTCTCCGGCTGCTCGCTGCCCGGCGCCGAGGAACCCCTGTTCACCGTCCCCGAGGGCCGCATGGCGATCGGCATGGGCATCCACGGCGAACGCGGCATCGACGAGACCGACGTCCCGAGCGCCGACGGACTCGCCGCGCTGCTCGTCGACCGGTTGCTCGACGAACTGCCGGCGGGGGTCACCGCCGCCGGCTCCCGCGTCGTCCCGATCCTCAACGGGCTCGGGAGCGTCAAGTACGAGGAACTGTTCGTCGTCTACCGCTCGGTGCAACGCCGGCTCGTCGACGCGGGCGTCGTCATCGTCGAGCCCGAGGTCGGGGAGCTCGTCACGAGCTTCGACATGGCCGGCGTCTCACTGACGCTGTTCTGGCTGGACGCGGAGCTCGAGGAGCTCTGGGCCGCCTCGGCCGACACCCCCGCGTACCGCAAGGGCGGTGCCGTCCCCGCGGAGCGTGTCGCACCCTCCGTGGTGGCGGCCGACGCGGCACCCGACGAGGTCGGCCCGGCCAGCGAGGACTCCCGGGCCGTCGCCGTCCAGGTCGCCGCCGGCTTCGCCGCGGTCCGCTCGGTCATCGACGAGCACGCCGACGAACTCGGCCGCATCGACGCGGTGGCCGGCGACGGGGACCACGGCATCGGCATGCAGCGGGGATCGCACGCCGCTGCCGAGGCCGCGTCCGACGCCGTCGCGCGTGGAGCCGGTGCGGGCAGTGTGCTGCGGATCGCCGGCGACGCCTGGTCCGACAAGGCCGGTGGCACATCCGGTGCGATCTGGGGCGCGGCCCTGGAGGCACTGGGTCGCGTGCTCGGGGACGACTCGCGTCCGACGGGTGCGGACGTCGTCGAGGCCGTCGGTGCGGCGACCGAGGCGGTCCTCGCCTTCGGCGCGGTGCCCGGGGACAAGACGATGGTGGACGCGCTCGTCCCGTTCCGCGAGGCCCTCCGTTCGCGGGTCGACGACGATGCGGCGCTCGCCGATGCCTGGCGTGCGGCGGTGTCCGCCGCGCAGGACGCTGCGCAGGGCACCGCCGAGCTGCTGCCGAGGAAGGGCCGGGCGAGGACCCACGCCGAGCACGCCGTCGGGACGGTCGACCCGGGAGCGGCGTCCTTCGCGCTGATCGTGGAGGCCGTCGCGCTGTGATCACCATCGGGGTGTCGCTCAAGACGTACTTCTCGCACGCCCGGACCCTGTCGTGGGCGGCCGAGGTCGCGGAAGTCGCCCGGCGGCACCCCGCGGTGACGTCCGGTGCCGCGTCGCTCTTCGTGGTGCCGACGTTCCCGGCGCTCGTCCCCGTCCGCCGCATCCTGACCGACGCCGGTGCTAGCGTGCTGCTCGGCGCCCAGGACCTGTCGTGGGCCGACGCGGGGGCGTACACCGGCGAGGTCACGGGTGCGGAGCTGCGCGAGATCGGCGTCGACCTCGTCGAGATCGGCCACGCCGAACGGCGCTCCCTGTTCCACGAGACGGACGACGAGGTCGCGGGGAAGGTGCACGCCGCCTTCCGCAACCACCTGCGGCCGCTGGTCTGCGTCGGGGAGGCGAGTCGCGCCTCCCGAGCGGAGACCGTCGCCGAGGTGACCGCGCAGCTCGACCGGGCCGTCTCGACGGCGGTCGCGGACGGACTGGCGGGGCCGCTCGTCGTGGCGTACGAGCCGGTGTGGGCCATCGGTGCCCCGGCACCGGCGCCCGACGAGCACGTCGTGGGGGTGCTCGCGGGGATCGAGGAGCACCTGGCCACGCGGCCGGAACTCGCCGGGTCGGTCGTGATCTACGGCGGCAGTGCCGGGCCGGGGCTGCTCACCCGCGGGCAGGGGCGGATCGGCGGCCTGTTCCTGGGGCGGTTCGCGCACGACCCGGCGGCGATCGCCACGATCCTCGACGAGGTGGCGGCGCTCGACGGGCGCTGAGCCGTCCTGCCGCTCAGGCGTCGCGAGCGCCCGCCAGCCCGTGGTCGTGCGCGTAGACCACGAGCTGCACCCGGTCCCGCAGCGCGAGCTTCCCGAGGATGCTCGAGATCTGCGTCTTCACCGTGGACTCCGTGACGAACTCCTTCGCCGCGATCTCCGCGTTCGACAATCCGCGCGAGGCCCAGCCGAACACGATGCGCTCCCGGTCCGTCAGCGACTGGAACGCCTCGGGCTGCGGAGCCGGCGCGCGCTCGACGTCGGCGCCGAACAGCTGCGAGAGGTCGTTCGGCGCGATCACCGAGCTCCCCTCGTGCACCGCCCGGACGGCCGCGAACAGGAACGGCGGCGTGGTGTCCTTCAGCAGGAACCCGCTCGCGCCGAGGCGGATCGCGGTGGCGGCAGCGGGGTCGAGGCCGAACGTCGTCAGCACGACCACGCGGGGGAGCGGCCCCTCGACCGCGCCGGAGAACAGCTGCCGGACGGTCTCGACCCCGTCCATGCCCGACATCCGCATGTCGAGGAGCATCACGTCCGGTCGCAGCTCGGGGATGCGCGCCAGGGCCTCGGCACCGTCGGACGCCTCGCCGACGACGACCATGTCGTCCTGGGCGTCGAGCACGACGCGGAGGCCGGCTCGGAACAGTGCCTGGTCGTCGGTGAGCAGGATGCGGATCGGATCGGTCATCGGTTGGTCCCCCCAAGGACGTCGAACGGGATGCGGGCACGTGCGGCGAACACGTCGTCGAGGACGGCGGCGTCGAAGGACCCGCCGAGTGCGGTGAGCCGGGACTGCATGCCGGCGAGGCCACGGCCGGACCCGCGGGTGCTCACCGGCGGGACGGCGACCGGGCCGGTCCCGACGGTGCCGGCGCCGGGCGCGGCCGTCCCGACGGTGCCGGCGGTCGGGACGAGGTTCTCGACCTCGAGCACCAGGTCGGCCGACCGCCACGTCTCCCGCACCGTCACCGGCATCCCGGGGGCACCGTGTCGGAGCGCGTTCGTGAGCATCTCCTGCAGCACCCGGCGGGCGGCGGTCCCGCTCTCCGGGCCGAGCACCACCGGGACCCCGCGGACGGCCTGGTCGACGTCGACCCCGGCCTCGCGGATGCCCTGCACGATCTCCTCGAGCGACCCCGGGTCGGTCGAGGCGCCGGAGCCGTCGATGTGCCCGAGGACCTGGCGGACCTCGACGAGAGAGCTCCGGGCAGTGCTCGCGATCGTGGCGCTCACCTCGCGGATGCGGGCCTCGTCGGCGAGGAACGGCACCGAGTCGGCCTGCGCGATGATCACGGCGAGGGAGTGGCCGACCACGTCGTGCACGTCGCGGGCGATGTCCGCGCGGATACGCTCGGACTCGGCGACGTCGATGGCCCGGGTGGCGGTGGCCTCGGCCTCGGTGGCGACGGCCTCGGCTCGGGACGCCGCGGCCTCGGCGTCCGCCCGGCGTTCGGACTCGCGGTCCCGCGAACGGAAGGCCCGAACGGCGACCCCGCCCGCCCAGACCCCGAGGAGCGCCGTCACCGGTGCGGCCATCGCCAGGAACGCCTGGTCGCGCGGGCCGTTGATGAGGACGAGGAACCGGAAGCCGGTGAGTGCGAGGTAGAGCGTCGCGCTGATGCCGGCAACGAACGCCAGCAGGCCGGACACGATGACCTCACCGCGCGTGCCGACGACCGCCGCCGTGCCGATGACCACGAAGATGGCGACGTCGACGAGCGACGGCCGCTCGCCGCCGCCGACCTGGACGATGCCGAGGACGACGACCATGGTCATCGCCGCGGACGGCGAGACCCGTCGGAGCGCGATCGCCCCGGCCGCGGCGAGGACCGCGAAGAAGCTCGCGTGTTCGAGCTCGAGGTCGATCGGGAGCAGGAAGACGAACGCCGCGAAGACCGCCCATGCCACGTCGATGATGATCGAGCGGGTGGCGAGCGGCCGGATGAACGTGCGCCGTTCCGTCACGGCACGATCATCGCACGGGGGCGTCGTCCGCCGGTCACGGGACCGGCGACATCGCGATGAGGGCGGTGGCCGTGACCGTGACGATCGCGGCGCAGACCAGCAGGGTGGCGATCGTGTGCTTCGTCGAGGACTCCATGCTCCGAGCCTCGCCGAGCGGCGCGCGCCGGGCATCGGGCGCACGGCTGAACCGCTTCATCCCCTCGGCTGAACCGACGTTCACCCGGCACTGCTGTCCGCGAGCATCTCCGGGCACTCGCCACCGGTCGTCGTCGACAGCTCGTAGTGCCAGGACTCGTTCTCGTACGTCTGGCACAGCCCGAACTCGCGGCCGTTCTCCTGCATCCAGACCACGTCGTCGATCGCCCCGAGGTCGACCGCGCGACCGACCACGTGCGTCGACCGTTGCGGGGTGTTCACCCACCGGCGTGCCTCGGCGAGCGATCCGTGTTCCTCCACGCCCTGGTCGAGCAGGGCCTGCTGGTAGCGCTTCGAGCGCCACCCGGAGTTGACCAGGACCTCGATGCCCTCGTTCGCCGCGGCCTCGCTGGCGCGGGTCACCGCGTCGCGGAGGTCGGCATCGAGGTTCGCGATCGCCGGGGTGTCGGCGAGGACCGTGATCGGCGCACTGTCGGCGATGTGACCGTCCTCCGCCGTGACCACCTGTCCGCCGACACCGAACGACTCGTCAGCAGCTGAACGGATCGACGTCGTCGACCCGTCGGCGCGGTGGTCAGGATCGGTGGGGTCGGTGGCGCACCCGGTCAAGATCACGAGGGCTGCGGTCGCCGCCAGTGCGGCGCCGGTGAGCCGGAAACGGAACGTCTGCATCCATTCAGAATGTAGAACATCAGATGTCTACGCATCCCCCGGAAGGACCAACCCTGCTGACGCACGACGGACGTCGCTCCGTGCGGGTGGTGCCGGGTGGCGGCCAGGAGGCGCGGGTCGGGCCCGCACCGCGCCTCCTGGCCCGCAGGCCGCACCGATCTGTCGGACCCGCCCGTCGGTCAGATGGTGATCTGGCCCAGCACGCGGTGGGCGATCGAGATCGACTCACCGGACACCACCGACAGCGGCGACGCGAGGAACGCGACGAGGTCCGCGATCTGCTGCGGGCTCGAGTCGCCGGGGCGGCCGGGGCGGACCTCGGTGCTGGGGGTGTCCGTCACCAGCCCCGGGTTGACGACGTTCACCGTGACGCCGGAGCCGGCGGCCTCGTCGGCGAGGTTCTTCGCGATGACGCTCACCGCGGTGTTGCGGAGCGATGCGGTGATGTTGCCCGACAGGTAGGCGTTCTGTCCGCTGATCACGACGACGCGTCCGAACCCGGCCTCGCGCTGGGCCGGCAGCACCGCGTTGGCGACACGGAGGAACCCGAGTGCCTTGCCGTCGATCGCGGTGAGGACCTGCTCGGGGTCGGACTTCTTCGCCGGGTCGAGGGTGCCGGCGCTCGGGGCCGCGGTCACGACGAGGGCGTCGATGTGGCCGTGCTGCTCGAGCACCCGCGCGACTCCGGCGTCGACGGAGGCCTGGTCGGCGGTGTCGATCGCGACGCTGTCGGGGGAGTCGCCGGCGCTCCGCGAGGCCACGACGGCGGTCGCACCCTCGGCCCGGAGTCGATCGGCGACGGCGGCGCCGATGTACCCCTTCCCTCCGACGACGAGCGCGACACGGTTCTTGAGTTCGAGGTCCACGCCGTCACGCTACGCCCGGAACGCCTCGGGCTCGGCACACGTCGTGCACCGAGCCCGAGGCGTCGTCGGTTCGATCAGCTGCGGTGGCCGCTCCCGCCGACCGTCAGGAGCGCGCCGGTGTCGGTCTCGTCCGCACGCGGCGGCTCGAACAGGCCCGAGTACGCCCGGACGGCGCTCCACCCCGCGATGAGCAGGACGGTGCCGGCGACGGCGGCGACCCACGGCACCACGGCCCACCGGTCCCAGAGCGACGGGACGGCCAGCCACGTCAGGAAGTTCCCCGCGAGGCCACCCGTCGCCCCGAGCAGGACCGCGGTCCGTCGGTCGAGACTGGACAGCGCGAGCGCGACCGTCACGGCGGCGAGCGCGGCCAGGGCGTTGACGAGGTCGAACACGGCTGCCGCTCCTACTCCCCGCTGCCGACGGCGAGCTGCTCGCGTCCGCCACCCGTCGTGACGGCGATCTTGCGCGGCTTCGCCGACTCCTTCACGGGGATCGTGACGCTCAGGACGCCGTTGTCGTAGCCGGCCGTGATGCGCTCGGCGTCGAGGCCGTCGCCGAGCGTCAGCTGACGGACGTACGTGCCCGGCTGGCGCTCTCGGGTGAGCCACTGCGAGCCCTCGGGAGCGCCGAGGGTGCGCTCGGCGCGGATGGTCAGGACCGAGCCGTCCACGTCGATGTCGACGGAACCCGGGTCGATGCCGGGCAGGTCGACGTCGAGGACGTAGTGGTCACCCGTGCGGTAGAGGTCCATCGGCATCGAGCGGGGGCCCGCGGTGCCGAGGAGGGAGCCGGCGAGACGGTCCAGCTCGCGGAACGGATCGAAGTTCATCGTCATCGGTGTCAACTCCTTCGTGTCTGGTGTTGAGTCCCCTCGACTCAACTGCGACATGTTTTAGCACTCAAGCCTGGCGAGTGCCAAAAGAACGCTCGGAATCCCCTCGGAGCCGGGGATCCCCGGCGACGGTGAATGACAGAGATGTAGTTCGGCTGGGCTGACTGTTCAGTGCGTGAACCGTACAGAACACGAATTGTTCGTTTTGCTGATCGTTCACGTTGTGAAAGACTTCGGGCGTCCGATGGGGACAGCAACGACGACGAGGGGCGGTATCGCAATGCACAGCACGTACACCGGGATGCCGCGACAGGCACGGCTCGGCGGCACCCACACGCGCGTCGGTCTGACCGACCCCGCGATCATCGACGCCTACGTCGAGCGCCGCATCCAGGACCCGTCGCTCCTGTCCGGTCGCTCCGAACCGTCCTACGCCGACTTCTTCTCGGTCCCGGCGGCGTAGGCCCCGCACCCCCGATCCGCACCAGGCAGAGAGCACACCCGACCAGATGCCGTTGACCGTCGTCCGCCGCGAGCACATGCACCTCTACGCCCGGGAACCCCGGTCGCGCGCCGCGAAGGGCGCCGTGGACGCGCTCCTCCGCCTGCAGCACGCCGAGGAACAGCAGCTCGAACAGGCACGGTCGGAGAGCGGTCTCACCAAGAACGAGTTCCTCGCCGTCCGGTACATGCTCCAGGCGCACCGGGACGGCCGGGCCATGGGCCCGAAGGACCTCGCCGTCATGCTCAACGTCTCGAACGCGTCGGTGACGAAGATCGTCGACGGGCTCGTCGAGAAGGGCGACCTCGTCCGCGCCCCGCACCCCACCGACCGTCGGGCACAGGTGCTCGAGCCCACGGTGCAGGCGGCGAAGAAGATCGACGCGTCCTACGCACGCTTCCACGAAGCCGTGGTCGAGGTGATGGACCACCTGTCCTCCGAGGAGAACGACGTCCTCGCACGCTGCCTCGTCCAGATCACCGAGGCCCTCGTCGGTGGCGCGCACGCTCCCGTCGACGAGTACACGGTCGACCCGGACGGCGACGCGGAGCCGTACGACTCCTGAACCGGGCGGTCCGTAGCGGCGCCGAGCCGCGCCTCCCGGAAAAAACCTTCCAGCGGTAAGTTGGGCGCATGACGCACCCTGCCGACGACGACGCGGCCCTGCCGCGACGCGGCTACCGCAAGGGTGCCGAACGACGGACGCAGATCCTCGACGAGACGATCCGCATGGTCGCCGAGCAGGGTGTCGACGCGTCCTCGCTGCGATCCGTCGCGGACGCCCTCGGGATCACCCACGCGGCGCTGCGGCACTACTTCCCGAGCCGCGACGAACTGCTGCTCGCGGTCTACCGCGAGCACGAGGTCCGCGAGCAGGGGGCACCGGACCGGATGAAGTCCGCGATCGGGGACATGCGGGAGAGCGCCTCGCGGAATCGCGCGGTCCCGGGGCTGGTGCAGCTGTACACGACCCTGGCGGCCGATGCCGTGCAGGAGGGGCACCCCGCCACGCGGGAGTTCATGCGGGAACGGTTCACCCGGCTGCGGGCGGACCTGGCGGAGTTGATCGAGGCGGACCAGGCGTCCGGGCGGATCCGGGCCGACCTGGACCCCGTCGACCTGGCGTCCCTGAGCATCGCGGCGTCGGACGGACTGCAGGTGCAGTGGCTGCTCGACCCCGACGCGGTCGACGGCGAGCGGGTGCTGCGGTTGCTCGAGCAGATCGTGCCGCCGGCGGGCTGACCGGACCCGCCGGTCCTGCCACACTCGTGTCAGCGGGGCCGTGGGTCCCGCGCACGACCGGATCGGAGCAGGACCATGCACGCCGTACTCGAGTACACCTACGTCGACGACTACCTCGAGCGCCGAGATGCGTTCCGCCAGCAGCACCTCCGGGCGGCCTGGGCTGCGGCGGAGCGCGGCGAGCTGCTCCTCGGCGGTGCGGTCGGCGAGGGCACCGGACCGTTCACCGCGCTGATCGTCTTCGTCGGCGACGACGCGCTCGAGCGTGCGCGGGCGTTCGCGGCGACGGACCCGTACGTGACCGGGGGACTCGTGACGTCGTGGACCGCGCGACCGTGGACGACCGTGGTGGGCGATCTCGCGGCGGGACCGGTCCGCCCCGACTGAGGCTCTCGGGAACCGGCGACGTCGTCGGGTCAGCCGTAGCCTTCGTCGGTCAGGCGCCAGCCGGCCGGCGTGTGGCGGAAGCAGAACCCCCACCCGGGGAGGTCGCCCGGTTCGGCGCCCGTCATGTTCGTCTCGGTGACGTCGACCGGGATGCACTCCTCCGCGGATCGGCCCGTCTCCTTCGCGCTCAGTCGCGAGACCGCCCCGATGTGCCGGTAGCCGAGCAGGTCGGGGTGGTCGTCGAACCACGAGGACGGGGTGCGTCCGCCGCACCAGGCCGCGTCCGGACCGCCGCTGTCGTCGGTGAGGGCCTCGGTGACAGCACAGTCGTGGGCCTTCGCGGCCCGGAGGTAGACGCGGAGGACCTGTTCGGAGGACGCGCTCGCGGGCGGGAGTCGCGCGGCCAACGTCTGCGCGTGCGTCACCGACACCACCGTCGCCGTGCCGGCCGCCACGAGCACGGCGGCGACCACCCCTCCGAGCACGAGCCGACGTCTCCCCACGGCGCTCATCCTGGCAGGGGGTGGACCCGCCGATCGCCCGGTGCAGCTGCGAGTCGGTGAGGGGGCGTTCAGTTGCGCGGGAGCCCTGCGAGGTACGCGCCGAGCACCGCTCGGTCGTCCACGGGCGCGACCCCCGCGACGCGGTAGAGCAGCAGTGCATCGACGAGTCCGACGAGGTCGACCGCGGATCGCCGGGGGTGGTCGACGCCGATGCGGACGAGCAGGTCCTCCGCCGTGGCGAGCAGCGCGGCGCGCACCGGGTCGGCGCCGGTGAGGGGTGCGCGGAGCGCTTCGTCGTCCCGGAGCTCCAGGAGGAGGGCCAGGCGAGCGGCTTGCGCCTCCGCCCGCTCTGCGAGGCCCTGGAGGAACGTGGCGGCGACCTCGACGACCGTCGCGTCGTCGAGCGGCTCGGGGAGACGCAACGCGCCCAGCTCCGTCGACAGCTGCTCCGTGATGCGCGCGACGACGAGCGCGGTCAGTTCGCGCCGCGTCGACGCGTAGTACGACGTCGACCCGGCGGGCACGCCGGCCTCGGTGTCGACTGCCCGGTGCGTCAGGGCTCGGACCCCACCGCGAGCAGTGAGCCGTACTCCCGCGTCCGCCAGGTCCTCGCGTCGCCCCATGCTCTTCCCCTCTCGCCTCTACCATCGTAGTGTTCTCTACGGATGTAGAGCCGAAGGGGGCAGGATGCGGGTTGCAGTGGTCGGAGGCGGGATCTCCGGAGTCGCGATCGAGGCAGCGCTGGGGGCACACGGCTGCTCGGTCACGAGGTTGTCCCGGTCATCGGGGTTCGACGTGCTCGCGGACGACGCGGTCGATCGGCTGGCGTCGGTCCGGCCGGAGGTCATCGTCGAGGCGACCGGGCGGTTCACGACGAGTCGGCGGCGTGCGACGGACTTCTTCACGCGCTCGACGGCGGTGGTCGGCGCGGCGGCCGAACGGTCCGGGGCGCGACACGTGCTGCTGTCCATCCTCAACTGCACCAGGTCCGAGGTGCAGGGCTACGGGTACTTCGCCGGCAAGACCGCACAGGAGCAGGCAGCGGGAGCGGCGGGCCGGGGCGCCACGATCGTCCGTTCGGCCCAGTGGTTCGAGTTCGCCGCGCAGAACCTCGAGCGGTTGCGCGTCGGGCCGATCGCGCTCGTGCCGCGGATGACCATCGCCCCGGTGTCGCTCGAAGCGGTGGCGACGGTGGTGGCCGAGGTCGCGACGGGCCGGCGGTCCGCGCCGGTCGTGGAGGTCGCCGGGCCCGAGACGACGTCCCTGTGGGCGATGACGACGGCGCTGCCGCATCCGGGCGTGGCGCCCGTCCCGATGCTGATCCCGGGCCGCACGGGCCGGGCGTTCCGGGACGGAGCGCTCCTGCCCGCGGGAGACGTCGAGGTGGTCGGCCCGACGTTCCACGAGTGGCTCGCAGCCCGGGGCCAGTAGCGCTCGCCCGACCGAACGGTCCGGTCCGGTCGTCATCTCTAGGCGGTGCGTTGCCCCGTTCCTCTGCGTGTCACGCGAACGGGGAGCAGAAGGTGAGCTTGTTTCTGCCCTAGCGTGGGCGCGGGTGCGATCGATGCGCCCGTATCTGTCGCGGCGCATGGGGCGTCCGGAGGGGGACGAACATGCGCACGACCCGAGGCCACCGCTCTGCCGTGATGACGGCGGCCACTGCCGTCCTCGCGGTCATCGGTGCGCTCCTACCGAGCGGTGTGCAGGCCGCTCCGTCGCCCGGCAACGACGCGCTGCGTGGCGTGCGGTACGCCGCGTACGGTCACTCGTTCGGACAGGTCCAACTCGGTTCCGATTCGGTGCCGAGCCGGATGTACCCGTCCATGGTCCGGACGAGCCTCGGCGCGGATCCGACGCTCTGGTCGAACGAGACCATCAGCGGGGCCTCGACGGCGCAGATACTCGACCGCGCGCGCTCGACGTGGAACCGCGGCGACTACGGGGTCGTCTCGTACCTCGGGAACCAGAACGACGTCGGCCGCCACGTCCCCGAGGCCACGTTCAAGGCGAACGTCCGGGGCTTCATCGACTGGGTGCGGGGAACCGGGCCGTTCCCACCCACGATCGTCATCGTGCTCGACACGCCGTCGACGACGAAGGGCTACGCGTGGTACCCGTCACCCCCGACCGACGCTGACGTCGTCCGGTACAACCGCTACCTCCGCAGCGTCGTCGCGGCGTACCCGAAGGACGGATCGGTCATCATCGCCGATGCCTTCACCGGATGGAACAAGGCGACGATGATCGGGCCCGACGGGCAGCACCCGAACGACGTCGGGCAGGCGCACATCACGGAGACGATCACCTCAGCACTGAGCGGGGTGCGGCTCCGTGAGGGGCAGAACGTCCTGACGCCGGCGCCGGCGGTTCGCTACGACTCGTTCAACCGGCCCGACATGGTCACCGGACTCGGCAAGGACCTGCACGGCCGGTCCTACTCCACGGTCGGCGGAGTGAAGTACGGCATCTCTGGTGGCCGTGCCTACCGAGCCAGCAGCGGAGCCGTTCGTGAATCCGCGGCCACCGTCGACACGAAGAAAGCTGCGGTCGACATCAGCCTCACCATGACCGCGATCTCCGCGAAGGGTGCGGGGCCGGTGTGGCGACTGAGCAGCGCCAAGGACTACTTCGTGCTCGACGTCCACGGGTCGGGCACGGGCAACGCGAAGGTCTACAAGCGGGTCAACGGGCGGTTCATCCAGATCGGTAAGGCGCTGAGCCGCGAGGTCAAGCCCGGCTCGACCGTGCGGGTCAGGGCCGACGGCGCGAAGATCAAGGTCTACGTCGACGGTCCCGCCGTGTACTCCAGCGCGGACGGCTTCAACGGGTCCGCCACGAGGAGCGGTGTCCGGATCACGGACACTCGTGCTCGGCTCGACGACCTCGTGATCCGGTAGGGCCGGAGCCCTATCGGTTCGGACGCGGAACTTTCTACCCCCTGTAGTGGGGGAGCAGTGGTGAGGGATGCTCCGTAGCGTTCTGTGTGGTTGCACAGTGCCGTCATGGGGGCGGATTCGCTGGTGGTGACCTGTTGAGGGGTTCTGCGCGTGTTCGCGACGTCGCCGTTGTCTGTTCGTTCTCGTTGGGTCGTGCTGGCCGTCGTCACGCTGGTGGCGCTGCTGGGGTCGTTGTTGGCGGTGGCCTCGCCACCTGCTCCGGCACAGGCGGTCGCGACGGGTACGGGTGGGCAGTTCGTGCCGTTGCCGACCAACGCCAGGATCTTCGACGGCGCCACGCCTGCCGGCTCGTCGACGACGGTGCCGGTAGCCGGGGTGAAGGGGATCCCCGCTGACGGTGTCGGCGCGATCAGTGTGCTGGCGACGGTCGCGGACGCGAACGGCACCGGGCAGCTGAAGGGTCGAGCGGAGTCGAGCGACGGGCCGACGCTGCTGATGATCTACGGCAGCGGAGTGGCGGGGAACACGTCGAACACGTCGTTGCTCGCGGTCGGGGACGACGGATCCATCCGGATCGACACGACGACTGCGCAGTCGCGGGTGATCCTGGACGTGACCGGCTACTACACGTCCACGGCGAACGGTGTCGGCGCTGGCGGGTTCGTTCCGCTGTCCGGGACCCGGATCGCGAACACGGCGGACGGCACGAACGTGCGGCAGGGTGCCCTGTCGGGTGGGGACAGCATCACGTTCCAGGTCACCGGCAAGGGTGGCGTTCCGACGAACGCGGCCGCGGTGGCGGTCAGTGTCGTGGTGCAGAACACCGGCGGTGGGGCCGGGTGGGTGCGTCCGTCGCCGTCCGATGGGCCGAAGAGCACGGGGTCGTTGAACTACCCGTCGACGAAGCTGACCACGGCGATGAGCGCGCAGGTCGCCGTCGGCTCCGATGGGAAGGTCACGATCGACAACGCTCCCGACGGTGGCACGGTGCAGATCCAGGTCGACGTGCAGGGGTACTTCGTCCCCAGCAATCCGGGTGGCGGGTTCACTCCGGGAACGGGCCGCATCGTCGACACCCGCACGTCCTCGAGCGTCGGGGCGAATGCGTCGGTCGCGGTGCAGGTCGCGGGAGTTGCTGGGATCGGGACGGTCGAGGGTGGCTTGTCGGCGGTCGCGGTGACGGTCACGGCGATCCACTCGGGCACGACCGGCGGGTACGCGAAGGCATGGGCGGACGGTTCCTCCGAGCCCACCGGGGCGGTCATCGGGTACGCGCCGACGTCGTCGATCCGGACGACGACGGCGATCCTGCCCGTGGGGTCGAACGGGAAGGTGCGGATCCAGAACGTTTCCTCGGGGACCACGGACTTCGTCCTCGACCTGCAGGGCACCTACAACTGGCTGCCGGGTGGACCCGTGTCGACGAACGTCACCGGGCAGCGGACGTCCGCGACGACGTTGCCGTTCCCGATCTCGGACCAGACCAACGCAAGCGTCGACGTCGGCACGGGCAACCTGCTGGTCACCACGAGTGCGCTGACGCTGCCGGGTGTGACGCAGAGCACGACGATCGGTGCTGCGTACAACTCGCGGTCGACGACGACGGCGAACAGCAACACGATGGAAGCGAACCGGTGGCAGTACGCCCTCGCTGGTGCCGGGGACCTGTCGGCGAACGCCGCGGGTGTGGTCTACACGGACGCGGTCGGGACGGCATGGCAGTTCAAGCCCACCGGGACCGCTGGTGCGTTCACGTCCCCGCCAGGCCTGCAGATGACGTTGGCGCGGGTCGCGAACGCGGACACGCGGGAGTACACGCTGACGTCGTGGACGACGAACCAGGTCATCCACTTCACCCTCGGCGGCCAGCCGAAGAGCGTCAACGACCGCAACGGCAACCAGGTCAGCTTCAACGTGGCGGCGGACAAGTTCTCGCTCGGCACCCTGGTCTCCACTGCCGGCACCGATGGCGCGAAGACGGCGAACGTGTCGTACGCGAACGGGACGACGACGTTCACGCAGACGTCCGGCTCGTCGTCGCGGAGTGTTTCGTGGACGAAGAACGCCGCGGGTGACATCACGACGTACACGGACGCGACCGGAGCGACGACCACGTTCGGGTACACGAGCGGGGACCTCACCTCGATCACCGCACCGACCGGCGGGGTGACCTCGTTCACGTACGACTCCACCAAGCGGGTCACGAAGGTGTCGCAGGCGAACACCACCGCCGGGTCCCCGGGGACCGCGGTGACCCGCTTCGCGTACACGGACGGTGACACCACGCAGGTCGCCGACCCGCGCTCGAACCAGTCGCAGCCCGTCGCGACCGCGGACCACACCACGTACACGCTCGACGTGAACGACCTCGTCACCGACGTCAAGGACGCTGCCGGCCGGGATCAGTCGCGCACGTACAAGTCCACCAACAACGGCGTGCTGAGTTCCACGGTCGGGTCCGGGACGAGCGCGTCGACGACGAACAACAAGTTCGACGGCAACAACGGGCAGTCGTTGACGCAGTCGCAGTCTGCCTCTGGCAGCACGAACACCGCGACGTACGGGACGGAGTCGCCGACGGCGTACCTGCCGGCTTCCACGACGGACAGTTCCGGCAACAAGACCACGTACGGGTACGACGGCCCCGGGAACCAGACCTCGACCGGCACCGGCAGCGGTCCGGAAGCTGCCGAGGCGAAGCTTGAGTACAACAAGAAGGACGTCGACAAGTACGCCTGGGGTGCGGTGAAGTCCGCGACCGCACCGGGGAACACGGTCAAGACGACCTACGGCTACGACCAGTACAACCAGCTGTTCACCATCGACGCGCCGGCGAACACGGTCGGACAGCAGAAGTACGCCTACGACGACTTCGGCCGCGTCTCGTCCCACACCGACGGTGGTGGCGGCGTCACCTCGTACACGTACGACAACGACGACCGGCTCCTCACGACGACGTTCGCCGACAGCGCTCTGACGGTGACGAACACGTACGACGGCAACGGCAACCAGCTCACCCAGCAGTCCGCGACCGGCACCGTGACGAACACGTTCGACCAGCGCAACCGCCTCATCTCCACGGTCAACACCGCCGGCGGCGGAACCGTCTCGTACGGGTACGACCTCGCCGGGAACACGGTCCGGGTCACGGATCAGCACGGCACCGTCACGCACGACTACGACGCCGCGAACGTGCTCACCGCGACGACGTACCCGACCGGCGACGGCGGTACCGCGAAGCAGCTGTACACCAACGACGACCACGGCCGCCGCACCGACGTGTGGTTGAACGCGACCGCCAATGCGGACCCGACCAAGGATCCGACGTCGTGGCAGGCCCACCAGCACATCACCTACGGTGCGTCGAACAAGATCACCCGTATTCAGGCGTGGCAGGGCAGCGACAAGACCACCGCCGTCGTCGACGACTCGTACTGCTACATCACCGGCATTGCCGTCGGTGGCGACTGCTCCGCAGTGAAGAGCGCGAACGACACGGACAAGATCCAGTGGGTCAAGGACAACACCACCGGGCAGACGACGGCGTACACGTACGACTCGAACAGTCGCCTCACCAAGGCAACGCAGGCCGAGGGCGCAACGAATGTCACGTGGGCGTACACGTACGACGCGGCCGGGAACCGGCTCACCGCGAAGCAGACCGGCGTCAGCACGAGCTCGCAGACGCTGACGTACAACGCGGTCGGGCAGATCACCTCGACCGGGTACGCGTACGACGGGGTCGGGAACCTCACCGCAGCACCGGGTGAGACGTTCACCTACAACGACGCGCAGCAGCTGACCACCTCGACGAAGAACGGCGTCACGACCCGGTACGAGTACGCCGGCGCCGACATGAACAAGCTCCTCAAGCAGTCCACGGACGGAGGAGCGGAGTACGACTACACGTATGGCACCACCGACCAGAACGGCGTCCCAGTGATCACCAGCCGCACCGTCGCCGGCACGGGGACTGCGTCGGTGATCAGCGACCCGACGACCGGGCAGCCGATGGACCTGCAGACCACCGATGGCGTCACGAGCATGTGGGTCATCGATGGGGTCGGGAACCCCGCAGCAGCGATCGCGGACACCGGAAACACCGCGTACACCGTCTCCTACGACCCCTACGGCGCCGAAACCGTCAACGGCGGCACGAGTGCGCAGTGGCTGCAGAACCCGTACGGGTTCAAGGCCGGGCTCCGCTCAAGCAGCACCGAGAACGGGCTCACCAAGTTCGGGTACCGGTGGCAGAACAGCGCGACTGGCGGGTGGATTGAACGCGACACCCTCGACGCACCCCTCAGCCCATCCAACGCGAACCGCTACGCGTTTGCAGGCGATGACCCGATCAATTCCTCGGATCCAACGGGCCGTGGGTTCGGTGAAGATCTTGCAAGTACCGTCATTGGTGGAGTAGTCGGAGTAGCTGTCGCAGGAAGTATCTGCGTAGCGACGGGTGCGGAGACGCTCGGCACTGGTTGCGCACTGGGTGCGGTCGCAGGCTCTACCGTTGGAACGGCCGTTGGGAACGCATCAGTGGGCGTGCTTGAAGGTGAGAGTGCTGGGCAAGTCGGGACTCGACTCTGGCAAGGTGCCGCGATCGGCGCCCTTGCGGGCGGCATTGCAGTCGGCGGAGCAGCTCTCTTCCTGTAAGGGGAATATATGGCAAAATCAGCGATGGATCGAAGGGCCTCTCTGAGTCTCCTTGTGACCATATGCACATACTTCTTATCCGTTCTATTTATTGTCCTGCCGCTTGTGAACGCAAACTGGGCGCGATTCTCAGTAATTTCCTTTATTCTTGCTTTCGTATTTGCAATCTGGGGGACGGTTTTCCTGTTCGTGCGTCGGCGCAATCTAGGAAAAGAATGAGTGCATTGGGAGTGTGGGCCGCGCGAGGCTGCGCGGAGGAGCGTTCCGTATTTGCACGGCGCTGATGGCGTGCGCGGGCGATGGACCAGGCCGTTCGCAGCATGGCTGCCGTCACGCACGACTACGATGTGCGTTGGGAGCGACGACCAGCTTTGGGATCGGCCTTGCATTGGGAACTTCTTACACGCCTGCCACAGCACTTGGCGAGGCGGCCGTGGGTTGTGCGATCAATGTAGGCACTCAATATATTAGTGACACCGTTTCAGTAGGAGCGGGAAATGGTGTGGCTTATGGAGACTTCCTCCTCACCGTTGGCAAAATCGCAAAGGCTGTTCGATGACCGCTGTCCTTGGGATCATCGTTTTGGTGATAGTTGCTGCTTTGATAACATTTCGTGCAACTCGATGGGGAAATGCTGCACGAGATCGCGTCGAGGGTAAACCGCAAAAGCCAGTCACTCCGGGCACTTGGGTTGTTCTCGGCCTAGTCATTGCACTTTCGGCGACAGCTTTCATCTTTCAGTTGGCGATGAATTGATTCAGAGGGGTTTCCAGCGGAGCCCTACGATGCCGAGGATGAAATCGATCAGGGGGAGCACGAACGTGAAGCCGAACACGATCGACACGAGGCCGAGTACTTTGCTCGCGACGCGCATTCCTGTGGTGGCGCGCGCTTAGACCTCTTGGACCTCGTGTGAGTCGTCGATACAGACCGCCGGAGGCCGAGTTCTGCCGGTTTCCGGCCCGACGTTCCACGAGCGGCTCGCGACCGCACGGCCGTAGCCGACGCACCGGAGCCGCGCCGCGCCTCCCGGCCCCAGCACGCAGAACGGCCGGCCCCTGTCGGAGCCGGCCGTCCTGCGGAGCGCAGAAGCTACGCGGTGAGCACCGCAGCCGACGGATCGAAGTCCTCCGGCAGCGGCGGGACACGGTCCACCGTCGACGTGATGTCGACGGCGGAACCCGACGCCGCCGCGTCGCGGATGCCGAGCAGCACGTCGAGGACGTGCAGCGCGACCGCACCCGAGGCGCGCTCGGGACGGTCCTCGGCGATGGCGCGGGCGAGCTCGACGACCCCGGTGCCACGGCCCCAGGTGGAGCCGATCGCCTCGAGGGTCTCGGGCTCCTCCTGGCCGTAGCGCCAGAGCTGCGACGAGCCCTCGAACGTGTTCGGGTCCGGCAGCGAGATCGTGCCGAGCGTGCCGTTGATCTCGACGAAGCCCATGCGCGGCAGTGCGTGCTGGAACGAGAACGTCGACTGGGCGGACTGCCCGCCGGCGAACTCGATCAGGGCGGCGTGGTGCGTGGGGACCTCGACCGGGAACGTCTCGCCGGCGCGGGGGCCGGACGCGATCGTGCGACGGTCGAGCGACTTCGAGGACACGGCCTGCACGCGGCTGGCGGTGCCGAACGCGTGCACGAGGGTCGTCACGTAGTACGGGCCCATGTCGAACAGGGGACCGGCGCCCTCAGCGAACAGGAAGTCCGGGTTCGGGTGCCACGCCTCGGGTCCGGGCACGTGGAACAGCGTCGTCGCGGTCAGCGGCTCGCCGATGTCACCGCGGGCGATGGCACGGAGCGCCGTCTGGATGCCCGCGCCGAGCACGGTGTCCGGAGCGGTCGCGACCCGGAGTCCCTTCGACGCAGCGGAGGCGAGCACCGCGGCAGCCGACTCGTGGTCGGTCGCGATCGGCTTCTCGCTCCACACGTGCTTGCCGGCGTCGATGATCTGCTGGTCGACCTCGGCGTGGGCCGCCGGGATCGTCAGGTTGATCACGATGCTGATGTCGTCGCGGGCGAGGAGCTCCTCGACCGAGCCGGACGCGCCGACCCCGTACTCCGCTGCCTGGGCCGCTGCGCGGTCGAGCAGCACGTCGGCGACGAACCGGACCTCGACGTCGGCGAACTTGGTCAGGTTCTCCAGGTACTGCGTGGAGATGTTGCCGGCACCGATGATGCCGATCCCGACACGGGTCACTTGTCGTTGTCCTTCAGCCAGGCGAGGGACTCGGTGATGCCCTCGAAGACGTCGCCGGAGTACGCGTCGAACTCGACGACGCGGATGGCCTGCGGCGCCGCGGCGAGGATGGCCGGGACGTCGACGTCGCCCTGACCGGCGGGGGTCTGGTTCTCGAAGGCACGCTGCAGCGCCTCGGGGACGACGAGTGCGCTCTCGGACGAGGGCAGCGCGGTGAGGATGTCGCCGTCGACCTTGCCGTCCTTGACGTGGATCGCGACGACGCGGTCGCCGAGTGACTTCAGGACGGCGGGGGCGTCCGCGCCACCGACGGTCGCCCAGAAGGTGTCGAGCTCGAGCACCGTCTCCGGGCTGATCTGCGAGACGAAGTGGTCGTAGACCGTGCGGCCGTCGACCTTGTTCGTGAACTCCCACTGGTGGTTGTGGTAGCCGAACTTGAGGCCGCGCGAGGCTGCCTCGGCGGTGAGGACGTTGACGCGCTCGGCGATCTTCGCGACGTCGTCGGCGGTCTGCCAGCGGTCGGTCGGGATGAACGGGTCGATGACGGTCTGGATGCCGAGGCGCTCGGCCGCGTCCCAGATCGGGGCGGTGTCCTCGGCGTCGATCACGGCGACGTGGCCGGACGGGGCCTTCAGGCCGGTGGCGGCGAAGGCACGCTCGAGGTCCGCGGCACGCTCGACGAACGCGTAGGGCTCGACGTTCTCGTACCCGATCTCGGCGACACGGGCGATCGCCTTGTCGAGGTCTTCCGCGATGGCGTCGCGCAGCGAGTACAGCTGCACAGAGGTGGTGGGCATTGCGTGAGGCTCCTTCGGTCCTGACTGGGTGTCGCGGCACCGGGTGTCGCAGCACCAGGTGTCGCAGTCCGTCGAGGAGCGATGCTCCACGGCGAGATCGATGACGACGCTACCCCAAAAACCACCCGGTGTGTAGTTTTTGCTGCGCTCCGTGACGCACGCCGCTGCATGAACGACACCTGTCGATGTATGCTCAGCCAGTCAAAACCGTGCGCAAGACGGTTTTGGACGGCGAAGCATCGACTCAAGGAGGCGTCATGAGCACACCCGAACCCGGCAGCCCGGCACTGCTGAACCCCGAAGAGGGCATCACGCAGCCGGTCAGCACGATGCGGGTGGGCATCGGCTACCAGATCGCGCTGTTCCTCGGACAGTTCGGCCTCTTCGTCGCGCTCATGGCACCGGTCTACGTGAGCATGCAGCTCAAGGCGCAGGCCCTGGTCGGGGACGACGCCGCGAACGTCATCGGCTCCGTCCTGCCGATCGGTGCGTTCGGCGCGCTCATCATGAACCCCCTGGCCGGCGCGCTGTCCGACCGCACCCGCACCCGCTGGGGCCGGCGTCGTCCGTGGCTCATGAGCGGTGTCGTCGTCTTCGCGATCGCACTCGCCTGGATCGCCTACGCACCCGACGTGCTCAACCTGACGCTCGCGTGGCTGCTCGCCCAGCTCGCCGCCAACGCGACCCTCGCCACCCTGCTGGCGAGCTTCGCCGACAACGTCCCGCAGCTCCAGCGCGGCCGGTCGTCGAGCATCATCGCGCTCGCGCAGAACCTCGCCGTGCTCGCGGGCACCTACCTGTCGGTGTTCTTCGTCGCGAACCTGCCCGTGCTGTTCATCGCGCCCGGCATCCTGGCGATCATCCTGGTCGCCGTCTACGCGGTCGTCGCCCGGGACGAGCTGCCGACGTACACGCTCAAGAAGTTCACGTTCCTCAACCTCATCTCGTCGTTCTGGACGAACCCGATCAAGAACCCGGACTTCGCGTTCGCGTGGTGGTCGCGCTTCCTGATCATCCTCGCGACGTTCATGTTCACGACGTACCGGCTGCTCTACATGCAGGAGCACATCGGCATCGAGGACGCGAAGCAGGCCACCGAGGCCGTCGCGTTCGGCGTGCTGCTCTACACGATCGCGCTCCTGGTCAGCGCGGCGCTCTCGGGGTGGGCGTCCGACAAGCTGGGTCGCCGCAAGGTGTTCGTCGGCGGCTCGACGGCCCTCTTCGCGGTGGGCCTCGTCGTCCTCGCGCACGCCGAGACCGTGAACGGCTTCTACGTCGCCGAGGTCATCATGGGCTTCGCCTACGGCATCTACTCCGCGATCGACACCGCACTCGTCGTCGACGTGCTCCCGAACGCCGACCGTCCCGGCAAGGACCTCGGCGTCATCAACATCGCGAACGCGCTGCCCCAGTCGCTCGCGCCGGCGATCTCGCTCTTCTTCCTGTCGATCGGCAGCTCGCACGCCGACAACTACGTCCTCATGTGCTGGGCCGCGGGTGTCGTCGCACTCCTCGGCGCCCTTGTGGTGATCCCCATCAAGCGGGTTCGATAGCCGGATGCACCAGCTCGGGGTCGACGAGGACCGCAGACAGCTCGCCGGGTGGCGGAACGCCATCGTCATCGCCTTCGCGATCGGTGGGGTGAGCCTCGCAGCGTGGGGTCCGCGGCTGCCCGAGCTCCGGCTCGAGCTCGGTGTGGACGTCGGGACCATCGGGCTCATGCTCGGCGGGGTCACGATCGGGTCCATCGGCGGCCTGCTCAGCGCGGCCCCGCTGCTGCGCCGACTCGGCGGGCGCCGGGCGCTCACCGCGGTGGTCGTGCTGGTCCCGGTCGCGATCGCCGTCATCGGGACGGCAGCCGCGCTCCACTCCGTCGCGCTGGCAGCGGTCGGGTTCGTGGTCGCCGGCGCGGGCATCGGCTCGCTGGACGTGATGGCGAACGTCGAGGGCACGGCGATCGAGGCGCTCGCCGGTCGCACGCTGCTCCCGCTGATGCACGCGGCCTGGTCAGGAGGCGCGGCCCTCGGCGCCGGGATCGCCGCCCTCTGCGCGTGGCTCGGCATCACCCCGTCGGCGCAGCTCCTCGGTGAGGCCGTCGTCATCCTCGTGGTCGGTGTGCTCGCGATGCGGGGCATCCCGGAGGGTACCCGTGCCGAGGAACACGACACGACGCTCACACCCCGGCAGCGACTCCGGCAGTGGGCACGAGGGTGGGCGGACGTCCGACTGCTCCTCATCGGGGTGGTCATGCTCGGCGTCGAACTCGGTGAGGGCTCGGCGAACAACTGGCTTGCCCTCGCCACCACCGACGGGCACGGGCAGACCGCCGCCGTCGGTGCGCTGTTCTTCACGGTGTTCGCCGTCTCCGAGGCGGCCACCCGTGTCTTCGCCGGACCCGTCGTGGACCGGCTCGGACGTGTGCGGACCGTGCGGTGGACGACCGCGCTCGGCATCGTCGGCGCCGTGCTCTTCATCGTCGGCGGGAGCTGGTGGCTCACGCTCGTGGGCGTCGTGCTCTGGGCGGTCGGCGTCTCCATGGGCTTCCCGCTCGGGATGTCGGCGGCGGCGCAGAGCGGTCCGAACCCGGCGGCCCGTGTCAGCGTGGTCGCCTCGATCGGGTACTTCGCGAACTTCGCGGGGCCGCCCGTCATCGGTGCGATCGCGGAGCACGTCGGCGCGCTGAGCGCGCTCTGGCTGGTGGCGGTGCTGTTCGTCGCGGCGTTCGCCGCGTCCGGCTCGTTGCGGCCCGTCGTGCGCCGCGAGTGACGGAGGGACTGCGGGACGGGAGGCGCGGTGCGGGCCCGCACCGTCCCTCCAGGCCGTCCACTGGTCACGCTGGCTAGCGTGGACGGATGCTCGACGCCGCCTCGCTGACCTGGGACCCACCTGCCGGACGCATCACCGGCGTCGCGGACGGGAGTGTCGTCCGAGCCCTCGGCATCCCCTACGCCCGCGCCGATCGCTTCGCCGTCCCTGAGCCGGCCCCCGCGTTCGCCGAGCCGTTCCCGGCGACCACCCCGTCGCCCGTGGCCCCGCAGCCGCAGGCGACCTTCGTCGACCAGCTGCTCCACCCGGTGGCGGGCCTCGCCGTCGACGAGCACTGCCAGCGGCTGTCGATCACGCTGCCCGCCGACGCCCGGCCGGGCGAGCTGTTGCCCGTCATCGTCTGGATCCACGGCGGCTCCTACGTCATCGGCGGCGGTGATCTGCCGATCTACGACGCGCGCGACCTCGTCACGGAGCAGCGGGTCGTGTTCGTCTCGGTGACGTTCCGGCTCGGTGTGCTCGGGTTCCTCGGCGACGGGGAGACCGTCCCGGCGAACCTCGGTCTGCTCGACCTCGTCGAGGCGCTGCGGTGGGTGCAGGCGAACATCGCGGCCTTCGGTGGCGACCCGGACCTCGTCACCGTGGCTGGGCAGTCCGCCGGGGGCGACGCCGCGGCCCACCTCATGATCAGCGACGGAGCAGCCGGCCTCTTCCGGCGGGTGATCGTCCAGAGTGCACCGCTCGGGCTGTCGCGGGGTCGGGCGCGGATGAACCGGGCGATGGTCCGGGCCGTCGGGGCCGTGCTCCCGGACACCCCGCTCGACGAGGTGCTCGATCGCCAGGCCCTCGGCAGCCGGGCCGCCGCGCCCTTCGGGTTGCCCGGAGGCATGCCCTACGGCACCCAGTACGGGTTCGCGCCGCTCCCCGCCGAGCGTGACACCGGGCAGGCCTGGCGCGCCGCGGCTCCGGACGTCGACGTCCTGATCGGCTCCGGTGCGGACGAGACCGCGATGTACGTGCCGCTGATCCCCGGGTTGCGATCACTCGCCCGGGTGCGAGCCGTGCGACCGCTGCTGCGCTGGCTGCTCGTGCGCCCGCTGTCCGAGGTCATCTACGGGCGGGACGTCCGTCGGTTCGCGGCGCGACACCGGGCCGCCGGTGGTCGGGCGACCTCCTACCGGCTGCACCGCGGCGTGACCGTGCAGCCGACCGGGGCCGTGCACATGAGCGACCTGCCGCTGCTGCTCGGCGGTCGCGAGGCCTGGGCCGGCTCGCGCTTCGTGCCGCAGCGGGACTGGCCCGAGGTCGAGCGGCGCGGGCGGGCCTTCCGGGCGATCTGGGCGGAGTTCGCGCGGACCGGCCGGGTCACCGCGGCGGACGACGAGACGCTGACGTTCGACCGGGGCTGACGGGGCGCCGGGTACCTGTCCCTCTGGCTGGGCTGGCGCGGTGCGCCTGGTACCTGCCCCTCCGGCGGGGCTGGCGCGGTGCGCCTGGTACCACCCCTGAACTGGCGGCTCGCGGGGCCGCCGGGTCCCCCGGAGAATCGACGGCATGCCCGAGTCCGACGCCGACCTGCGCGCCCGCATCGTCACGGGCGCCATCGAGGCGTACCGCGCGTCGGACTTCCACACCGTCGGTCCCGCCGAGGTCGCCGCCCACGCCGAGGTCCCCGAAGCCGAGGTCCGACGCGTCTACCCGCTGTGGGAGCTCCTCGTCGTCGCCGTCATGGACCGGTGGAACAACGGCAGCCGTCGTGCGCTGTGGGTCGTCGCCGAGCGCTCGGGCGCGGTCGCGTACCTCCGCGCGCGACTCGAGGTCGGCCGGGACGACCCCGCACTGGTCCGGCTCCGGGTCGCGTTGCTCAGCGCCGCCTCGAGCCCCGACCACCCCGCCGCCGGCTGGTTCCGCGGGCAGTACACCCGCTCGTTCGAGGACGTGACGCTCGCCCTCGTGCGGGACGTCGTCGCCGGACGGGAGCCGCGCGGCACCTCGCCCCGGCACGCCGCCGAGCAGCTCGTCGCCCTCTACGAGGGGCTGCAGCTGCAGTCGCTCCTGCGCGACGACGCCGATCCCCTCGCCGGGTTCGACCGCGCGGTCGCACGGATGCGGGTCGGCTGGGCGTCTGCCGCCGCGACCGTCTGAGCGGACACGGGCCTGGTCGTCAGCAGTCCTTCCGGTAAACCCAGCGACGCGGCGTCGGGTGCGACACCTCGGTGAAGCCCGCCGACTCGAACACCGACCGCGGCCCGACGAACATCGCGCCGCCGCCGTCCGTCGCACCCGGAGCAGGTTCCGTCGGGTACCCCTCGACCGCCGTCGCACCCGATCGACGCGCGTGGTCAACCGCCCCGCCGAGCAGCGCGCGGCTGACGCCCTGCCGACGGAAGCCCCGCCGGACGACGAAGCACGAGACCACCCAGACCGCCGGGTCGTCGGGGTCCTCGTCACGCCCGCTCCACGGCACCTTCGCGCCGCGCAGCCGCACCAGCCCAGGCCGGGGTTCGACCGCCACCCACCCCACCGGTTCGCCGTCGCGGTAGGCGACCACTCCGGTCGTCGTGCGTGCCGCGGAGTCGTCACAGCCGGTCTCCCGGTGGAAGCGCTCGCGGCGTTCGTCGTTCGGCATCGCCCGGAACCCCGCCGCCGAGGCCTTGAACCACCGACACCAGCAGTGCGCCGGATCGCCGCGCTCGCCGAAGACCAGTTCGAGGTCCGTCCACGCCGCCTCGTTCGCGGGCAGGCAGGTGATCGCGCCGAGGGGCGTCGGGGTCGAGGTCGTCATCGTCACCGTCCGGGAGAGCGTCGGTACGGGGCACGGTAGTCCGGTCCCGGCGCGTCGGTCCTGGAGGCGCGGCGCGGCTCGCCGACGTCGGCGCACGCACCTGGCATGGTCGGCTGATGGAGTACACGGACTACGACACGCGGCTCGCCGCCTACGGCGTGATCACCGACGGTGACCGGGTGCTCCTCGCCAAGCTCCGGATCCCCGAGGCGGGGACGTGGACGCTCCCGGGCGGCGGGGTCGAGTTCGACGAGAGCGTCGAGCAGGCCGTCGTCCGCGAGATCCGGGAGGAGACCGGGTACGAGGCGTCCGTCGGGGAACTGCTCGGTGTGCGGCACCACATCGTGCCGGCCGAGCGCCGCATCCACGCGAACGGCCGGGCGATGAAGGCCGTGCAGGTGGTCTTCCGGGCGTCGATCACCGGCGGAGCGCTGCGTTCCGAGGAGGACGGGTCGACCGACGAGGCCGCGTGGATCCCGATCGCGGACCTGCCGCTCCGTCGGCACGGGCTCGTCGTGCCGATCGCCCTCGGCTGGGCCGGCGTCCTGCCCCGCTGACCGCCCGTTCGTCAGCTCGCGAGCAGACTCACGAACGGCGCCGGCACGTGGTTCGGCACGGGTGGGCGCACCTGCCACCCGAGCGACCGGAGAGCAGCTGCCGTCTCGGCCGAGAACTGCCGAGCGGTCGCAGCGGCTTCGTCTCGCCGCCAGTGCTTCCGGTACTCGTGCACGGCGCGCTCCCAGCCCGGACGAGCGTCGACGCCGCACTCCGTCACCACGAACTCGACGACGTCCGCGAGGCTCGGCCGGAAGTGGGGGTCGCCGAGCGGGAAGTGCAGCGACGAGAGCCGTGCCGGATCACGACGCCCGGCCCCGCGGTCGCCGGTGCGCGACAGGAGAGCGCTGAACGACCCACGTTCGGCATGGAGGTGCCAGTGCGACGGGGGCGTGTTGGTCAGGGCGTCCTGGAACTCGAAGCGGACGAGCGGCTGCCGGTCGGTCGTGAGGAAGAGCGTGAACCGGCTCTCCTCCACTGCCAGCACGGCATGATGCGGGTGCCAGCGGTACCTGAAGAAGATCCGGAGCCGGGCGACGTGCTCGCCCCCCGCGTGGAGCATCGCGGCGGCACCGCGTTCATCGCCGGTTCCGAGCATGATCGAGTTGCTCGGTACTTCGTGGATGACGCTCAGCTCGGCGCCGTGGTCCGGCAGGACCGCGTCGAGCAGTACCTGAGCACGATCGATCTGCAGCGTCGCAGCGTCGACGAACTCGGCGATCATCGGTCGCCCAACACGAACGAGATGTCAGCGAGGGCCTCACGAGCGCAGTACTCGTCTTCGTCGAGGTCGCGCCACGCCTCGACGGGGGCGAACTCGCGTTCGTCCAGGTTCCACTTGCGGTACAACTCCGCGCGCTCAGCACGCAGTTCGTCGCGATTGACGATCCGGATCTCCACGGCTCTCTCCTTCGTCGGGAGAGCGAGCGTAGGACAGCCACGCACGAGGGCGCGAGCTTTCTGCATACAGAATGTCGCGCGACTCCCGCTACTGCTCGAGGACGCTCAGCACGTTGCCCGAGGGGTCGGTGAACCACGCGATGAGCGGGCCGCCCTTGCGGTTCACGCCCTTCTCGTCGGTCATCCCCTCGTAGTGCAGGAAGGTCACACCCTTCGCCGCGAGTTCGTCCACGGCGTCGTCGACCGACGGCACCGGGAAGTTCAGCACCGTGAAGGACGCCGGCTCGTGCGCGGGACCCTTGGGGTAGACGAGCACGCCGTGCCCGTCGCCGAGCTGCAGGAAGAGCATGCCGTGGTCCTCGGTGACCTCGACCCCCAGGACGTCCTCGTAGAACGCCTTCGCCTCGGGCACGTCACGCACCGAGAACCCGCTGAACGCCTTCGTCGCATCGACCATGCGGCAAGTGAACCACCCGGGACCGGTGTCGGCGCGCTCTGCCAGGATGAAGCCGTGCTCCCGCCCGAGATGTCCGTCGACGACGCGGTCGACCGCGCGATCCGGCTCGCCACGGACGGGCAGCGCACCGTGCTC
Organism: Curtobacterium sp. 320; assembly: GCF_031455235.1. Taxonomy (NCBI): domain Bacteria; kingdom Bacillati; phylum Actinomycetota; class Actinomycetes; order Micrococcales; family Microbacteriaceae; genus Curtobacterium; species Curtobacterium sp. 320. The sequence goes on along the minus strand of NZ_JAVDSI010000006.1, from coordinate 63,363 downwards.
GGCATCGCCGGCGCTCCCGGTGCCGGCAAGTCGACGCTGGCCCGCCGGCTCGTCGCGGGGGTGGACGCAGCGCTCGGTGCCGGCACCGCCGTGCAGGTCCCGATGGACGGGTTCCACCTGGCGAACACGGCGCTGGACGCCCTCGGCCGCCACGACCGCAAGGGCGCGATCGACACCTTCGACGGTGATGGCTACGTCGCGCTCGTCCGTCGGCTGGTCGCAGGCGACGAGGCCGTGGTGTGGGCACCCGACTTCGACCGGCGCGTCGACGAACCCGTCGCGGGCAGCATCGCCGTCCCGCAGCGCACCCGGCTCGTGGTGTCCGAGGGGAATTACCTGCTCGACGACAGCGGTCCCTGGGCAGCGCTCGCCGACCTCTTCACCGAGACGTGGTTCTGCGCTGTGGACGACACCGTGCGCGTCGATCGTCTGGTGGGCCGGCACATGCGGCACGGCCGCGACCACGAGGCGGCCCGCACCTGGGCGGTCGAGGTCGACGGTGTGAACGCGGTGCGGGTCGCACCCACGGTGATCCGCGCCTCCAGGACCGTGCGGACGTGACCACGAGACCCCAGCGACGACCACGACAGGAGCGACCATGACCATCGCACTCACCGGCGCGACCGGCAAGATCGGCGGCGCCGTGGCGCGCGCCCTGGCGGACGGCGGTGTGCCGTTCCGGATGATCGTGCGGGACGCCTCCCGGGCGCCGGATCTCCCCGGAGCCGAGGTCGCGGTCGCGTCGTTCGGTGACGCCGAGGCGAGCCGCGCGGCGCTCGAGGGCATCGACCTGCTGCTCATGGTCTCCGGCGCCGAGGCGGTGGACCGTCTCGCCCAGCACCGCACGTTCGTCTCCGCTGCCGCGACGGCCGGCGTCCGGCACGTGGTCTACACGTCGTTCGTGGGCGCGGCGGCAGACGCGACCTTCACGCTCGGTCGCGACCACTGGGCGACGGAAGAGGCGATCCGGGCGACCTCGATGGCGCACACGTTCCTCCGGGACTCCTTCTACCTGGACTTCGTCGAGGACCTCGTCGGCGAGGACGGCGTGATCCGGGGACCGGCGGGCGACGGGGCCATGGCAGCGGTCGCGCGAGCCGACGTCGCCCGGGTCGCGACCGAGGTCCTGCGGAACCCGGCGGCGCACCTCGACCGGACGTACGAGCTGACGGGGCCCGCGGCGATCACCCTGCACGAGGCGGCTGCCACCGTGTCCGAGGTGCGCGGGCGCGAGGTCACGTACCACCCGGAGACGCTCGAGGAGGCGTACGCCTCGCGCGCACAGTGGAACCCGGAGCCGTGGCAGGCGGACGCATGGGTGAGCACCTACACGGCGATCGCCGAGGGGGCACTCGCACGGGTGTCGGGCGATGTCGAGCGGGTCACGGGGCGCCGGCCGATGTCGTTGCGCGAGGTGCTGCTCGCCGGCTGACGGTGCCCGCGCCGGCGGCGGCGGGTCGGGTGTCGAACCACGATCCCGACACCGAACCACGTGATCGGCGCGGTTCGATGTCGTAACCGTGGTTCGACCCCGCCCGCGACCCCGCCGACCGCGCCCCCGCCCGCGGCGCCGCCGGCCCGCCCAGCCGGTCCACGGACGCGCCAGGCAGCCCGCACCGCCACACCGTCCACCCGATGCCCGTCACCGCCCACGGGTGCGCCGGCACCCGCGCCCCTGGGTCGACGTCGGCGACCGCCCGACATCCACCCGCCAGCGCCGCCCGCAGCACCGGATCGGTCCGGGGCGCCCCGGCCTGCACCACGAGCACCCGGAGCCCGCCGGCGATCCGCTGCCGCACCTGCCGCGCCGTGAACACCGGCACCGTCCCCGAGAACCCGCCGTCGGTCAGCACCGGCAGCCCGGTCGCGTCGATCACCGGCGACGAGATGCGCCACGTGTCGGTCAGGAAGAGCGGCACGCTGTCGCGGTACCCGTCGAGGCGCCGCGCGGTGCGGACGAGGTGCCGGAACACGACCGGGTACGGCGCCGAGGACCCGCCCCACCAGTCCGGCCGGGAGACCCGGAAGGCCTCGGCCCGACCGTCCGGAACCCGCCAGCGCGGGACCCACGAGCCGACCGAGGCGTCGCTCCCGCTCCCGTCGCGTGCGGCGTCGAGCGCCTGCAGCGAGAAGGCCGCGGGGCCGGCGACGAGTGCGAGTCCGGCTGCGAGGGCGATCGCGGCCCGGGAGGCGCGGTGCCGGCCCGGCCCGCGCGTCCCCTCCCAGCGTGGTCGCCACAGGAACGCGACCACCGTCGCGAGCACGGCCGCGACCCCGACGACGAGGGCCGGCGTCGCGAGCACCGCCGGCATCGCGGCACCTCGGGCCAGGAACGCCCACCACGCGAGCTGCACGGTCGCCAGGAGCACCGGCACCACCCGGAGCCACGCCGACTGCGCCCGGACCAGGCCGACGGCGCCGCGCCACCCCAGGGCTGCGAGGACGGCGAGCTGCACACCGACCGCAGCGACGTACGCCGTGTGCGGCACCTTCGCCACCGACAGCACGACGGCCGCGGTCACGAGCCAGACGGTGACGACGAGCAGCGTGGCCGAACCGGCACGGGTGTCGAACGCCCGACCGAAGACGCTGCCGACCCGCGTGCCGGACCGGCGGACGAGGAGCAGCACGGCCGCGAGCACGACGGCGAACACGGCTGCGGGGAGGAGCCAGGCCACCTGCGACGCCAGGTGCGGCTCGAGGAGCTTCGTCACACCGCCCGGACCGCCGAGGCGTGCCGGCCGGGCGGCGGGACCCTCGGTCGTGCTGACGGAGCCGGGCACCGCTCCCGGCAGGAACCGGTCGATGCCGTTGTAGCCGAACACCATCGCGAACGGGCTGTCGTCGGTCGAGCCGTCGATCCACGGCCGGGCGCCCGCCGGGGTGAGGGCCAGCCCGACCACCCACGCGAGCGACGCCGCGACCGACACCGCACCGAGGACCACCGCGCGACCGATGCGGGCGCCGGTGCCGAGCCGGGTGCCGTCCCGGCCGGCCGTGGCGACGAGGGTCCCGAGCACCAGCGCGGGCAGCACGAACCACGACTGCAGCATCTTCGCCTGGAACCCGACGCCGACCGCGAGCCCGGCGGCGACGAGCGACCACCACCGGCCCGTGATCGCCGCCCGTTGCCAGCAGAGCAGGGCGACCGCCAGGGCCGCCGTGACCATGCCGTCCTCCATCGGGTGGGCGAACATCGACACGAAGATCGGCGTCGTCGCCGCTGCCGCCGCGGCGACGAGCCCCGTCCCGACCCCGGCCCACCGGAGTCCGACGAGCGAGCAGGCCCAGAGCGTGACCAGACCCTCGACGACCTGGGGGAGTGCGAGTGCGGCGGTGGAGTCACCGAACAGCCGGATGCTGAGCGCCTGGGGAACGGCGAACCCGCTGAGCTTGTCGAGGGTCACCGTCGCCGAGGGGTCGAACGCGCCGGAGAAGAGCGCCGGCCACGACTCGGACATCGACCGGGCGGACGCCTCGTAGAACCCGGAGTCACCGCCGCGGGCCAGGTTCCACCCGAGCAGCACGGTCATGCCCGCCGCGATCAGGAGCAGGGCGCAGCGTGCCGCGAGCGGCTGGTCCCGCCACCGTGCGGGTCGTCGAGTGTCCACCCTCCGGACCTTGGCCGCCCGGGATGACGGTGGGCCGGGACGGTGCCGCCAGCTCGCCCCGAAGTCACGCGCGGCGCTGAGACGACGTGCGGGTGCGACCGGGCCGCACCAGCGGATCCCCGGTCGAGCCGGAACCTTGTCTCAGGCCACCCGTCGGGCCGCGAACGTCCCCACGATCCCGAGGGTCAGCACGGCGACGAGCACGACGAGCAACGGTGCCGTCCAGTCTCCGGTGATCCCGTGCAACGAACCGGCGACGAGCGGCCCCGCGGAACCGAGCAGGTACCCGCCACCCTGCACGAACGCGGACATCCGCCGCGCGTCGGCGTCGCTCGACACGATCCGGACGATCACGATGAAGATCACCGTGATGCCGCCGCCCTGTGCCGCGCCGCCGAGGACGGACCAGAGCAGCCAGAGCTGCGGGGCGAACAGCAGCCCGAGCGGCATCGCGAGCCAGAGGAACGCGACGAGGGCGATGATCGCGCGAGGACGCCACTTCGCCGCGAGCACCGGGACACCGAGCGCCCCGACGACCGCGAGGATCTGGAACACCGACGAGCTCGCCCCGGAGGACGCCTTCGAGAAGCCGATCTCGTCGTGCAGCAGCGTCGGGATCCACGCCGTGAGGGCGTAGTACGAGAACGCCTGGCCGCCGAACGCGAGGGTCAGCCCCCAGGTGATGAGCCGACGAGCGGGGCGCACCTGCGCGGACCCCGCACCGCCGTCGACCGTCCGGATCGCACCCGTGCCGAGCACCTGGTCGATCGGTCCCGTCTCGACGACGGGCTCGGACGCCGTCGGGCGGCGCCACGCGGCCCGGGCACCGACCGCGTAGGTCCAGGCGAGACCGGCCACCACGGCGAACACCGCCCAGACCGCGATCGCGACCGGCCAGCCCCAGCTCGCGGCGATCGGCGCGGTGCCGAGCGAGGTGATCATCGACCCGACGTTGAGCGCGGACGTGTACACACCGGTGACCAGGCCGACCCGCTCGGGCGAGGTGTCCCGCCGGATCACGACGGGGATCACGACGTTGCCGATCGTGATGCCGATGCCGATCACGGCGGTGCCGACGAGCAGCGCCGCGGACGACGGCATCGAGCGGACGACGGTGCCGACGAGCACGATGACGAGGGAGAGCGACACCGCGCGCTCGGGGTCGGCCTTCGCGATGACCCAGCTGGCGAACGGCGTCGCGAGCGCGAAGCAGAGGACCGGGATCGTCGTCAGCAGCCCGGCGACCGTCGCGGTCAGGCCGAGGTCCACGCGGACGTCGCCGATGACCGGGGCCGTCGCGACGATCGGCCCGCGGAAGTTCAGCGCGATGAGGACGATGGCTGCCGGCAGCAGCCAGGCGGCACCGCGCAGTCCCGCCGCCGCCCGGCCGCCCGCCCCCGTCGTCACGAGGACGGCAGCAGGATCGGGAGCAGGTCGAGCGGGGTCGCGGCCTGCGCGATGGTGCCCTCGGCCTCGGCGGGGGAGCCGTAGCCCCACTCGGCGAAGATCGTCGGGACACCGTGCACGGCCGCCCCCTGGACGTCGTGCAGGCGGTCCCCGATCAGCACCGGGCGGCTCGTGTCGAACCCGCGGGCGTCGAGGCGGCGCAGGGCTTCCTCGACCACGTCGGCCTTCGACGAGCGGACCTCGTCGTCGCTGGCACCCGTGATGATGTCGATGTCGCCGGTGAGGCCGTAGTGCTCGAGGATGTACGTCGCCGGTGTCTCGGGCTTGCTCGTCGCGGTCGAGATCGGCAGCCCGGCGTCGTGCAAGGTGCGCAGGACGACGTCGATCCCGGGGAACATCGCCGAGTCGAGGGCACCGTGCGACAAGTAGTGCTCGCGGTACACGGACAGCGTGTGCTCGGCCTGTTCGGCGTCCATGCCCATCGCCGTCGTGAAGGTGTCCATGATCGGCGGGCCCACGAACGACAGCAGCGTCGCGTGGTCCGGCACGGGGACCCCGACCTTCCGGAACGTGTGGGTGAGGCTCTCGAGGATGCCCGGCGCGGAATCGCTGATGGTGCCGTCGAGGTCGAAGAGGATGGCGGAGAACGGGCTGGTCATGTCCCACTCAGCCTAGCCGGGGCCCTGGTGGCGACCGCCCGGCGGGCGCGACGGCACCGGCGGACGCGAGCCGCGCCTCCAGTCCGACCGCTCAGAAGAGGCGGGTGTGGCCGCCCTCGATCCCCCGCATCGCGTCGTAGTCGAGCACGAGGACGCGGATCCCGCGGTCCTCGGCGAGGGTGCGTGCCTGCGGCGCCACCGTCTGCGCGGCGAGCACACCCTGCACCGGCCGCAGCAGCGGATCGCGGTTCATGAGCTCGAGGTACCGGGTGAGCTGCTCGACCGCGTCGATGTTGGCGTTCCGCTTCATCTCGACGGCGACGCTCGCCCCGGCCTCGTCGCGGGCGAGGATGTCCACCGGGCCGATCGCGGTCATGTACTCGCGGCGGACCAGCGTGTGGCCGTCGCCGAGGAGCTCGATCTGCTCCGCGAGGAGCTGCTGCAGGTGCGCCTCGACGCCGTCCTTCACGAGGCCCGGGTCGACGCCGAGGTCGTGGGACTCGTCGGAGACGACCTCGTACAGGGAGACGATGAGCTTGTCCTGCGTCTTCTTCTGCGTGACCGTCCACACCTGTGTGATGCCGGCGCTCGACTGCTCCTCGTCCGGCTCGGTGATCTCGATCGAGCACGGCGGGCTCATCCAGTTGAGCGGCTTGTAGCTGCCGCCGTCGGAGTGGACGAGCAGCGAACCGTCGGCCTTCAGCATGAGCAGACGGGTCGCGAGCGGCAGGTGGGCTGAGAGCCGGCCCGCGTAGTCGACGGAGCAGCGGGCGATGACGAGACGCACCCGGAGAGCCTAACCGGCGTCGCGACCGCCCGTGGTGCTGTCGGCGCTCGTCGCCGCGTCGGCGCGCTGGGCCTGGAGGCGCGGCTCGCCCCCGCCGTCCACGTCGCCGCCCCGCCGGGTCGGCCGGGCGGCGGCGCCGCGCTCACGGGCAGCGCCCGACGCGAGTCCCGCCGCGATGATGAACAGGAAGACCACGAGGAGCGCACCGAGCAGCCCCACCTGCTCGCCGAGGAACCCGATGAGCGGCGGTCCCGCGAGGAACGCCACGTACCCGATCGTCGCCACGGCGCTGACCCGGGCGGCGGCGGTCCGGGGGTCGTCGGCCGCGGCGGACATGCCCATCGGGAAGCCGAGGCTCGCCCCGAGACCCCAGAGCACGACCCCGACGATCGCGAGCGGCACGTCCTGGATGAAGATGAGCATGCCGAGGCCGACGACCGCCACGGCGGCGCTGATGCGGAGGATCGGCACGCGCCCGAACCGGTCGATGAGCGGACTGCCGGCCACCCGGCCGACGGTCATGGCGGCGAGGAACACCGTGAGGACGGCGGCGCCCGCGGCGTTGTCGAGGCCGTGCCCGTCGATCATGGCCAGTGGCAGCCAGTCGTTCGCCGAACCCTCGGCCAGGGCCATGCCGAGCACGATCACGCCGATGAGCAGGGTCGACGGTTGGGCCCAGACCTGCCAGCGGCTGACCGGCGTCGGCACCGGGCTGGTGTCGGTGGCGACGTGCTCCTCGAAGCGGTGCTCGTCCTGGAAGCGCGTGACCGCGACGAGCATCGCGGCACTCGTCACGACGACGAGGACGATGAAGTGCCACGCGACCGGGACCTCGAGCGCCTCGGCGAGGGCTCCGAGGCCGGCACCGGCGAGCGTGCCGAGGCTGAACGCGGCGTGGAACAGCGGCATGATCGTGCGGCCGCCGGCCTTCTCCGCCGCGGCGCCGGACACGTTCATCGACACGTCGCACAGGCCGTTGCCGAACCCGAACGCGATGAGCGCGATCCAGATGGCGGCGAAGCCCCACCCGAGGCTCACCGCCAGCCCGGCGAAGACCATCCCGAGGGCCAGGCACGCTGCGGCCACCTGGACGCCCCGGCGAGCCCCGAGCTTCGCGACGATGTGCCCGGCGAAGGTCAGGCCGCCGATCGAGCCGACCGCCATGCCGAGCACGAGCAGGCCCATCTCGAAGGTGCTCGCTCCGAGGGAGTCGCGGACGCTCGGGATCCGACCGAGCCAGGTCGCGATGTCGAGGCCGGACAGGGTGAACACGACGAACACCGCGGTGATCCAGGCCCGTGTCGAGGGTGTGGTGCGGGCGGACGTCGTCGTCATGGCTGGTCCCATCGTGCTTCGCTGCTGTGCTGCCGTGCGTGTCGCGGCTCGGTCGAATCGATTCGACCGCTGTTTCCGGCTACGCTAACGGGCGATGGACGAACCGGCAACAGGACCCGGCGCGTCGCGGACGGAGCACCACCGCGAGGACGCCGCCGATGCCCCGCGCGCCGGTGCGGTCCCGGCCGGGCCCGTCCCGGTCCGCCCCCGACGTCCGACCCTCACCGCGGTGGCCCGCGCTGCCGGGGTCGCGCCCTCGACGGCCTCGCTCGCGTTCAGCGGCAGCGGCCCGGTCTCCGAGGACGCCAAGGCCCGTGTGCTGGCCGCCGCCGCCGAGCTCGGCTACGGCGGGCCCGATCCGCGTGCCCGTTCGCTGCGCCGCGGTCGCTCCGGCGTCATCGGCGTCGTCATGGACGAACGGCTGAGCGATGCCTTCCGCGACCCGGTGAACGTCCTGACGCTCGACGGCATCGCCGAGGTGGCCGGTGCCGCCGGTGCCTCGCTGCTGCTCGTCCGCAGCCCCCTCGACGACGAACAGGGTGCCGTCCCCCTCGTCGACGCCCCCATGGACGCCGTCGTCCTCGTCGGGTGCAACGTGCGGATCGATCCCGCGGTCGCCGTGCTCCGGCGCCGGCAGATCCCCGTCGTCGCGATCGAGGCGGACGACATCGAGGGTGCGGTTCCGATCCAGCTCGACAACCGCGAGGCCTCCCGCCGCGCGGCAGCATTCCTGCGCGACCTCGGGCACGAGGCGGTCACCATCGTGTCGCTGCCGCTCGACGGTGCGCGCCGCCGCGGGCCGATCGACGCCGAGCGCGAGGCCGCCGGTATCGCCTTCACGTCCCTCGAACGCCTGCGCGGGGTCCGTGGGGTCTACCCCGACTCGGTCGCGATCGAGGCTGCCGGCAGCTCGGTCGAGGAAGGCCGGATCGCCGGCACCGCGCTCTTCGCGGTCGACGGACCCCGGCCGACCGCGGTCATCGCGCAGAGCGACGTCCTCGCCGTCGGGGTGATCTCGGCCGCCCTCGACGCCGGACTCCGTGTGCCCGAGGACGTCAGCGTCGTCGGGTTCGACGGCATCACCGTGGACGACAGCCTGTTCCACCGCACGCGCATCCGGCAGCTGACCACGCTCGTGCAGCCGTTCGTGCAGAAGGGGCAGGCGGCGGCCCGTGCTGCCCTGGCGATGCTCGAAGGGGCTGAGCCCCAGCCGGCGGCGTTCCGATCGGAGCTCCGCATCGGTGACACGACGGGGCCGCCGCAGGCGTAGGTGCCCGGCGGCCGGCGTCGGGTCGGTGCACCCGCACGGGCCGGCGTCACCCGAGCCGTCGGGTGGGCCAGCGGGCGAGGTCGTCCTCCCAGACGGACGGGTCGCGGGGCGGAGCCACCTCGTCGAGGATCTCGAGCTCGGTGATCCGTTCGATGCGGAAGCCGCGGACCGCATCGCGGAGCCGACACCACCCCGCCAGCAGCCACGAGTCGCCGGCTCGGAGCAGGCCCATCGTCTCGACCTCCCGCACGGTGCTGGTGGCCCGGTCCGGCTGGCCGTCGGCGTCCTCGCCGGGGTACCGGAGCCGCACGACGCGGCGGGCCGCGATGGCGTCCGACAGCATCCCGAGCGGGACGGGCTCCGTGTCCGACGGCGCGACGGCGTCGATCACGCGGATCATGCCGAGCGTCTCGAGCACCGGCGCGCGGTGCTCGTCGAGCATGACCGCGTGGATCTTCGCCGACGCGCGGAGCGCCGCCGCCTGGTACGGCGACGACTCCAGCAGGCCGAGCCCGGCCAGCACGGCGAGGGACTCGGCCGCGGTGAGGTTGAGCGGCGGGAGCGAGTACTCGCGCAGGATCGAGTACCCGCCCGCGGCACCGTGGTCCGCGTAGAGCGGCACCCCGGCGGCCTGGAGCGCGGCCACGTCGCGCTCGATCGTCCGTGGCGACACCTCGAAGTGGGCGGCGAGCCGAGCGGCGGACCACGGCCGTCGCACCCCGCGGAGCAGGTCGACGAGAGCGTAGTGCCGCTCGGCTCGCTTCATGGTCCGATCCTCACAGATGCCGGTGTCGACCGGGCGGCTCAGCTCCGCATGCTCCGCTGGCCACCCGCCGACCAGACCCGCCGTACGCGTCCCGCGTCGTCGAAGTCGAAGACGTCGACGCCGCCCACGTGGACGTCGCCGGCCTCCATGTCCCAGATCAGCCGCCCGTGGTCGCCGTCGAGTGCGTCACCGATGCTGGTGAAGACCGCGTCGGGGTGCTGCCCGCGCCACCAGTCGAGGTACTCGGCGAAGTCGTCGGCGCTCCGGATGTCGTCGGCCGGGGTGGATCCGTCGGGCTCGGTCACGGCGAACCGGATGCGGAAGTCGTCCGCGCAGAGCTGTCGGGCGAGTTCCCCGTCGGAGTTCCACATCACCAGCCACTGGTCGAGGGCGGTGCGGGCCTGGACGTCGTGCGTGTCGTTGTCGGTCATGTACCCACCCTCGGACGGCTGCGCGACAACGGTGTGTCGGTGTTCCCGGCCGGACTACGCTCCTGTCGAGGGGTTCGACCACGGGCCTCGTGATCGATGGGGGCGCTGCGTGTTCTTGACCTTCCTGGTCCCGGTCGTGCTCGTGCTGGTCGTCGTGATGATCGTGCTCGCAGCGCGGGGATCGATGCAGAAGAGCCCGCTCCAGGAGCAACAGGACGCCGAGGCGCGAGCCCGTCGCGCTGCCAAGCGTGCAGCTCGTGAAGCCGACCGTGACTGACGGCCGGAGACTCGTGATGACTGGGGTCATCGTCCTCGGGATCGGCTTCGTCGCGACGGCCGCCGGGTCGGTCTGGGTGATCCTCAGTCCGATCGGCGGGGGCGTGAACTTCGGTGCCGCGGCGGTGTACCTCGGAGGGATGCTGTGCGGCGTCGTGGGCCTCGTCCTGGGCATCGCCGGACTGTCCGCCCTCCGGCGGGCACGTGGTCGGAGCCGCTGAGGGGACGCGTCAGTCCTGCGCCGTCGGTCGGACGACGACCTCGCCGACGTCCACCCCGGCCGGCTGCGCGATCGCGTACGCCACCGCGACCGCGACGGCGTCGGCGGGCATCGCGATCGCGTCACGACGAGCCTCGAGCGCCGCGCGCTGCTCGGGGTCGTCGGTCTTGGTGACCCCCTCGGTCGCGGTGAACCCCGGCGAGACGACGGTCACGCGCAGCCCCGGACCTGCCTCCTGCCGCAGTGCCTCGCTGAGCACCCGCACCGCCGTCTTCGTCGCCGCGTAGACCCCCTGTGCGGGGACGATGCGGTGCGCCGAGGTCGACGCCGTGTGCACGAAGTGCCCCGACTCCTGCTCGCGGAACACCGGGAGGGCCGCAGCGATCCCGTTGAGCACGCCGACCAGGTTCACGTCGACCATCTGCTGCCAGCCGTCGACGTCGAGGGCGTCGAACGGCGAGACGGCCATGCTGCCAGCGTTCTGGTGCAGCACGTCGAGGCGACCGAAGTGCGACCGCGCCGACGCGACCAACGCGTGCAGCGCCTCCCGGCTGCGCACGTCGGTCTCGACCGCGATCGCTTCGCCACCCGCGCCCGTGATCTGCGCGACGACGGACGTCAGCCGCTCCGCGCGACGCGCGGCCAGGACGACCTTCGCGCCGCGCGCCGCGAGGTGCAGCGCCGTCGCCTCGCCGATCCCGCTCGACGCGCCCGTGATCACGACGACCTTCCCTGCGATGCCGTCCATGTGCATGCCTCCTGTAGTCTGAAACGGACACCCGTCCGATTCATCGAGGAGGCTAGCGGACACATGTCCGTTTCGCAATCGCCCCGTCGCGCCGACGCCGAGCGCAACCGCGCTCGCCTCGTCGACGTTGCGCGCGACGCGCTGCGCTCCGACGCCGCCACGACGATGCAGTCGCTGGCCAGACTCGCGGGGGTCGGCCAGGGGACGCTCTACCGGCACTTCCCCACCCGGGAGGCGCTGCTCGCCGAGGTCTACCGCGCCGACTTCCTGGGACTGGTCGCCTCGGCGCGGGAGCTGGCCGCCCGACCGTCGCAGGACGGCGCGCTCCGCTCGTGGCTCGACGAGCTCGCCGCCTTCGGGTACCAGAAGCACGCATTGGCGGACGTGCTCGACGCGGCGACCCGGCAGCAGCTGCACGACGAGCAGTACGACGAGATCAGCAGTGCGATCGGGGCGCTGCTGCAGGCCGGCGCTCGGGACGGGGTACTCCGACCCGACGTCGAGCCGGCGGACCTCCTGGCGCTCGTCGCGTTCCTCTGGCGGCTCGGGGCGTCGGCCGCGGATCGGGTGCCGCACCTGCTCGACCTGGTCGTCGACGGGCTGCGTCCCACCGGATCCGGTGGACGGTGACGCGCAGGATGCGCGACCGCGGATCCCGGCCCGTGGCGCGGAACCTCGTCGTCGGTCTGGCAGTCGCGATCTGCGCGGCAGTCCTGATCGGCGATGCGCTCGGCGGATCGGCTGTGCCTGCCGTACCCGATGCACCCGCAGCCCGGGCGGCCGTCACGTCCGGAGCTCCCCGGCTGGTGGTCACCAAGGTCACCGCGAGCAGCACCACCACGTCGACACGCACCACGGTGCGCACGACGCTGACGGTCGAGAACACCTCGGTGGCGCGCAAGCCGGCAGCCGACGCGTGGCTCTCGCTGACGGCCGGGAGCAAGCGGTACACGCTCGGACACGTCTCGGTGCAGTCACTCGCTGCCGGTGCGAGCGCGACGATCCACGCGACGCACACCGCGCCTCCTCGTGCGCCGGCCGGGAGGTACGTGGTCCTCGCGTGCACGGGAGCGTTCTCCCTGTCGAAGTGCGGCACCTCGGCCACGACCGTCACCACCGCCCGCGCGACCCGAGCTCGTCCCGACACCGGCGTGATGCTCGACGTCGCTCGCGCCTACTACCCGGTGGCGTTGATCAAGCGGTACATCGCGCTCCTCGCGGATCACGGTGGTCGCTTCCTGCACCTCCACCTCACCGACGACCAGAACGTCGGCATCGAGAGCGAGGTCCTCGGCCAGACCCTCGCGAACGCCGATCTCCGGGACGGCGTCTACACGAGTCGGATCACCGGTCGGCCGTTCCTCAGCGCGGCACAAGCGCGAGAGATCTCCCGGTACGCCGCGCAGCGAGGCATCGCGATCGTTCCCGAGATCGACACCCCCGGTCACATGGCTGCGGCGTTCGCTCTCCTCGAGGCCGGACACGGCAAGAAGTGGGTGGACCAGATCCGTTCGGGCGAGAGCGAACTCGACACATCGGCGCCCGGCAGCTCCGCGCTGGCCGCACGACTCCTGCAGGAGGTCACGCGGACCTTCCCGTCGAGCCGCACCGTCCACATCGGCGGCGACGAGTGGGGCGACGACGTCACCGCCGACGAACGCGTCCGATGGTTGAACACGATGGCGGCGGCCGTCGGCAACCGTGCGGTGTGGGCGTGGAACGACGGGATCGATCGGGCTGCGATCGGGCGACTGGATCCGCGTATCCACGTCACCTACTGGAGCTTCGACGGCGACACCGAGGACGCGACGGAACGCCGCGAGCGCCGCGAGCGACGGGCGGGTGCGAACGACCTGTACGCGGCCGGTATCGACCTGCTGAACTACGACTCGTACTACCTGTACGAGGTGCCGAGGGACCTCGATCCGGCCGACAGTGAGTACACCGTCGCCGATCTCCGCGAGCACTGGTCGCTCCGGGCCTGGGACGGGAACTCGGGCGCACGTCTGGCGGGTCCGATGTCGGGGGCGGCCGTCGCGATCTGGGGCGAGGACCTCGGAGCGCCACCGTCCGAGGCGCTCCTGCGCTGGAGCGCCCCACACGTGCTCGCGATGATCGAGACCGCCGGCTCGTAGGCCGGTTGCAGGTCGGAGCGCGGGCACGTGCTCGCGCCCGGACATCGAGCTGCCGGCCGGCACCGTGACTCAGCGTCGCTGCGTGCGCCGCAGCGTCTCCGACGGCAACTCGCCGAACCGCTGGGCGTACGCCGCAGCGAACCGGCTGACGTGGAGGAACCCCCAGCGAGCCGCGACCTCGCTCACGGAGACGCGCTGGGGTCCGACGGCGAGGAGGTCTTCGCGTGCCCGTTCCAGCCGGAGGCGCCGGAGGTAGGCCGTCGGCGTGGTGTCCAGCGCTCGGCGGAAGCCCTCCTGGAGGCTCCGGACGCTCGTGAACACGGCGGACGCCAGGTCGGCCACCGTCCACGGCCGCGCAGGGTCGTCGCGGAGCAGCTCGACGGCTCGCGACACGGATCGCGAACCGGCTCCGCCTCGCGGCGAGTCGAGCGCTGCCGAGTGGTTGTGCGGCTGTCCGAGCAGCAGGCTGTGGAGGAACACCTGCTCGAGGCTGCGGACCGCGAGCGGATGCGTGAGCGGACCTCGCGCTTGCCGTGATCCCTCGTCCACGAGTCGGAGTGCCTGCGACACGGCTCGACCGCCCGTGGTCTCGAGGTCGAAGGCAGCGTCGAACTCGACGGGTTCGGACACCGGCGCGTCCAGCAACAGCTCGAGCTCGGTCTGCAGGTCGCGGCGGGGGATCATGACCGAGACCTGCGCGAACCAGTCGCCGCAGTCGAGATCGACCGGTCGGCCGGGCATGAACACCCCGGCGGTCTGTGCGGTGCCGCGCACCGGTGCGCTCCCGGCTGCGCGCGCGGTCATCCGCGAACGCACCGGGATGTCGAGGTGGTAGTCGACCGGCTCCGTCGTGCGGATCTGGACGGCCTCGCGGAAGTGCATGTACCCGAACGTGATCCGTCCGAGCGTGAGCGCGTTGAGGTGCATGCGGACGTCGGGAGATCCGTCCGCGGGGGCGATGTCCATCGGGAGGAAGACCTCGCTGAGCACCGCTGCGGCCTCGTCCGCGGTCGTGCTGGCTGCGACCGGGTGCGATGCGAACATCTCCGCTGGCGCCCCGGTCATGGCGCGACTCTACCGGGCAGGATCCGGTCGCTCGTGCGCGGTTCCGCGTTCATCGACGGTGACACCGCGTCCGGTGGATGGCGTCGGCTGACCGGGCTGCCTACCGTCGATCCCGCCGGTGCAGTGCGCCGGTGCGGGAGCGGTGGCCTTTCCCTTCGGGTGGGGAAGGCCACCGTGACGCCGGTTCGAGGGCAGGAGCGTGGCGCATGGATCGACGTGGAGAGGACGTGGTCGAGCACGTGGAGGTGTTCGTCCTGACCCGGACCGCCGAGCGGATGTTCGTACGGTGCGACTGCTCGGTGGGTGCCGACCATCCCTTCGAGCGACCATTGGGAGTCCGACCGGATGACGACCGCCTCGGTGGAGGTCTCCCTGGTCGAGCGGAATCGCCGTCGCCTCGATGAGGTCATGGTCGTCGCTCCGGGGCTCGCACTGATCCGGCCGGTGCTGCCGACAAGCCGGTTGGATGGGGCCATGCTCGAAGTCAGGACGCGCGCCGCACGCTCCACAGCTCGGTGGACAGCCCCAGCACCCGTCGACGCGGTGCGTGCGCGGTTGCTCGAGGAGATCGCGCAGTCGTCCCGGGCCCGCTTGACGTCGGCTCCTGGCGACACGATTGAGGCGTCGGTGCAGGGCAACGCGTTCTCGTGGGGCGAGCGGATCTCGATCGTCCTGACACCGACCGGTGGTGGGACGGACGTGGTCGTGCAGACGCGCCCCGTGATGCCGTTGACGCTCTTCAACTGGGGCGAGGGGGAACGGGACATCCGTCTCCTGCACGACGCCGTACCGGGCAACGGTCGGGATCCGGACCGGCAGACGGCCACCGACGTCCCACCCGTTCGCCTCGGGAGGACCTCGAGGCTCTCCGCGCCCTTCGGGTGGTCCCTCGTGGTCGTGGCCGGCCTCATGATCGCGCTCGCGCTCGTCAACCTCGTGGTGAACACCGAGCGGGTGGGGTCGTGGCTCCCGCTCCTCGTCGTGATGTCACTCGCCCTGGTCGTCGTCCTGCGGGACCTCCGGCGGCGCTGAGCCCGACGTCTCGGTCCTGCCGCCACACCCGCGCCCGTCGAGAGCGACACATCCTGAGCCCGGACACCGCCACGCGGTGCTCGTGAGAGAGTCGCTGCATGACGTGGACCGGGGCCGCCGACGCACAACGCTACGGACAGACGCTGCTCGAAGGGGAACGGGTCCGGTTCCGCGCGCTCGACGACGCAGATCTCCCCGACTTGGTCCGCTGGTGGCGTGAGCCGGAGTGGGCCGTGTTGCAGCAGCTCATCGTTCGCCCGAGACCGGAAGAGACGGTCGTCGACGTGTTCCGGGGCTGGAGCAGGAGCGAAGGCAGCGGAGAGGTGGGGTTCAGCGTCGTCGACCGCACCTCGGGCGAGCTCGTCGGGCACGTGACGCTCTTCGGCGCGACGCTCCCGGTCCGAGCTGCGACGTTGGCCGTCATGATCGGCAGTGAGCACGTCGGACGCGGGTACGGGACCGACGCGGTCCGTCTCCTGACGGCGTACGGGTTCCGCGAGATGGGGTTGAACCGCATCGAGATCCGGGTCCACACGTTCAACGACCGGGCGCGAGCGGTGTACGGCAAGCTCGGCTACCAAGAGGAGGGAGTGCGCCGCGACGCCACCTTCCACGACGGCCGTTTCCACGACGAGGTGATCATGTCGGCACTCGCCCGCGAGTGGACCTCCGGTTCGGCGGCCGTACCTCCGTCGTCCTAACGGAAGGCTACCGCAGCAGTTCGATCGCGGCTGAAGTCCCCGCAGTCCGCAGCGTCCAGTGCGGGCGGACGAATTCGTCCCGGTTCAGCCGGACCCGGACCTCGTCCACGACTTCGTCGTCGCGCGTCTGCGCACGAGTCACACCGTTCGTCAGGTAGCCGAGCTTCTCCGAGACCTGCAGCGACGGGTGGTTCCACGCCGCCGCGCTCGATTCCGCCCATTCGGCACCGAGATGGTCGAACGCGAACAGCAGGAGCGCAGCCCGCATCTCCGTGCCGAATCCGAGGCCCTGATGAGGCCGCGCGAGCCAAGAACCGCTCTCGACGGTCTTCCGCGCCGCGAAGCGACGGCCGTGGAGCTCTTGCACGCCGATGGGTGTGCCGTGGTGGAGCACCGTGAAGCTCACGCCCCACGCGGTGCTGGTCACCCCCGACCGGAGCTTCCAGTGGTACTGCGCGAGTGAACGAGCCAGGGCGTCCGGTTCGGCGTCCGTCCACGGGACACCGAACGGCATGCGAGCGGGATCGTGCACGCCGGACAGGGCTGCGTCGACGAGGCCCGGGAGGTCGTCATCGCGCAGCGGCCGGAGCTCCAGCCGCGGAGTGGTGAGCCGAAATCCGAACAGCGGCCAGATTCGCTCGAGGTCCATCGGCCCACGGTACGAGTCGCCGACGGCAGGTTACGGACTCCCTCGACGCATCCCGAGCCCCACCACCGCCACGAGGTTCACCGCACTCCCCACGAGGAACCCCGTCGTCCCCCCGGCCCCCCCCCGCGACCGGCCCGAGCACCGCCATGAGCACCGCCCCGACGACGAACCCGGCCACCGACGCCAGCGCCACCTGCCGCGACCGCCCCGCCGCCAGCAACAGCGCCGCCGGCACGAGCCCGACGGTGAACACCCACACTCCGACCATCAGGTACCGCAGGTCCGCCACGGCCGCAGCGCCCTCGGCCGGGTAGACGATCGGCAGGAACCACCCGGCGAGCAGCGCCACGAGGCCGAACACCACGGCGGTGCCGGCAGCGAAGCCGACCACCAACAGGACGGCCCCGCGGGACCGGAGCGACCCGCCGTCCGTCCGGTGGGCGAACGCCGGCACGAGCACCTGCCCCAGCGCCTGCCCGAGCATCGACGCGGGGGTCGCCAGGGTGAACGCGGCCGCGTAGACGCCGGCGTCGTGGGCGGAGACGGTGACCTGCGCAGAGATCATCGTCAGCTGGAGCAACCCGTTCGATGTCACCACCGCGAGCACGTTCCACCCCGCGAACCCGAGCACCCCGCCGACGGGTTCGCGAGCAGCAGGCCCGAACCCGTTCCCCCGCGGCCAGCAGGCGACGGCGAAGACGGTGTACCCGATCGCGAGCGGCAGCAGCACGAACGGCTCGAGCCGGGCGACGCAGGCGAGCACGAGCAGCCCGAGCGCGAGCACGCTCGTCACGCCGTCCCACAGCGCGACCTTCGGAGCACGGCCGTACCCGAGCTGCGCTCCGCGGGCGTAGCAGTACAGCCCGTAGCCGACGACGACCGCGACCCCGCCGAGCACCGTGCCCGGGCCGTTGCCCCATGCGAGGGCGACCGGCACGGTGACGGCGGCGAGCACCAGGGTCGAGACGAGCATCGACAACCCGAGCAGCCGGTTGACCGCGGCGTCGGAGTGCCGTCCGCGCAGCGCGATCGCCAGGTACCGCGAGGCTGTGTTGCCGGCGGCGTTCGGCCAGAGCAGGGCGACGAAGACGGAGAGCGACAGGAGCGCGGTGGTCTGCCCGAGGGTCTCGGTGCCGAACACCCGGCCGACGACGACGGTCACGAGCAGCTTCGCGACGCCCTGCACCCCGATGCCGACGGTGGCGAGCAGGGCCGACGACGCGACGGACGAGGCCGCGGCCGGAGCGGCAGCAGGACGCACGTTCACCGCGCCAACGCCTGTTCGACCCATCCACGCCGGTGCGCCCGCATCCCGAGCGTCACCGCCCGCACCCCGATGTACCCGAGCGCGAACGCGGCCCACAGCCCCGCGAGGGTCCCACCCGCCCACCAGAGCAGGGGCAGGTACACCACGAGGTTCACCCCACCCGCGATCGCCAGGTACCGCGCGTCCCCGGCGCCGATCAGCACCCCGTCGAGCACGAACACGTAGCCCGCGACCGGCATCCCCACGGCGATGAGCACGAGGACGACGGGCAGCGCGCCACGCACGGCGGACGAGTCGGAGAACACCGGCCCCAGCGCCCCGCTCACGGCGAGGGTCAGCACCCCGAGCAGCACACCGCCGGCGATCCCGAGCAGGACGAGCCGCCGCGTCACCAGCCGCACCCGCGCCGGTTCCCGTGCCCCGAGCCCGTGTCCGACGAGTGCCTGCCCGGCGATCGCCAGGGCGTCGAGCGCGAACGCCAGGGTGGAGAACACGGTCAACCCGACCTGGGTGGTCGCGAGCCCGGTCGTCCCGAGCCCCGCGGCGGCGCCGACCGTCGCGAGCATCGCCACACGCAGCGAGGCCGTCCGCAGGAACAGCCAGGCACCGGACCGGAGCGCCCGCGCGACACCCGAGGCGCCCGGCCGCAGCGGTGCCCCCGAGGCCCGCGCCGCGCGGACCGCGATCCGGACGTAGACGATCGCCATCGCCCACTGCACGATGACGGTGCCGGCGGCCGACCCCTCGACACCCCAGCCGGCGCCGTAGATGAGGACGGCGTTGAGCAGCCCGTTCGCGACGAACCCGACGGTGGCGACGACGAGCGGCGTCCTCGTGTCCTGCAGTCCGCGGAGCAACCCGGTCGAGGCGGTGACGACCAGGATCCCGGGCAGCCCGATGAGCGACACCGTCAGGTAGGCGGTCGCCGCCGCCGACACGTCGGCCGACGCGCCGAACAGGTCGACCAGCGGTCCGGCGAGCGGCCAGCCCACGAGCGCGAGGACCACGCCCAGCACGAGCGCGAGCCACATCCCGTCGATGCCGGCGTGCACGGCCCCGCGTCGGTCGCCTCCGCCGAGCGCGCGGGCCACGGCCGGGGTCGTCGAGTACGCGAGGAAGACGAGCAGCCCCGTGACGGTCTGCAGGACGGCGCCGGCGAGGCCGACGGCAGCGAGGGACGTCGCACCGAGGTGCCCGACGAGCGCGGTGTCGGTCAGCAGGAACAGCGGTTCGACGACGAGCGCACCGAGCGCCGGCACCGCGAGGCGGACGATGTCGCGGTCGACCGCGCGCCGCTCGGTGGTCACTGCGGGTCGCGTCGGTCCGGGCACCGACCCATTCTGGCGGCGAAGCGGACCACGCGTGGTGCGCGCACGCCCGGACCGGTGACGGGTCGGACGGGAGGCGCGGGTCGGCGCCGACCCGCGCCTCCCGTCCGGCGGGTACCCGCGTCAGTCAGCGCGCGGTTCGGCGGGGACCCCGCCGGTGGCGGCGTGGGCCGCGTCCGGAACCTCGGGCGTCGCCTCGTCGGTCCCGCGGGCACGGCCCACGAGGTCCATCACGTGGTAGACCACGATCGCCGCGACCGTGCCGAGGATGATCCCGCCGAAGCTCGCCTGACCGAACGAGAACGTGAAGTCGGCGATGCCGATGATGAGCGCGATGCCCGCGGTCAGCTGGTTCTTCGGCTTCGCGAAGTCGACGCGGTTCTCGACCCAGATCCGGATGCCGATGACGCCGATGAGCCCGTAGAGCGCGGTGGTCGCTCCGCCGAGGACCCCCGGCGGGACGGACGAGATGACGGCGCCCACCTTGGGGGAGAGGCCGAGCAGGACGGCCACGATCGCGGCCACCCAGTACGCCGCGGTCGAGAAGACCCGGGTGGCGGCCATCACGCCGATGTTCTCGCCGTAGGTGGTCGTCGCCGAGCCACCGCCGACGCCCGCGAGGACGGTGGAGATGCCGTCGGCGAAGAGTGCTCGCCCGGTGAGCGGGGTGAGGTCACGACCGGTGAGCTGTCCGACGCCCTTCACGTGGCCGACGTTCTCGGCGATGAGCGCGAGGACGACCGGCACGAACGCCAGGTAGATCGCGAGCTGCGACGGGTCGAACGCCGGCGCGGTGAACTCGGGCAGACCGATCCAGGCGGCCTTGCCGACGGCGTCGAACGAGACCTCGCCGGCGATCAGTGCCGCCAGGTACCCGACGACCACGCCGATGACGATCGACAGGCGCCCGATGAGCCCCTTGAAGAGCACGGTCACGAGGATGATCGCGGCGAGGGTGATCACCGCGACGACCGGGGCCTTCGTGAAGTTGTCGCGGGCGGCCGGAGCGAGGTTGAAGCCGATGAGGGCCACGATCGCGCCGGAGACCACGGGCGGCATGAGGCGGTCGATCCACCCGGCGCCAGCCAGGTGCACCACGGCGCCGACGGCCGCGAGGAGTACCCCGACGACGATGATCCCGGACAGCGCCAGCGGGATGCCGCCGATCTTCGTCGCGGCTGCGATCGGGGCGATGAAGGCGAAGGACGACCCGAGGTAGCTCGGCAGCCGGTTGCCGGTGATGAGCAGGAACAGGATCGTGCCGATGCCGCTGAAGAGCAGCGTCGTCGCCGGCGGGAAGCCGGTGAGCAGCGGCACGAGGAAGGTCGCGCCGAACATCGCCACGGCGTGCTGCACGCCGAGGCCGATCGTCCGGCCCCAGGTGAGGCGCTCGTCCGGCGCGACGATCGTCGTCGCGGAGACGGTCGCGCCGTCCCCGTGCAGCTTCCACGGAAGTCCCATGCGACGACCGTACCGGCAGCCGTCCACAGGTGACGGCACCCGTCCTGCTCGATCAGGGCGACGGTGGCTATCGTTGACCGCATGACCGACGTCGCAAGCACCTCCGGGATCCACACCGACGAGCTGGACGCCGCGGTCCGCCCGCAGGACGACCTGTACCGCCACGTGAACGGCTCGTGGATCGCATCGACGCCGATCCCCGACGACAAGGCGCGGTACGGCTCGTTCACGGTGCTGGCCGAGGCCGCCGAGATCGCCGTGCGGGACATCATCGAGCGCTCCCAGCAGGCCGCGCCCGGCACCGAGGACCGCAAGGTCGGCGACCTCTTCACCTCCTTCACCGACGAGGGCCGGCTCGAGGCCCTGGGCACCGCGCCGATCGAGCCCCTGCTCGCCGAGATCGCCGCCGTCGACTCGGTCGACGACGTCATCCGCATGGTCGGACGCTTCGAGCGCCTCGGCCTGCCGAGCTTCCTGCAGCTCTTCGTCGACAACGACCCGGGCGACCCGGAGTCCTACGTGGTCTTCCTCGAACAGTCCGGCCTCGGGCTGCCCGACGAGTCGTACTACCGCGAGGACCGCTTCGCCGACATCCGCACGAAGTACCGCGAGTTCGTCGCCGCGATGTTCCCGCTCGCCGGGTTCGAGGACGGCGGCGACCGCACCGAGCACGTCATCGCCCTCGAGACCGCACTGGCGTCGAAGCACTGGGACAACGTCACCACCCGCGACAGCCAGAAGACCTACAACAAGCTGCCGTGGGCCGAGGTCGCGGCGCTCGCCGACGGCATCGACCTCCGCCTCTGGTGGGAAGCGATCGACGCGCCGGCCGGCGCCTTCGAGACCGTCGTCGTCCGCGAACCGTCGTTCGTGACCGGTCTGGCGGAGCTGCTCCGCGACCAGCCGTTGGACGTCTGGAAGGACTGGCTGCGCTGGCAGGTGATCCGCGCCTCCGCGGCCTACCTGACGAGTGCCTTCTCGGCGACGAACTTCTCGTTCTACGGCACCGCGCTCACCGGTGCGCCCAAGCAGCGCGAGCGCTGGAAGCGCGGGGTCTCGCTGGTCGAGGGTGCCATGGGCGAGGCGGTCGGCCGCATCTACGTGCAGGAGCACTTCGACGAAACCTCGAAGGCGACGATGGACGACCTCGTCGCGAACCTGGTCGAGGCCTACCGGCAGAGCATCACCGCCCTCGACTGGATGACCGACGAGACGCGTGCGCGGGCCCTCGACAAGCTCGACAAGTTCACGCCGAAGATCGGGTACCCGGTCAAGTGGCGGGACTACTCCGCGCTGCCGGTGTCCGCCGACGACCTCATCGGCAACGTCCGTGCCGTCGCGAGCTTCCAGGTCGACCGCGAGCTCGGCAAGATCGGCAAGCCGATCGACCGCGACGAGTGGTTCATGACCCCGCAGACGATCAACGCGTACTACAACCCCGGGTTCAACGAGATCGTGTTCCCGGCGGCGATCCTGCAGTTCCCGTTCTTCGAGGCCGAGCGTGACGCCGCCGCGAACTACGGCGCGATCGGTGCCGTCATCGGGCACGAGATCGGGCACGGCTTCGACGACCAGGGCTCCCAGTACGACGGCGACGGCCGACTCGAGAACTGGTGGACCGAGGCGGACCGCACCGCGTTCGAGGAGCGCACGAAGGCCCTCATCGCGCAGTACGACGCGCTCGTCCCGACCGAGGTCCCGGACGGCCACGTCAACGGTGCCCTGACGATCGGCGAGAACATCGGCGACCTCGGCGGGCTCTCGATCGCGTGGAAGGCGTACCTGCTGTCCCTCGACGGGCAGGAGCCGCCGGTGGTCGACGGCCTCACCGGTGCCGAGCGCTTCTTCCTCAGCTGGGCGCAGGCCTGGCGGATGGCGATCCGTCCGGAGGAAGCCGCCCGTCTCCTGAGCATCGACCCGCACTCGCCGACCGAGTTCCGCTGCAACCAGGTGGTCCGCAACATCGACGTCTACTACGACACCTTCGGCGTGACCGAGCGGGACGCGATGTACCTCGACCCGGCCGAGCGCGTCTCGATCTGGTGATGGCCGAGCCGGACGCGGCTCCGTCGTCGGAGCCGGGAGCGGCTCGCCGGTCGCGGCGACGGCAGCATGCCGGCGGGGCTGACGGGCGTGCTCGCGGGCGGCACCGCGGTGGTGCCGACGACCGGTTCGCCGCGACGCTGCAGGCGCTCGGCGCCATCGCCCGGGACGGCGCCTCCGTCAGCGCCTCGGTGATCGACACCTCGACGGGCAAGGCCCTGCTGGCCGTGGACGACACACTCGTCCAACCGGTGGCGAGCCTCGGCCGCGTGCTGCTCCTCGTCGAGGTCGCGGCGCGGCTCGAGGACGGCGGGCTGCACGGCGACCGGCTCCAGCGCATGGCGCGCGACACCGCGACCGGTGCCGGGCTCTGGCAGTTCCTGCAGGAGCCGACCATGCAGGTGTCCGACCTGGCGACCCTCGTCGGTGCCGGTGCGGACGCCTGGGCGATGAACGCGCTGCTCTCGACCGTCGGGATCGACGCCGTCCGCGAGCGCGCCGAGTCGCTCGGGATCGAACGGACTGCCCTCATCGACCGGGTGCGGGACCGTCGCGGGCCGGACGACGCTCCGGACGCCTCGGTCGCGCCGACGGGCGAGCTCGCCTGGCTCATGCGGGGCCTGGCACTCGGCGAGGTCGTCGACGAGGCCGTGTCGAACCGGGTGCTCGGATGGCTGTCCCTCGCGTCCGACCTCAGCCTCGTCGCGGGGTCGTTCGGGCTGGACCCGCTCGCGCACCGGGCACTGGACCACGGGTTGCAGGTCGTCTCGGCGACCGGGTCGAGCACGGGCGTGCGGGCCGAGGCCGGCATCCTGCGCGGGCCCGGGTCGTCGGTGAGCTACGCCGTCACGGTGACGTTCGACGACGACTCGCTGCAGCGGCGGCTGGCGGTCATCGACGCCCTGCGGACGATGGGCACCGAGGTGCTCGAGACGGTGCACGAGCCCGCGGCCCGCTGAGCGTACCCTCACGCTCGTGACCGAGTACCTGATCTCCTTCGACGAGGGCACGATGGTGTTCCCCGTGGCCGATCTCCAGGCCGTCTCCGACGCGACGCACGCGGTGCTGCGCGACGCGAAGGCCGCCGGCGTGTGGGTGTTCGGCGGGGGACTCCTCCCACCCGACACCGGCGCCCTGGTCGACACCGACGGCACCGTGCACGACCCGGCCGTCCGCCCCGGCAAGGACACCTTCATCGGGGGTTTCTGCATCCTCGACGTCCCGACGCGCGACGACGCCCTGGTGTGGGCTGCCCGGTTCGCAGCGGCCTGCCGGTGCGCGCAGGAGGTCCGCGCGTTCATGGACGACCCCGAGTCCTGAGCGACTCCGGTCAGCGGAGCAGGACGAACGAGCGGAGCGCTGCCGACGCGACGTCGTGCACCTCGACGAAGCCCCGCGACTCGTAGAACGCCCGCTGCCCCGGTTCGGCATCGGTCGTCAGCACGGTCTGGCGCACGTGTGCGTACCGCTCGAGGAGGCCGTCGAGCAGGGCCCCGCCGATGCCTGCCCGGTGGTGCTCGGGTGCGACGAGGACGTCCTGCACGTACACGATCGTCACGCCGTCGGACACGGTCCGGACCAGCCCGACGAGCGAGCCCGTCGCGTCCCGGGCGGTCAGCACGAGGTGCGACCCGAGGACCGCGGCGACGAGGGTCTCCGGGTCCCGCGTGTACGCCGTCCACCCGACGTCGCGGTACAGCGCCAGGAGTTCGTCCCCGCCCGGTCGTTCCTCCGCGATCACCACCACGGTCCCATCGTGGCAGACGTCAGTCGGCGGCCTGCCCCGCGGGGACGAATGCCTGCACGTCGAGCTCCGTCACGTCCTCCGACCGGCACGCGGCGAACGCGGTGTACGGGACGAACAGGGACTCCTTCGACCCGGGCGGGTACACCCGGAAGCCGTCGGGCGACGTGGGGTCGCACGTCGACTCCGGGTAGTTCTCCGAGTTCGTGACCTTGAGCGGCGCCACTGCCTCCTGCCCGGACGCCAGCGTGACGGTCGGGTGGGGTGCCGCCCGGTCGAGCGTCGCCGCGTTGCCGATCTGCGTGCCGTTCGTGTCGCCGACGAACGACACCCCCGGCCACCCCTGCAGCGTGCAGGTCGACGACCCGGTGTTCCGCAGGACGAGGTGGACGTACGTGCTCCCGGCAGCGCCACCGCTGCCGGCCTCGATGCTCCCGGCGAGCGAGGACGTCGCGCACGCCGAGGACCCAGCGCCCGAGGACCCTGCACCCGAGGAACCACCCGAGGAACCACCGGACGATCCGCCCGACGCGCTCGGCGACGACGCCGAGCCGGACGACGCGGACGACGGCGTCGGTGCCGACGTCGGTGTCGCCGTGACGGTCTCCGTCGTCGTGGCCGACGGGGTCGTGGCGCCGCCCGACGAGCAGCCGGCGAGCAGACCGACGGCGACGATGCCGACGGCGACGAGCAGTGGGGAACCAGCGCGACGTTGCATGAGCCAACGCAACCACCGCCCCGGGGTACACGACTCGGGTGGCGCCCAGCCGCCCCGAGGACACTCCAGGGCACGCGCCAGCGCACGAGCAACGGAGGTCGACATGGCAGGCAAGCACGAACAGGCACGCGGCGACGAGGGCAGGTCGGACGGCGTCGAGCCCCGTGCCGGCTCCTTCACGGACAGCGAGATCCCGGGCGAGCCCCCCGTGGCGTCGAACGAGCCCGCGGGCGAGTTCGTCTCGAGCGACATCCCCGGCGAGACCCGTCCCGAGGGCGGCGACGGCGAGGGCGAGTACGTCGAGTCGGACATCCCCGGCGAGGCCGAGCCCACCCCGGACGGCGAGGTCGGGCACTACACCGACCGCGACCAGGTCTGACCTAGTCGACCAGCTCCGCCGCCACGAGGCGGCGGAGCGTCTCGACGCCCGCCGGCGGGCACCGGTCCGCGTCCGCGGAGGTGACCCACTCGACCTCGTCCACCTCTGCCGAGGCGACCGGCGTGGCGGAGTCGAGCGCGCCTCCTGGGCGTGCCAGGAACAGCGCCATCGCGACCATCGTGCCCGGGGCCTGCCCGTGTGCCGGCTCGGTGACGGTGCCGAACGGCTCGACGTCGTCGGCGGTCAGCCGCAGGCCGGTCTCCTCGAAGGCTTCGCGGACGACGGCCTCGACGTCGCTCTCGTGCGGCTCCGCCTTGCCCCCGGGGAGGTAGAGAACGTCGCGCATCCGCGCGCGCACCATGAGCACGCGGCGGTCGCGCACCAGCAGCAGTGCACTGACACGCAGGGTCGCGGGGTGGCCCTGGAGGCTCAGCTCGCGTCCGCCTCGTCGGTGCGGTCGCGGTCGATCCGCTCGGGCGCGGTGCGCTCCGCGAGCGGCACCACCGGCGACGGCAGCTCCGCCTCGGGTTCGGGACGGACACCGAAGAGGGCGTCGAGCGCCCCGACGAACTCCTCGCCGCGACCGGCGCGACCGAGTTCGCGAGCGCGCACCGAGGGACGGTGGAGCAGGACGCCGACGAGGTGCCGCAGGGCGCGCTCGGTCTGCTCGGCCGAGGCGTCGTCGCCGTCCGCACGACGCTTCGCGCGGTCGATCTCGTCGTCGAGGATGTCGAAGACGTGCTTGCGGAAGGCCACGAGCGCGGGCGTCGTCGACTGCTCGAGGGCCTGGGCGCGGAAGCGGGACACGGCGTCCTCGACCATCGCGCGGGCCTCGGACTCGGCGTTCAGCTCGGCGATCGGGGCGTGGATGCTGATGGTCTCGAGGTCGAGCAGTTCGACGCCGTCGACGTCGGCCGCGTCGGGGTCCACGTTGCGGGGGAGTCCGAGGTCGATGACGATGCGCCGGACGCCGTCGTCGAGGTCGGCCGGTTCGACGACCGGGACCTCGCTCGAGGTGCAGGTGATCACGACGTCGCTCGAACCGATGGCCTGCCGGAGGTCGTGCGCGGCGACGAGGTCGTGCTTCGCGGCAAACCACGGCGCCCGGCCGGAGGGGGAGAAGACCTGGATGGTGTCGGCGCCGCGGTCGCGCAGGGCGGCGATGGTCGTCGCGGCGTAGCTGCCGGTGCCGATCAGGAGCACCCGGGTCCGGCCCCAGTCGGTCACGCGGGAGGACGCGAGCTCGAGGCCGAGCCGCACGAGCGACCGGCCGGCGGCGCCGATGCGGGTGCGGGTCTTGACGCCGCGGGAGGTGTGCGCGGCTTCCTGGAAGAGCCGCTCGAGGTCCGAGGTGGTGGTGCCGTTGGAGCGGGCGTCCTCGAGCGAGCGGCGGACCTGCCCGGAGATCTCGGTCTCGCCGACGACGACGGACTCGAGGCCGCTCGACACGGCGAAGAGGTGCTGGACGACGTCCTTGCCGCCGAGGACGTTGACGGACTCGAGGACCTCGGCGGGGTCGAGGTCGCTCGCGGCGGCGACGGCGTCGACGGTGGCCGAGACGGCGGAGTCGCGGTCGTCGCCGGCGATGTCGAGGTAGGCCTCGAAGCGGTTGCACGTGGCGAGGACGACGGCCCCGTCCAGCACGTCGGAGTCCGTGACGAGACGGCTCGCGGCGGTCGGTGCGCCGATGCTCAGTCGCTCCAGGAGATCGAAGCTGGCGTTGCGATGCGACGCCGTCAGACAGATGAGCACGTCTTCCATGGTAACTCGCGTTGCGCCGGGCTCCTGCTCGGATCGTGCGTGCTCGGGATACGTCCCGTTCGCCGATGGGAGAATCGTGCGGTGACCGACGCATCCACGACCGCCCTCCCCGCCTCGCACCCGCTCGTCTCCGGGCGGACGTCGGGATCGCCCCTCGTCCGGGCGCTGCGCGGTGACCGGCCCGAGACCCTGCCGGTGTGGTTCATGCGCCAGGCCGGCCGGTCCCTGCCGGAGTACCGCGAACTGCGCGTCGGCACGGCCATGCTCGACGCCTGCCTCGACCCGGCCATGGCGTCGGAGATCACGCTGCAGCCGGTCCGACGGCACGGGGTCGACGCCGGCATCTTCTTCAGCGACATCGTCGTGCCGATCAAGCTCGCGGGCGTCGACGTCGAGATCGTCCCCGGGCGCGGGCCGGTGCTGGCGTCCCCGATCCGCACCCCGGCCGACGTCGACGCACTGGGACAGCTCGACGCGACTGCCCTCGCCCCGATCACCGACGCCGTGGCGCGCACGGTCGAACAGCTCGGCGACACCCCGCTCATCGGGTTCGCCGGGGCGCCCTTCACGCTCGCGGCCTACCTGGTCGAGGGCGGACCGTCGAAGGACCACATCCGCGCCCGGACGCTCATGCACTCGGACCCGGAGACCTGGTCGCGCCTGCTCGCCTGGGCCGCCGGGGTGTCGGGGGCGTTCCTCCGGGCCCAGGTGCTCGCCGGGGCCTCCGCCGCACAGCTGTTCGACTCGTGGGTGGGCTCGCTCTCCCGCGAGGACTACGTCACCCGCGTCGCACCGCACTCGGCCGACGCCCTGGCCCACGTCGCCGACCTCGGCGTCCCGCGCATCCACTTCGGCGTCGGCAGCGGCGAGGTCCTGCGCGACATGACGACCTTCGGCACGGACCGGGTCGGCGTCGACGCGGTCGGCGTCGACTGGCGGCTGCCGCTCGACGAGGCCGTGCGCCGGGTCGGCACCGGGGTCACCGTGCAGGGCAACATCGACCCGGCGATGCTCTCCGCCCCGTGGGAGGTGCTCGAGGCCCACGTGCGTGACGTCGTCCGCCGCGGTGGTGCGGCCCGGGCGCACGTCGTCAACCTCGGGCACGGTGTGCCGCCGGAGACCGATCCGACCGTGCTCACCCGCATCGTGTCCCTCGTCCACGAGCTCGGGGACGGGACGGCCGCGGCGACCGGAGTGCGGGCGTGACCGACGTCGTCGTGGTCGGCGGCGGGGTCGCCGGACTCGTCGCGGCGCGGGACCTGGCGAAGGGCGGCGCGCACGTCGTCCTCGTCGAGGGCTCCGGCGTGCTCGGCGGCATGGTCCGTCGGCACACCGTCGCGGGACTCGACCTCGACATGGCGGCGGACTCGTTCGCGACCCGCAACGACGCCGTCGGTCGGCTGGCGATCGAACTCGGCCTCGGCAACGAGGTCACCACGCCGGACCTGCGCGGTGCGTGGCTGATGACCCGCGACGGTCGGACGTCCCCGATCCCGCAGACCGGACTGCTCGGGATCCCGGGGAGCCCGATGGCGGCCGACGTCCTCGCGGTCGTCGGGCAGAAGGCGGCGCTCCGCGCGCAGATGGACTCCCTGCTGCCGTCCCTCGTCGGGTCGAAGGCGCCGTCGCTCGGCGAGCTCGTCCGCAAGCGGATGGGCGAGCAGGTCCTCGACGACCTGGTGGTCCCGATCGTGGCCGGCGTGCACTCGACGCACCCGGACGACCTCGACCCGGACCGGGTGGCTCCCGGGCTCCGGGCGGCGCTGCTGCGCGAGGGCTCCCTCGCCCGTGCGGTCCTCGCACTCCGGGCCCGTGCGACGGCCGGGTCCGCCGTGCAGGGCATCCGCGGCGGCACCGTGCGGCTCGTCGACGAGCTCGTGGCCGACATGGAGACCTACCGGGTCGACGTCCGCCTGCACACCCGGGCCACCGCGATCGAGGAGCACGCCGTCGAGGTCCGCACCGACGACGGCGAAACCGAGCGACTGGTGGCCGAGCACGTCCTCGCGTCGACGGCGGACCCCGCCCGCACGGCCGGCCCCGTGCGCACGGGCATCGAGCTCGTGACGCTCGTGGTCGACCAGCACGAGCTCGACGCGGCGCCGCGCGGGACCGGGATGCTCGTGCACCCGGACGCTCCCGGGGTCCGGGCGAAGGCGATCACGCACGCGACGGTGAAGTGGCCGTGGCTGGCCGAGGCGGCCGGGGGCCGGCACGTCCTGCGGCTGAGCTACGCGACGACGGATACGGGGGTCGCGGCGACCACCCCTGGAGCCGCCGTCGACGCGGTCGAGACCGGGAGGAGCCTCCCGGTCGACCCGTACGACGCGATCGGTACCCGCGCCGCTCAGGACGCCTCCGCCCTGCTCGGCGTGCCGATCGCGCCGTCCGCCGTGGTCGGTGCCGCACGTGTCCGGTGGCACGGTCCGGACACGACCGCCGCGGGGCTCGCCGACGGGGTCGTCGGGATCGGCGAGGCGTCGACGGGCCGAGGGCTGGCCGGCATCGTCGCGGCCGCACGGACCGCCGCTGAGCACATCCTGGATTCCTGAGCGGACCGCACACTGGGAGAGGGCTACTGTTGCAGGAACGCCGGACGTATTCCGATCGGCGCATGACCACGCACACTGACCCAACGGAGGAATCGCACATGCGAGGCAAGCTCCTGTTCGTCGCCGGCGCCGCTCTCGGGTACGTCCTGGGATCGCGAGCCGGACGGGCGCGGTACGAGCAGATCAAGACCGTCAGCGGCAAGATCTGGAACAGCAACGGCGTCCAGAAGGGCGTCCACGTCGCCGAGGAATTCATCGCCGACAAGACCCCCGACGTCGCCGAGTTCGTCGGTGAGCAGACGAAGAAGGTCGTCCGCAAGGTCGGGCAGAAGAAGGACAGCCAGGCCTCATGACAGACACCCGCGACCGCAAGCCGCGTTCGCTGTTCGGCCTGGTCGGCGACGTCCCCAAGCTCGTCAAGGAGCTGGTGACGGGTGAGCTGAACCTGCTCAAGGCCGAGATGCTGACGAAGGCGAAGATCTTCGGCCTCGCCGCGGGTCTGCTCGTGGGCGCGCTCGTCATCGTCCTCTACGCGATCGGCGTGCTGCTGACCGCCGCCGTCATGGGGCTCGCGACCGTGATGCCCGCGTGGCTCGCAGCACTCGTGATCGCCGTCGTGATGCTCATCGTCGCCGGCATCCTCGGCCTGCTCGGCTGGAAGCGCCTGAAGAAGGGGCTCCCGATCACGCCGAAGCGCACCATCGACAGCGTGAAGAACGACGTCAACGCGGTGAAGGGCCTCGGCAAGAAGCCGACCCCGCCGACCCAGTACGGCACCCGCAAGCCCGACGTCGGCGGCCGCTTCTAGCGACGACCGCCCCGTCCACCACCCCACACCCCGGAGGACCCACGTGACCGATCAGCACGACGACCTGGCCGACCGCGTCGCGTCGACCCGCGCCCAGCTGTTCGACACCCTCGACGCGATCGAGGACAAGCTCAACGTCCCGAAGCAGATCGGCATCGCCGCGTCGAAGGTCAAGCGCGGGATCGACGAGAAGCCGGTGCCGTACCTGGCCGGGCTCGCAGCGGGCGTGGCAGTGGTCGGGGGTATCGTCGTAGCGGTGCTCCGACGGCGGTAGCGCTCGCCGTCGAAAGGGGAGCGGCGTCACCTTTGTGACCGATAGGACAATGGACACATGAGTTCCACCGTGCCCACGCACGACGCACACGAGACCTCCCCCGACGGCATCGACCCCAACATGCTGACGGCCTACGCCCTGTGGGCCGTCTTCCGCCGTCCGCTCGGCCCGATCCACACCGTCGGCGACGACGCGGTGGCCGAGCTCGACGCCGTCATCGCCGCCGCTGCCGAGCGCGGCGTGACGATCCGCGGCTTCTACGACGTGTCCGGCTTCCGCGCCGACGCCGACGTGATGGTCTGGCTGCACGGCGACGACGCGCAGGCGATCCAGGCGGTGCTCCGCGAGATCCGCCGCACGGCACTCTTCCAGGACGCCGAGCCGGTGTGGCACGCCATGGCGATGCACCGCGAAGCCGAGTTCAACAAGCGGCACACGCCCGCCTTCCTGCGCGGCAAGGAGCCAGAGGCCTGGATCACGGTCTACCCGTTCGTCCGGTCCTACGAGTGGTACCTCCTGCCGGAAGAGGAGCGCTCGAAGATGCTCCGCGACCACGGCATCGCCGGGGCGAAGTACCGCCGCGTGCTGACGAACACGATCGCCACCTTCGCGCTGAGCGACTACGAGTGGATCCTGCCGCTCGAGAGCCCGGACCTCGTCGACCTCGTCGACCTCATGCGCGACCTGCGCTACACCGAAGCCCGCATGCACGTGCGGGAAGAGGTGCCCTTCTTCACCGGTCGTCGTGTGACGACCACCGAGCTGCCGGAGGTGCTCTCGTGACCGACACCAGCATGATCACGAACGGTCAGGCCGTCCTCGCCGCGACCCCCGCGGCCGCCGACGGTCCCGAGCACGTCGAGGTCCCGGTCGCGTACGACGCGATCCTGCTCGCCGGCTTCGGCGGACCCGAGGGCCAGGACGACGTCATCCCGTTCCTGCGCAACGTGACCCGGGGCCGCGGCATCCCGGACGAACGCCTCGAAGAGGTCGCCCACCACTACCGGCACTTCGGCGGCGTCAGCCCGATCAACGCGCAGAACCGTGCGCTCAAGGCCGCGCTCGAGGCCGAGCTGGCCTCGCGCGGCATCGACATGCCGGTCCTCTGGGGCAACCGCAACTGGGAGCCCTACCTCGAAGAGGCCTTCACCGAGGCGGCCGACAAGGGCTACAACAAGCTCATCGCGATCGCCACGAGCGCCTACTCGTCGTTCTCGAGCTGCCGCCAGTACCGCGAGGACTACGCCCGCGTGCTGTCCGAGACCGGTCTGATCGACACCATCCAGATCGACAAGGTCCGGCAGTTCTTCGACCACCCGGGCTTCGTCCGCCCGTTCGTGGACGGCGTCCGTGACGGCATGGCGCGTGCGATCGCCGAGAACGACGGCCTCGACGTCGCGACCGAGCTGCACGTGCTGTTCTCGACGCACTCGATCCCGTCGACCGACGCCGCCAAGTCCGGCCCGGACTACCGGGGCTTCGACGAGCACGGCGCGTACGAGGCCCAGCACCTCGCCGTCGCGCAGGTCGTCCTCGACCAGGCGTGGGCGGAGCTGCTCGAGCAGCCCGAGCACGCGTCGCTCCGCGGCACCAGCACGCCGCCGTGGAAGCTCGTGTACCAGTCGCGCTCGGGCCCCCCGACGCAGCCGTGGCTCGAGCCCGACATCAACGACTACATGAACGAGGAGCTCAAGGGCGGCCCGACCCGTGCCGTGCTCATCGTCCCGCTCGGCTTCGTGAGCGACCACATGGAGGTCATGTGGGACCTCGACGAAGAAGCAACCGAGACCGCTCAGGAGCTCGGCTTCTGGTCGGTGCGCACGCAGACCCCGGGTGTCGACCCGGCCTACGTCTCCGGTCTGGTGGACCTCGTCCTCGAGCGTGTCAACGGCACCCCGACGAGCGAGCGCCCGCACCTGACCGACCTCGGTCCCTGGTACGACGTCTGCCGTCCGGGGTGCTGCGAGAACGTGCGCGCCGGGTTCAAGCCCGCCGCGGCCGGGCTCGCCCCGTGACCGACGCGTCCGCGCCGACCGGCAGCCCCGACGGCCCGGCTCCGATCCGGCTCGGCACCCGTGCCAGCCGGCTCGCGGTCGCCCAGTCGCAGGACGTCGCCGACCGCTTGGCGACGGCATCCGGTCGACCGGTCGAGCTCGTCACGGTCACGAGCGAGGGCGACACGAACCGCGCCTCCCTCGCGAGCCTCGGCGGCACGGGTGTGTTCGCCAGCGCGCTCCGCGAAGCACTCGTCGCGGGCGAGGTCGACGTCCTCGTGCACTCCCTCAAGGACCTCCCGACCGCGCCGTACCCGGGGCTGACGATCGCCGCGGTGCCGAAGCGTGCCGACGCCCGAGACGTCCTCGTCGCCCGGAACGCCGCGACCATCGAGACCCTGCCCGAGGGCGCGAAGGTCGGTACCGGTTCGCCCCGCCGCGTCGCGCAGCTCAGGGCCAAGCGTCCCGACCTCGACGTGGTGGACATCCGCGGCAACATCGACACCCGCCTCGGACGCGTGGACGACGACCTCGACGCGGTGGTCCTCGCGGCCGCCGGCCTGACGCGCATCGACCGGCTCGACGCGGCGACCGAACTGCTCGACCTCGGCTTCTGGCCGAGTGCCCCCGGGCAGGGAGCGCTCGCGATCGAGACCCGCGCCGACGAGACGGACCGGAACCTCCTCGCCGCCCTGCGGAAGATCGAGCACGCGCCGACCCGCCTGACCGTGTCCGCCGAGCGCGAGGTGCTCGCGAAGCTCGAGGCCGGGTGCTCCGCCCCGATCGGTGCCACCGCGATCGTCGACGCCGAGATGCTCCTCGTCTCCGCGACGGTCTACCGGCCCGACGGCTCCGAGTACCGCACCGCATCACACGCCGCCGTGCTCGACGGCTCCGCACAGGACCGCCTGACCGAGGCGCTCGAGCTCGGTGGCCGGGTCGCCACCGAACTGCTCGAGAACGGTGCGGCCGACCTGGCGGACCTCGCGACCTCGGCGGAGTAGGCGGTCGCCACGCACCCCGACGTCAGCACCGCGGACGCGGCACGACAGCCGGTCGTCCTGGTCCCGCGCGGCGGGGCGTGGGGTGACCGGGTCGCCGCGGCCGCTCGCGAGCGCGGGCTCGACCCGCTCGTCGTCCCGCTGATCGCGGACGCGGCACCCACGGATCGGTCCGCGCTCGAGGCTGCGGTCGACCGGTTGATCGCGTCCGGTGGGTCCAGGAGGCACGACGCACCTCCGCCGGCCGGGTCCGGTCCGCCGCCGGCGGGCGGGCAGGACGCGCCGTCGACGAGCGGGCAGGACACGCCGTCCGCCGGCCGGCGAGCGGGCGGAACCGGCCACCCGGCCGGGTCGACCGGGCCGGATCGTGCCCGCTCGGGACCCGCGACCGACGGCACCGACCGCACCGACGGCGCCGCCCGCTCCGACGGCACCGACGTGGCCGGGTACGCGTGGATGGTGGTGACCAGTGCGACGGCCGTGCGGGTGGTCGCGGAACGGGTGGCGCGCCTCCCGTCCGACCTGCGGGTGGCGGCGGTCGGCGAGCCGACCGCCCGTGCCGCGCGTGCCGCGGGCTGGGTCGTCGACCTGGTGCCGTCCGAGTCCTCGGGCGCCGCGCTCGCCCACGCGCTGCCGGACACCTCCGGCACCGTCCTCTTCCCACGCTCGGACCTCGCTGCCCCGACCGTCGTCGACGCCCTGCGCGCCCGCGGGATCGACGTGGACGACGTGGTCGCGTACCGTACCGTGGGGACCGGCGACGAGCCGGTCGTCCTCGACTCCCCGCCCGCCGCCGTGCTCGTGACGAGCGGCAGCGTCGCTCGCGAGATCGCCCGGCGGATGACCCCGCTCGACCCCCGCACCGTCATCGCGTGCATCGGACCCGGGACCGCTGCCGAAGCCCGCGCCGCCGACCTGCCCGTGCACGTGGTCGCCCGGACCCGATCCGCAGAAGCCCTGCTCGACGCCGTCGTCGAGTCCCTGAACCCCACCGCCCCGAACAGGAAGGCACCGAAGTGACCGGCCGTTTCCCCCAGGTCCGCCCCCGACGACTCCGCGCGACCGGCGCGATGCGTCGACTCGTCGCCGAGACCCGGCTCCACCCCGCCGAGCTCGTGCTGCCGATGTTCATCCGCGAGGGGGCGACCGAGGCGATCGACATCACGAGCATGCCCGGGGTCCAGCAGCACTCGCTCGACTCCTTCCGCCGTGCCCTGCACGAGGCGGCGTCGGTCGGGATCGGCGGCGTGAACCTGTTCGGCGTGCCGACGTCGAAGGACGCGCAGGGATCCGGCGCGACCGACCCGGACGGCATCCTCAACGTCGCGATCCGCGTCGCCCGTGAAGAGGTCGGTGACGCTCTCGTCGTGCAGTCCGACCTGTGCCTCGACGAGTTCACCGACCACGGGCACTGCGGCGTCCTGGCCGCGGACGGCTCGGTCGACAACGACGCCACGCTCGAGCGGTACCGCGACATGGCGGTCGTGCAGGCCGAGGCCGGTGCCGAGCTCGTCTGCATGAGCGGCATGATGGACGGCCAGATCGCCGCCGCACGGGACGCGCTGGACGCGGCCGGGCACAGCGGTACGGCGCTGCTGGCGTACGCGGCCAAGTACGCGAGCGCGTTCTACGGACCCTTCCGCGAGGCCGTCGACTCCTCGCTCGTGGGCGACCGTCGCACGTACCAGATCGACGCCGCGAACGGTCGGCAGGGCCTCCGCGAGGTCGAGCAGGACATCGCCGAGGGTGCCGACATCGTCATGGTGAAGCCGGCGATGAGCTACCTCGACGTGCTGGCCGAGACCGCACGCACCTCGCCGGTGCCGGTCTGGGCGTACCAGATCTCCGGCGAGTACGCGATGATCACCGCAGCCGCGCAGAACGGCTGGATCGACCGCGACGCCGCGGCGATGGAGGCGCTCGTCGGCATCAAGCGCGCCGGCGCCGACGCGATCCTCACCTACTTCGCGGTCGACATCGCTCGCAAGCTCAACGAGGAGGCGGGCCTCCGCACCTCCGGCAGCACCAGTGCCGTGGACGGCATCGCCTCGACCGGGAAGGCCCCAGAATGACCACGAACGACCAGCTCTTCGGCCGTGCGAAGAACAGCATCCCCGGCGGGGTCAACTCGCCGGTCCGGGCGTACGGCTCCGTCGGCGGGACGCCCCGCTTCCTGACGAGCGCGACGGGCGCCTACGTCACCGACGCCGAGGGGCGGGAGTACGTCGACCTCGTCGCCTCGTGGGGGCCCGCGATCCTCGGGCACGCCCACCCTGCCACGGTCGAGGCCGTGCAGCAGGCGGCGGCGCACGGGCTGAGCTTCGGGGCGTCGACCCCGGGCGAGACCGAGCTCGCCGAGCTCGTGAAGCAGCGGGTGTCGGTGGGCGGCGACGGCCCGATCGAGAAGCTCCGCATGGTGTCCACGGGCACCGAGGCGACGATGACCGCGATCCGGCTCGCCCGCGGGTACACCGGTCGCGACCTGCTCGTGAAGTTCGCCGGGCACTACCACGGCCACTCGGACTCCCTGCTGGCCGAGGCCGGTTCGGGTGTGGCCACGCTCGCGCTCCCCGGCAGTGCCGGCATCACCGCCGAGACCGCCGCGCAGACCCTGGTGCTGCCCTACAACGACCTCGACGCCGTCCGCCGCGCGTTCGACGAGCACTCCGAGCGCATCGCGGGCGTGATCGTCGAGGCTGCGGCCGCGAACATGGGCGTCCTCGCCCCCGAGCGTGGGTTCAACCGGGCCCTGGCGCAGATCGTGCAGGCGCACGGCGCGCTGCTCATCGTCGACGAGGTCCTGACCGGCTTCCGGGTGGGCTCCGCCGGGTGGTGGGGCCTCGAGGCGTCGAAGGTCGTGCCGGACGGCGCCGGGTGGAAGCCCGACCTCGTCACGTTCGGCAAGGTCATCGGCGGCGGCATGCCCCTCGCAGCACTCGGTGGTCGGCGCGAGGTCATGGACTACCTCGCCCCGCTCGGCCCCGTGTACCAGGCGGGCACGCTCTCGGGGAACCCGCTCGCCGTCGCCGCGGGCATCGCCACGCTCCGGGCCGCGACGCCCGAGGTCTACGCGCACCTCGACCGGACCGCGGCGACCATCGCGACGGCGACGAGCGACGCGCTGTCCGCCGAGGGCGTCGCCCACACCGTCCAGCACGCCGGCAACCTCTTCTCGTTCGCCTTCACCGAGACCGCCCCGCGGAACTACGACGACGTCCGAGCGCAGGAGGCGTTCCGGTACGCGCCGTTCTTCCACGCCATGCTCGACGCGGGGGTGACCCTGCCCCCGAGCGTCTTCGAGGCGTGGTTCGTCACGGCGGCGCACGACGACCGGGCCGTCGGACGGGTGCTCGACGCACTGCCGGCCGCGGCGAAGGCGGCCGCGCGCGCCACGGCGTGACGCCACCACCTGCCTGACGCCAGGCGCGGGTCGGGCCCGACCCGCGCCTCCCGTCCGCCGCCCCCGGGGACGTGCGGCGCGACGTGCACAGCGCAGCGACGAGTGCTCGTGGTGCAGCGCGCGCAGTCGTCGTCGGGCTGCGCGGTTGCGGCTCGGGCGCCGCGGCTCAGGACGCGCGGCGGGCGGCCCAGCGCCCCTCGGCCCGGAGGATCGCGAGCGGGAAGTCGAAGGCGTGCGAGACCGCCGACGACGTGATGACCTCGTCCGAGGTGCCTTGGGCTACCGCGACCCCGTCGCGCAGCAGCATCGCGTGCGAGGTCGACGCGGGCAGGTCCTCGAGGTGGTGCGTCACCATCACGCTCCCGAGCTCGGGGTGCCGGTGGCGCAGGGCGTCGACGGTCTCGAGCAGGTGTTCGCGCGCGGCGACGTCGAGCCCGGTCGCCGGTTCGTCGAGCAGGAGCAGCTGCGGCTCGGACATGAGCGCCCGGGCGATGAGCGTCCGTCCGCGTTCGCCCTGCGACAGGACCGGCCAGCGGGCGTCCCGACGCGCCGTCAGCCCGACGTCGGCGATGTGCTGCTCGGCGGTGGCCACCTGCGCGGGCGTCGGCTCCCACCGCATCATGAGGTCGGTCGTGCCGGTGAGCCCGGTGAGCACGGTCTCGAGGAC
The DNA here is from genome assembly GCF_031455235.1 of Curtobacterium sp. 320. Taxonomy (NCBI): domain Bacteria; kingdom Bacillati; phylum Actinomycetota; class Actinomycetes; order Micrococcales; family Microbacteriaceae; genus Curtobacterium; species Curtobacterium sp. 320. Next base: position 24,874 of record NZ_JAVDSI010000006.1, on the reverse strand, counting down.
GGTCAACGGCGAGAGCATCCGGTGGCGGGGGTCGACGTGGCCGATGTGCTCGCGGAGCTCCCGGACGTCGACGCGTCCGAGTCGTCGGCCGAGCAATTCGACCGTGCCGGCCGTCGGGTGACCGGTGGCGCCGAGGACCGCGAGCAGCGTCGACTTCCCGGCACCGTTCGGCCCGAGGAGCGCCCAGTGCTCCCCGCGCCGGACGGTCAGGTCGATGTCGTGCAGGAGGTCCCGGCCGGACCGGGTCACCCGGACCCCGGCCGCTCGGATGAGGACGTCGTCGTTGCTGCTCACGGGTCCATCGTGGCCCAGGCGGCCGGGGATCGCTGGACGGGTCAGCCGGCGGCGGCGGTCCCGGCGGCGCGGAGCTCGTCCGCCTGCTGCTCGGCGGTCGCGGTCAGCGCACGGATCGCGGCCGCGGCGGCGTCACCGTCACGCTTCGCGATGGCCGCACGCAGCGGGTCGACCGAGTGCTTGTAGTCCCAGAACTGCCACGCACCCTGGGCGAGCGAGAGGAACCGTGCGCGGGGCAGGAGCGACTCGGCGAACTTGTCGAGCAGCTCGTTGTCGGCGGCGTCGACGAGCAGCGAGATGACCGTCTCGAGCTCGGCGTCCATGCGCTTGTCCTGCTGCTCGGAGTACGAGCGCACGGCTTCGAGGTGCTCGGTCAGCGCCTTGGCGGCGGAGGCGTCGAGCTTCGGCACGCCCCAGCGCGCAGCGAGTTCGACGAACCCGCCGAGGACCTGGGTGGTGTCGGCGGCCTGCTTGCCGGTCGGGGTGGCGACGCGGGTGTACCGGTTCGCCTCCATCTCGACCAGGCCGTAGTCGACGAGCTTGGCGATCGCCTCACGGATGGGGGTGCGACTGACCCCGAGCCACTGCACGAGCTCGTCGTCGTTGAGGCGCTCGCCCGCCTGGAGCGTGCCGTCCTGGATCGCGGCGAGCATCTTCTCGAGCACGACGTCGCGCAGGAGCTTCCGCGGCGAGTTCTCGACGGTGGACTTGGGTACCGGCATGCCGGACTCCTCACAGGCTCAGGTGTTCTGTACTCAAATCCTAACGTGTCAATATGCAAACGCTTGTGAAATCTTAGTATTCAGCGATCGACCGCGACGACCGTGCGCCCGTGCACGTTGCCGGCGACGACCTCGGGTCCGACGGCGATGGCCTCCTCGAGCCCGGCGACCCGCGTCACGCCCGCCAGGAGCGCCGGGTCGAGATCGGTCGCGAGCCGCTGCCACGCCTGCTGACGAAGGGGCAGCGGGGCGTCGACGGAGTTGATGCCGAGCAGCGACACCGCCCGCAGGATGAAGGGCATCACCGAGGTCGGGAGCGCGGAGTCCTGCGCCAGGCCGCACGCCGTCACGGCCCCGCCCCACCGGGTCGCCGCGAGGACGTTCGCGAGGGTCGCACCCCCGACGCTGTCCACAGCGCCCGCCCAGTGCGCCCGCTGCATCGGCCGGCCGAGCTCGGACAGGGTCGCGCGGTCGATGACGTCGGTCGCGCCGAGTGCCCGGAGCGAGGCCTCGTTCGCGGCGCGTCCGGTCGAGGCAGTGACCTCGTACCCACGGGCGGCGAGCAGGGCGATCGCGACCGTGCCGACGCCGCCGGACGCACCCGTCACGAGGACGGGACCGCTGCCCGGTTCGACGAACCGTTCGAGAGCGAGCACGCTGAGCATCGCGGTGAACCCCGCGGTCCCGATCGCGGCCGCGAAGGAGTCGTCGATCGAACCGGGCAGCACGACGAGCGACCCCGACGGCACCACCGCGTGCTCCGCCCAGCCGCCGTGCCGGGTCTCGCCGAGCCCGGCGCCGTTCACGACGACCCGGTCGCCGATCGCGACGTCGTGCACGCCCGGTCCGAGGGCCGAGACGGTGCCGACGACGTCGATGCCGGGCACGAGCGGGTCGACCCGCGCGACGCCGGGGTTCCGGGCGAGCGCCAGGCCGTCCTTGTAGTTGACGCTCGAGTACGTGACGTCGACGAGCACCTCGCCCTCGGTCGGGTCGGCGACGTCGACCTCGGTGACGGTGGGCGGGGCGGAACTGGAGACGAGGACTGCGCGGGTCACGCGTCGGACGCTACCCGCGCCTCCAGGACCACGACCGGCCGACCTGCGGACGCGTGTCAGCCGAACATGATGGCGGCCTCGTCGTACCGGGCCTGCGGCACGGTCTTCAGCTCGCCGAGCGCCTCCTCGAACGAGACGTGCTCGATGTCGGTGCCCCGGAGCGCCACCATGCGGCCCCAGCGCTCCTCGACCACCGAGTCGATGGCCGCCAGGCCGAGCCGCGTCGAGAGGACCCGGTCGTACGCCGTCGGGGTGCCGCCGCGCTGGATGTGGCCGAGCGTGGTGGCACGCGTCTCGATGCCCGTCATCTCCTCGATGAGCGGTGCGAGGCGCTCGCCGATCCCGCCGAGCCGCGGACGCCCGAACGCGTCGAGGCCGCGCTCGGTGTGCGCGTTGTCCTCGTGGTCGGGCACGAACCCCTCGGCGACGACGACCAGCGGCGCCCGACCACGGTCGTAGGCCGCCCGGACCCACGCGGCGATCTGCTCCATGCTCGTCTTCTGCTCCGGGATGAGGATCGCGTGGGCACCCGCGGCCATGCCGGAGTGCAGGGCGATCCAGCCGACGTGCCGGCCCATGACCTCGGCGACCATGCAGCGCGAGTGGGACTCGCCCGTGGTGCGCAGGCGGTCCATCGCCTCGGTCGCGATCGCGACGGCGGTGTCGAAGCCGAACGTGTAGTCGGTCGCGCCGAGGTCGTTGTCGACGGTCTTCGGGACACCGACGATCTTCAGTCCGGCGTCCGTGAGGCGCTTCGCGGCGGCCAGCGTGCCCTCGCCGCCGATCGCGACGATGGCGTCGATGCCGTGCCGCTCGAGAGTGCGCTCGATGTTCTCGACCCCGCCGTTCGGGCCCTCGAAGGGGTTCGTCCGGCTCGTGCCGAGGATCGTGCCGCCCTGCTTGGCGATGCCTTGGATGTCCTTGCGGCCGAGCGGGACGATGTCGCCGTCGACCACGCCGCGCCACCCGTCGCGGAAGCCGACGAAGTCGTGTCCGTAGATCGCGATGCCCTTCAGCACGATGGCGCGGATGACCGCGTTCAGGCCGGGGCAGTCGCCTCCGGAGGTGAGGATGCCGATGCGCATGGGGAACTCCGTCGTCGGGGTGCAGTGGGACACGCCCATCATGACTGACGGTGGTTCCGCATTACCATCCTGCGTGTGTCCCTCACCGTTCCGTCCTCGGCCGCTGGTGGCGTCGAGGGCGCCGCGGCGCGGGTCGGCGAGGCCGTGCCGCGGGTCGGCGAGGCCGTGTCGCGTGTCGACACCGTCTACCGGCCAGGAGGCGCGGTGGACGTCCGCGCGACCCTTCGGCCCCTGCAGCGCGGCTCCGGCGACCCCGCCTTCCGCGTGGTCGGCTCCGACACGTGGCTCGCGCTCCGCACGCCGGAGGGTCCGGCCTCGGTGCTCGTGCGCCGTGCCGGTCCCGACGCCATCGCGGTCTCGGCGTGGGGCGACGGTGCCGAGTGGGCGGTGTCGCACGCTCCCGAACTGCTCGGCCGGGGCGATGACTGGTCGGACCTCGACGTGTCCCGGCATCCGTTCCTCGTCGACGCCCGGCATCGGCAACCGGGCCTCCGCTTGCTCCGCACCAACACCGTGATGGCGGCCCTGGTGCCCGCGATCATGGAGCAGAAGGTCACCTCGCGCCAGGCCTGGCGCGCCTGGCGGTACCTGCTGCGGCGGTACGGAACACCGGCGCCCGGACCGGCCCCGGGGGACATGTTCGTCCCGCCGACCGCTGCCGGGTGGGGTGCGATCCCGAGCTGGGAGTGGCACCGCGCCGGCATCGAGCCCGGTCGATCGGCGACGGTGATGCGGGCGGTCCGGGTGGCTCCGGCGCTCGAACGGACGCTGACGCTCGGCCGCGGCGGGGCCCTCGTGTCCGCGCGGCTGCAGTCGGTCCCCGGCATCGGGAAGTGGACGGCGGCGGAGACCGCGCAGCGCGCCCACGGCGATCCGGACTCCCCGAGCGTGGGGGACTTCCACGTGCCGGCGTTCGTCGGGTGGGCGTTGACCGGGGGACCGGTGGACGACGACGGGATGCTCGAGCTGCTGGAGCCGTGGCGGGGGCACCGGGAGCGGGTCGTGCGGCTCATCGGCGGGTCGGGCTTCCGGAAGCCGTCGTTCGGGCCGCGCCTGACGATCCAGGACCACCGGTACCACTGAGCCGCGGGGCGTGGCGCCGCGGCCGCGCTCCGGCGGGCCGCCGCGCCGCCGCCGCGCGCTGGCGCGCCGCCGGGCCGCTGGCGCCGGAGGCGTTCGCACAACCAAAGTGCGCCCGAGCCGTGCATCCGCGTGGTGCAACGTGCCTTTGGTTGTGCGGAGCGCCGCGCCGCGCCGGCGCCCGGCCGCTCCGCGGGTCAGGCCACCGCCGAGAACGGTCCGCCGAACCACAGCGCGATCGGCGCGACCCCCGACAGCACAGCGCTCGTGACGACCACGGCGGTCGACCCGCGGGTCTCCGCACGCCGGCGCGCGACGACACCGAGCACCAGCGCCACGACGACCCCGCCCCACGGGAGGAGCGACGACGCCAGCACGAGGGGCCACAGGAAGAGCGACGCCCCCGTCCCCGTGACGAGCACCGGCACCCACATGACCGACCAGAGCAACGCCAACGCCGTCCCGGACATGGACAGGATCGCCACGGCGACGACGAGCGTGGGGGTGGCGTGGGGCCGGACGGCGAGTTCGTGCACGTCCGGATCGTACCGAGCGCGGCGGCTCAGGGATGCCGGGTGCCGACGCCGGCGAGGACGGCGCGGTAGCCCTCGCGGAACGTCGGGTACCGCGGTGCCCAGCCCGTCGAGCGGAGCAGGGCGTTCGACAGGCGCTTGTCACCGGCACCCTGCCGGCCGGCGGCGCCGGCGCCGGCCTCGGTCCTCGGCGGCACCGCGACCCCGAGCTCGGCGGCGAGGAACGCGTACACGTCGTCGAGCCGAGCCGGTTCGTCGTCGGTCACGAGGTACGTCGGTGCGGGGTCGTCCAGCGTCGCGAGGTGGACCAGGGCCGCGGCCGCGTCGTCCCGGTGGATGCGGTTCGTGTGCGGGGACGACCCGTCGGCCGGAGCCGACCGAGCCCCTCCGCCCCGGACCTGGTCGATGAGGCGCTCCCGCCCGGGACCGTACACACCGGACAGCCGAGCGAGCACCGCCCCCGGGGCTCGCTCGCGGAGCAGCGCCTCGGCCTCCAGCAGGACGTCCGCGGTGGGGGAACCGCCGTCCGCGGGGGTGTCCTCGGTGACCGTGCCGCCGTCGTCGACGTCGTAGACCGCGGTCGAGGACACGACGACCAGGCGCGGGCTCGCTCCGGACGCGTCGATGCCGTCCAGGACGTTCCGCAGCCCGTCGACGTACGTCGCGCGGTACTCGTCCACCTCGCGGCTCCCCGCGGCGACGGCCACGACCACCACCGCCGTGCTCGCAGGGATCTCCGGGGCCGACCGGCGCAGGTCGACGCTCCGCCCGGTGAGCGGGGCCGGGACCAGCTCGCCCCGCCGCCGGAGTCCGACCACGCGGTGCCCGGCGGCGGCGAAGCGCAGGCCGGTCTCGATCCCGAGGTCGCCGCAGCCGGCGATGACGATGTCCACCGTCCCATCATGCCGAACGCCGGTGAACGATCCGGCCCGCTGTCTCGTCGTCAGGGCATGGGACTCCGCACACGCACCAAGGTCATCATCGGCATCGCCTCCGGCGTCGTGGTCGTCGGCGCGGCCGCAGCCATCGCCGGACCGACCATCTACGCGAACACCGTCAACGGGCAGGCTGCCGCGGCCCCTTCCGTCAGCGCCGCGCCGTCCGGCGGCTCCGGCACCCTCACCGCCGCCGAGGCCGACGGCAGCTGGACCAGCACCGGCGACTCGTTCGCGGGCTACCGCGTGCACGAGAAGCTCCAGGGGCAGGATGTGAACGTGGTCGGACGCACGAAGGACGTCGAGGGCAGCGCCGAGGTCAGCGGCGGCTCCCTCACGAAGGCGACGGTCACGGTCGAGGTCGCGAAGATCACCACGCCCGAGTCCGCCCGTGACGCCTACTTCCGCGACACCGCGCTCCAGACGGACCAGCACCCCACGGCGACGTTCACGCTGACGAAGCCCGTCGACGTGTCCGGGGCGCTCGACGGCTCGACGCAGGACGTCACGCTCACCGGCACGATGGACCTGCACGGCGTCGAGCAGCCCGTCACCGCCGACGCCCAGGTCGCCGTCGCGAAGGACGGCACCGTGCAGGTCGCCGGCAGCATCCCGATCACCTTCGAGGACTACGGCGTCGAAGCACCGTCCCTCGGCTTCGTCACGGTGGATCCGAAGGGGTCCGTCGAGTTCTCCCTCGACCTGGCGAAGTGATGGCCACGGGCCGATCCGCCGACGAGCTGCTCGCGACGCTCTACCGGGAGCACGGCGACGCACTCACCCGGTACGTCCGGCACCTGACGCGGGACGGCCACACGGTCGAGGACGTCGTGCAGGAGACGATGGTCCGCGCGTGGCAGCGGCCGGCCGTGCTCGAACGCGCTCCGGACAGCGCTCGAGCGTGGCTCTTCACCGTCGCCCGGAACCTCGTCGTCGACGATGCCCGGTCCGCGCGGAACCGCCGTGAGCACGGCACCGAGTCCCCCGTCGACCGGGTCGAGGCGGACCGCACCGATGCCGTCCTCGACCGCATCGTCGTCGCGGACGCCCTCGCCTCCCTCAGCCCCGACCACCGTCGGGTGGTGGTGGACGCCTACTGGCTCGGGCACACGGTCCCCGAGATCGCCCGACGACACGACATCCCCGAGGGCACCGCGAAGTCGCGGCTGCACTACGGGCTGCGGGCCCTCCGGCTCGCACTGCAGGAACGAGGAGTGACGCGATGAGCGACGACCGCTACGCCGAGTGGGACGCCGCCTACGTGCTCGGTTCCCTGCCGCCGCACGAGCGGCTCGAGTACGAGCGGCACCTCGAGACGTGCGACCGCTGTGCGGCAGCCGTCGCCGAGCTGGTCGGTCTCCCGGGCCTGCTGTCCAAGCTCCCGGCCGACCAGGCGGTCGAGATCGCGGACCCGGACGGGAGGCGCGACACCGGCTCCGAGAGCACCCTCGCCTCCGTCGCGCACCGCGTTCGACACCGCCGTCGTCGCCGCCGGATCTGGGTCGCGGCCACGGCCGCCGCCGCGGTGGTCGCCGCGGTCCTCGGCGGACTCGCGGTCGGCACCGCACGGGTGGACCCGTCCGTCCAGGCCGGCCCGGCCACGGCGTCGGCCGACCGGTACGCGCTCGTGGGGGAGCGCGGCCTCGACGTCGACCTGTCCGTCAGCGGCGAGCCGTGGGGCACCCGCTTCGACTGGGGCTGCTCCTACGGCGGGAAGTCCTGGGCCGCCGACGGGTCCGTGATGTACGACCTCGTGGTCGTGCGCGACGACGGGTCCGTGCAGACCGTGGCGTCGTGGTCGGCCGCGGGCGAGGACGCCCGGGGGCTGTCCGCCTCGACCGACGTGCAGCGCGACGACATCGCCAGCGTGCAGGTGCGGCTCCGCGGCGACGATCGGGTGCTCGCGGACGTCGATCTCTGACGGATCCCGATCCGGACCAATCCGGCTGGGCGAGGGTGCCGAATCACTGACATCGACCGGGGAACACCCCGGAGGCGCTCACCAGCCGCAGATCGCTGGTTCTCCACCCTGCACCAGGGTGTGTTCGGCGCGCACACAGCAGCCCGCGCCGAGCGCGACTACAGCAAAGGAACGATCACCATGCGCAAGTCCCTGAAGACCTCCATCACGCTCGCCACGACGGGTGCGCTCGTGCTGGGTGGTGCCGCGTTCGGCATCACCTCGGCGCAGGCCTCGACCCCGTCGGTGCACACCGTGTCGTCGTCCTCGTCGAAGATCCCCGGCCCCGTCGCATCGGTGCCCGAGGTCCTCGGTGGCGACACCGCCGTGAAGCTCGACTCCGGCTTCACCGACGCCCTCACCGCGCTCAAGCTCACCCCGGGTGTCTCCGGTGACGCCAAGCTCGCCGACGGGTCCGTGTCGTTCCCGATCACGTCCGGTTCGGTCACGTACTGGTCGCCGGACGGTGACTACCGTCCGTACGTGCAGGGTCTGCTGAACCACGACGACTCGGGCCTGACCCTCACCGCCGGTTCGACGACGGTGACGCTGGAGAACTTCGTCGTGAACCCGGGCTCGTCCAAGCTCTACGGTGACGTGCTGGTCAACGGCAAGGTCGCGGTGAACAACGCGTACCTGTTCTCGCTGCACGGTGGCACGCTCAAGCCCCTCCAGCTCGAGGGTGACAACGCGATCCTGACCGGCACCACGGTGCACGTCTCGGGTGACGCCGCGAAGCTGCTCAACAGCACCTTCAAGACCGACGCCGTGAAGTCCGGCCTCCTCGTCGGCACCGCCACCATCACCGCCAAGATCAAGTAACACCCCCCGCACGTCGCACCCCCGTCCCGGCCGTCCCTGGGCGGGGGTGTCGTCGTCTCGGTGCTCGTCGTCTCAGTGCTCGTCGTCTCAGTCGGCGCTGTCCGGATCCGGTTCGTCGGGGCCGATCGCGGCCTCGACGCGAGCACTGACGGACCGCAGCGTGTCCGCGTCGGTCCCCACGGGCCTCCAGAACAGGTCCTCGAGCGCACCGGTGTGCGCACGGATGCCGGCGAGCACCGCGCGGCGACCGTCCGGGGTCATCTCCACCCAGCTGCCCCGTCCGTCGGTGGGGCAGTCCGCACGCTCGACGAGGCCGCGCGCCACCATGCGCGTGACCTGGTGGCTGACGCGTGACTTCTCCCAGCCGATGCCGGCCGCGATGTCGCGGACCCGCAACCGGTGGTCCGGTTCGCGGTGCAGTCCGATGAGGATCTCGAACTCGGGGATCGAGATGCCTGCGCCGTGCTGGACGGCATGGTCGAGCGCGCGGTCGAGGCGTCGCCAGACGTCGTGGTAGGCGTCCCACGTCGCCCAGTCGTGGCCCTCGGCGCCCTCGTTCGACATGGCGTCAGCGTATCGACCTCCGGACGCTTCGACGGCATGATCATCCGCTCGGATGACTCGCCGGTGGCGCACGGCTCGCTCCGAGGTGCGGTCGGTGGCGCAGCATACGATCGGTGCATGCCGAGCGCCCGACTGCAGGACTGCACCGACGACGCCGTCGCCCTCGTGCGGCGGTGGCTGGCGGCGTCCGCGGGGACGAAGCCCGACGCGGGGGCGGTCCGCCTCGCCGAGGCCCTGCGGGACGACCGGGGGCTGGACTTCACGCGCGGTCTCGTCGACAAGGTGATCCGCCCCGAGGACCCACGCGTCGTGGCCCGCAACCTCGAGCAGGTCAGCCGCGACGTCCCGGACTTCCTGTCCTGGTCCCTGCGCGGCGCGGTGACGCTCGGCGGCGGGTTCGCGACGATGGCTCCGTGGGCCGTGGTGCCCACGGCGCGGAAGATCCTGCGGCGGATGACCGGGCACCTGGTGGTCGACGCCACCGACGCGAAGCTCGGGCCCGCGCTCGCGAAGGTCGGCGGCCCGGGTGTGGTCGTCGACGTGGACCTGCTCGGCGAAGCCGTGCTCGGCAGCGCGGAGAGCGACCGACGGCTGCAGGCGACGATGGACCTGCTGGCGCGTGACGACGTCGACCACGTGTCGATCGGCGTGCGGTCGGTCGTGCCGCAGATGTCCGCGTGGGCGTTCGACCAGACCGTCGAACGGGTGGTGGACCGGCTCGTCCCCCTGTACCGGCTCGCCGCGTCGTCCCCGACCCCGAAGTCCGTCACGCTCGACGCCGGGGACCACCGCGACCTCGACGTCACGCTCGCTGCGTTCCGGACGCTCCTCGACCGCGACGAGTTCCTCGGGCTGGACGCCGGTGTGGTGCTGCAGGCGTACCTGCCCGACGCCGCCGGCGCACTCGATTCCCTGACCGCCTGGGCGCAGCAGCGGCGTGCCCGTGGCGGCGCGCCGATCACCGTCCGACTCGTCAAGGGCGCCTCGCTCGCGACGGAACGGGTCGACGCGATCCTGCACGGGTGGCCCCTCGCCACGTGGGGGTCGAAGCAGGAGACCGACACCGCCCACCTCCGGCTGCTCGACGCCGCCCTCACGCCGGAGCGCATCGACGCGGTCCGGATCGGGGTCGCGAGCCACAACCTCTTCACCCTCGCGACGGCGTGGACCCTCGCCCAGCGCCGCGGCGTCACCGACGGCGTGCACGTCGCGGTGCTGCTCGGGATGGCGTCCGCGTCCGCCGACGCCGTCCGTGCCGACGTCGGACGGGTGGTCGTCTCCACCCCGGTCGTGCACCCCGACCAGTTCGACGCCGCGATCCCGTACCTCGCCCGGCGGCTGCAGGAGAGCGCCAGTCCGGACGGCTTCGTCGCCTCGGCGGGCGACATCGGTCAGGACGAGAGCGTCTTCGAGCGTGAACGCGGCCGGTGGCTCGCGGCGGTCGCGGCCCTCGACGCTCCCGGTCCGGTGCCGGCGACGAACCGGACGCAGGACCGCCGTGCCCCGATCGGCGACCCCGTGCACCGCGACGCCTTCACGAACGCACCCGACACCGACCCGTCGACCGCAGCGAACCGCGAGTGGGCGATCGACGTGCTCCGGCGGGTACCGCGCTCGCAGCTCGGTGCGCAGACGATCCGCGGCTCGAAGGTCGCCGACCGGTCGAAGCTCGAGCGAATCGTCGCCCGGACGGCGCAGGCCGGGGTGAACTGGGGACGGCAGGACCCGTCCGACCGTGCCGAGCTCCTCGACCTCATCGCGCACGAGCTCGAGACGCGGCGTGCCGACCTCATCGAGGTGTCGGCGGCGGAGACGGGCACGACCTTCAGCGAGGCCGACTCCGACGTGAGCGCCGCGATCGACTCCGCCCACCACGCCGCCGACAGCGCCCGGCGGTTGGCCGTGCTCGACGGCGACGGTGCCCGGTACGTGCCGCCGCGCCTCACGATCGTGGCGCCGACGTGGACGTCGCCCGTCGCGAACCCGGCCGAGGGCGTTTTCGCCGCCCTCGCCGCGGGCAGCGGGGTAGTCCTGAAGCCCGCGCCCCAGGCGAAGCGCTCCGGGGCGGTGCTCGCCGACGTGCTCTGGGACGCCGGGGTCCCGCACTCCCTGCTCCAGCTCGTCGACCTCGACGAGGACCAGCTCGGCCGCGACCTCATCGCGCACCCCGCGGTCGACCGGATCGTCCTCACGGGCTCGGCCGACACCGCACGTTCCTTCCGCTGGTGGCGTGCAGGTCTGCCGCTCACCGGTGCGACGAGCGGCAAGAACGCGATCGTCGTCACTCCCAGCGCGGACCTCGACCTCGCCGTGCAGGACATCGTCCGGTCGGCGTTCGGTCGCGCCGGGCAGCAGTGCTCCGCGGCCTCGCTGGTGATCCTCGTGGGGGCGGTCGGCGAGAGCGAGCGCTTCCGCCGACAGCTCGTCGACGCCACCCGCACCCTGCGTGTCGCCTGGCCGGACGACCCGACGGCGCAGGTGGGGCCGCTGATCGCCGAGCCCGAGGGCACGGTGCGCGCCGGGCTCACCGAGCTCGGCCCGGGGGAGTCCTGGCTGGTGCAGCCGGTCCCGCTCGACGACTCCGGCCGGCTGTGGTCGCCGGGGATCCGCGACGGTGTCCGGCCCGGCAGCGACTTCCACCAGACCGAGTACCTCGCCCCGGTCCTCGGGATCATGCGCGCCGACACCCTCGACCAGGCGATCGCGATCCAGAACGGCACCGACCACGGTCTCGCCGCCGGCCTCCACTCTCTCGACACCGACGAGGTCGCCGACTGGATCGCCGGGGTCCGCGCGGGCAACCTGTCCGTCAACCGCGGCACCACGGGCGCGATCGTCCACCGGCAGCCGTTCGGCGGGTGGAAGCGCTCGTCGGTCGGCACCGGGACGAAGCCCGGCGGCTCGATGTCCGTCGCGACGCTCGGTCGGTGGGAGCCCACGCCCCGGACCGTGCACAAGAGCATCCAGCTGCACGGCCTGCCGCCGCGGGTCACCGCCGTGATCGAGGCGGCCCGCAGCGGCCTGTCGTTCGAGGAGTTCGACCAGGTGCGCGCCGGTGCACTGAGCGACGTCCGCGCACGCGAGTCCGAGTTCGGCGTGGCGCACGACCCGGCCGGGCTCGTCGTCGAGCGGAACGTGCTGCGCTGGCGGCCGCAGTCCGTCATCGTCCGGCAGGCCGAGGGCGCCTCGTCCGGCGACCTCGTGCGCGTGCTCGCCGCCGCGACCGCCGCCCGGGCCGACCTGCTCGTGAGCACGGCTCGGCCGCTCCCCGGACCGCTCACGCAGCTGCTCGCGTCGAGCCGATCGCCGCTGCACGTCGTCGACCACCTGGTCGAGTCGGACGACGAGTTCCTCCGCCGTGCCGCCTCCGGTGACCTGTTCCGGCCGGACTGGTCCTCCGGCGACGAGGTCGAGCAGGACGCGCTCGACGCCGTGCTCGCCCAGGGGCAGGACCGCCCGGCGCACACAGCGTTCGGCGGACCCGGCGCCCGGATCCGGCTCGTGGGCGGTGACCCCCTCGCGCTCGAGGAAGCCCTGGGCGCCAGCGTCGACGTCGCCATCCACGACGCCCCCGTGGTCGAGGCCGGGATCATCGAGATGCTCCCGTTCCTGCGCGAACAGACCGTGTCGATCACGGCGCACCGTTTCGGTGACCTCGACCCCGACCTCGCGGAGCTGCATGTCTGACGTCGACCGCACCCTGCACGCCGAGGGGCTCTTCAACGCCCGCGACCTGGGCGGGCTCCCGCTGCGGGACGGCGGGGCGACCCCGTCCGGGCAGGTCTTCCGGTCCGAGAACGTCGACCGCGTGAGCCCCGCCGGCTGGCAGGCGCTGCGCGACGCGGGGGTCCGCACGGTGGTCGACCTGCGCGCGCCGTGGGAGACCGAGAAGGACACCGGTACCCGTCCGGACTGGGTGACGACCGTCGTGATCGACCACGACGGACTCGACGCGGCTCCCGCGTTCTGGCAGGCGTACTGGGAGACCGGGCTCGTCGGTACACCCCTGTACTACGGCCCGCACCTCGCCGAGTTGCCGGAGCGCACCGGCTCCGTCCTGCGTGCGATCGCCCGAGCCGAACCGGGCGGTGTCCTCTTCCACTGCGCGGGCGGACGCGACCGCACCGGGATCATCGCGCTCGTCCTGCTGTCCCTCGCCGGCGTCGAACCCGAGGCGATCGTCGCCGACCACCTCGTCACGGTCGACAACGCCCCGGCGCTGCTCGCCTCGATCGGCGTCCCCTCGAACGAGGCGAAGATTGAGGCGCTGTGCGCCGAGCACGGCACCACGGTCGAAGGGGCGTTCCGCGCGGCCCTCGCCGCGTTCGACGTCGACCGGTTCGTCGAGCGTGCCGGTCTCGACGCGGACGACCTGGAGGCGCTGCGCACCTTCCGCGCGGACGTCGCCTGACCGACGGGGACCGTCCGCGGACGCGCGCGGTGGCGTCCGGCGGGGCTCAGTCCTCGGTGTCTCCGGCTTCCTCGTCCACGACGCCGGTCTCGTCCATCCGGTCACGGAGGTGGTCGGCCATCGCTCCGGCGCCCTCGCCGGCGTGGTCGTGGTCGACCTGCTCGATGAGGCCGTGCAGCTTCTCGTGGTTCGTCGCCTCGGTGGCGCCGTCCATGACGGGCTCGGTCTGTTCGTTGTCGCTCATGGCACGGACGCTACGCCGCGGCTGGTGGGCGTCAGGCGTCGGTGCGCGCATCCTGGCCGACGGAGTGCGGGTCCGTGTCACCGGCCGCCGGTGTCGACCGGTAGTGCAGTTCGACCGCGCCGCCCACGAACGGCGTCGTGCCGACCAGTTCGTACACCGGCGTGGGCGCGGCCACCGGCAGCAGGGGCGCACCGGCGCCGAGCGCGATCGGCATCACCGTGACCCGGAGCTCGTCGAGCAGCCCGGCCTGCTGGTACTGCGCCGCGAGGAGGCCGCCGCCGACGACCCACACGTCGCGTTCGCCCGCCGCCCGCTCGAGGACCGACTGGTGGTCCGCGACCGATCCCGAGACGAAGTGCACCTCGGCGCCGTCCGGCACGGGCAGCTCGCGCGTGGTGAACACCCAGGTCGGCAGGTCCGGGTACGCCCAGGTGTCGTCGTGGGCGAGCAGCCACTCGTACGTGGTCGAACCCATCACGAGGGCACCGACGCCCGCGAAGAAGCGGTCGTGGTGTTCCTGGAACGGCTCGAAGCCGAACTGCAGCAGCCAGTCGAGGTCGTCGCCGGGCGCGGCGACGAACCCGTCCAGCGAGGACGCGACGGAGTAGGTCGTGCTCATGCCCGGGACGCTACCGAGCACCTCCGACAGCACGTCGTCTGCTGCCGACGGCCGCACACTCGGCGATCACCAACACCAGGGAGATCCCGAGCTGGCCGAGGGCGAACCGGCGCCGCCGCCGGTCCGCGACGGCCAGCGGCACCATCGTCAGGCCGTGGAGGGTGTCCACGACCGCGCTGAGCGTGTGTGCGTCGGGAGTCCGGGCGCGACCGACCAGCCCCGCCTGGGCGAGCTGCCGCGCCGCGAGCACGACGTCCAGCACCGGCTGCCCACCGCCCCGTGCGGCCCGGACCGCGTGCCCGATCCCCACGGCGGCCCGGACGGCCTCGACACCGGAGCCCGACGTCATCGTCGTCGTCCCGCCGCCAGCGCCACGGCTCCCGCCGCACCGGCCAGCACCGCGCCGACGAGCCCGTTCCCGAGCCGGCGGTGTTCCACCCACCAGGTCTGCGGCGACCAGGCGTGCGCGGTGTCGTCGAACACCCCGTGCGCCCCGTGGTCCCCTGGAACCGGTTCGTAGAGGTTCACGCCGATCGCCGACCCGTCCTTCTCGGGGTCCTGCTGCCCGGACACCAGCGTCTTCGCGGCGTACCAGTCGGCGAACCGCCCGCTGATCCGGTTGCCGAGGATCGTGTAGACCGTCGACTCCCCGACCCAGGTGCGGCGACGGGGCCGCTCGGCCACGGCGGCGATCGCCCGTGCGCCGACCTCCGGCTGGTAGATCGGTGCGACCGGCTGGGGCTGGTGCGGCAGCTTCGACTTCACCCACTGGAACTGGATGGTGTTGAGCGCGGGCATGTCGACGCGGGAGACCTGCACCTTGCTGCCCTGCTCGAGGAGCTCGGAGACGACCGACTCGGTGAACCCGACGATCGCGTGCTTCGCCCCGCAGTACGCGGCCTGCAGCGGGATGCCCCGGAAGCCGAGGGCCGAACCGACCTGGACGACCTGCCCGCGGTCGCGCGGGACCATCCGGGACAGCGCTGCCCGGGTGCCGTTCACGAAGCCGAGGTAGGTCACGTGCAGTGCGCGCTCGAAGTCCTCGGGTGCGGTGTCCATGAACCGTCCGAACACGCCGACCATCACGCCGTTGACCCAGAGGTCGATCGGCCCGAGCTCCTGTTCGACACGGTCGGCGGCTGCCTCGACGGCCTCCCGGTCGGACACGTCCGCGACCAGCGCCAGCCCTCGTCGTCCGGCCGCCTCGACCTCGGCGACCGCGGCCTCGACCCCGTCCCGCCCCCGCGCGAGCACGGCGACGTCCCACCCCCGTGCGGCGAGCTCCCGCACCGTCGCCCGTCCCAGTCCTGCGGAACCACCGGTCACCACTGCCACTCGAGTCATGCGCCCAGTTGTACGCAGGCGCTCGAGCCGCTCACCCAGCAGTTGTCCCCCGACGGGCCGTCGCGAGGTGCGAGCCGACCCGCAGCACCGAGGGGCGTTCGTCCGGGGCTTGGGGGATCGCTCCGAGTGCGAACGCCTCGACGACGTCCGGGCCGAACAACACGCACACCGAGGACCCGCCGAACTGGAAGTACCCGAGTTCGTCGCCCTTGCCCACGTGCGTGCCGGTGGTGATGCCGTCCCCGATGACGCACGAGGACACGTCGGACATGCCCACGAAGACGACGGCCACCTGGCCGATCGCCGGATCGTCGGCGTCGATGACGACCACGGCACGCGTGGCGACGTGCGCCAGGTACCCCTGCGAGACCGTCGGCTCCCAGGCCTCGGTCCCCTGCGAGTCGGCCTCCGAGTAGTAGGTCCCGGGCTGCACCCAGGCGCGAGCGATCGTCCCGGCCACCGGGCTGTGCCAGCGGTGGTACTCCAGGGCGCTCAGGAAGGCCTGGAACACGGTGCCGTCCACGAATCCGTCGACCGACTCGTCCCCGGCGAGGAGCTCGTCGAGCGAGTACGGCTCGGCCTTCACCCAGAAGTCGTCGCGGCGTCGGACGCCCCGGGCGATCCGGTACGGCGTGGCCTCGCACGGGCTGACCACCACCGCGTCGTCGTCCGGCGACGCGACCGGCCGCTCGCCCTCCCGGAACCGTCTCGTGAAGAAGTCGTTCCACGAGGTGAAGCCCCAGTGCTCGTCGTCCGGGTCGTGCTCGAACTGGTCCATGCCCACAGCACGTCGAGCTGCATCGCTCCGCCAGCCGCCCGGCGCGTCGACGATCACCTCGAGGGACTGCTCGGCCGACAGGAACGTGCACCAGGCGTCGAGGACGTCGCGCAGCGCGGCGTTGACGCGCGGGTCCCGGTAGAACGCGAACCCCGCCGGGGTTGCCTTCGTCCAGTCGAGGATCCCGTCGAGCGGGGTCATCACCATCTGCTCGCCGTACTCGGGCGCACTGCGGACGACCTCGTCCATGAGCAGGAGCAGCTCGTCGAAGCTCTCGAGGTGGCGTTCGGCGTAGTCCCCCGACGACGGGACCTGCGCGATCATCTCGTGCGCCTCGAGCCGGAGCACGGGGTCGCCCTCGACGACGTCCCGGAACGCGGCGACCGACGGGTGCAGCACCTGGTCGGGATCGCGCTGGTCGAGGCGCTCGCGGCGGCCCCGCAACCAGGACTCGAGGTGGGCCTGGTCGGCGGGGAGCCAGCCGGCACGGCGGCGGACGTCACGAGGTGCAGCAGTCACGAAGCGCACCGTACCGACCCGGTCACCCGGTCCTCCCAGCCAGCACTGTCGCCGAGGACCGAGCATGATGGGCGGGTGGACATCCGAGTCGACCCCGCGGAGCCCGGGCCGGACGCGGAGCAGGAGCCGGAGCCGCGCTGGGTCCGACGGACGCCGATCCTCCCTGAACAGTGGTGGGGTCCTCCGGCGGCACAGGTGGCCGGTGTGCTGGTCGTCCTGGCGATCGGCATCTGGCTGCAGCGCGCGGCGCTGCCCGTGGCGATCCTCGTCAGCGTGGTCGTGCTGGCCGGCGCGGTGGTGCTCGCAGCCGTCGGACGGCGGGCGTACTGGTACCCGAGTCGTGCAGCCGCGTGGCGCCTGCACCGCACGCGCGTCACCGTGTGGGGCGCCGCCGGGGTCTGCCTGGCGGCGTTCGCGCTCGCGGTGGGGGCGCAGGCCCTCCTGTTCGCGCTGGGGGCCGTCGAGATCGGCCTCCGGTCCGCACGACAGTCCGAGCCGACGCGGTTCGAGCTGCGGGGCCGTTCCGTGGCGGTCGCCGGTGTCGCGGTGGCCTCGACCGTGTTCGCGGTCGTGGCGTTGACGGTCCCGGCCGTCGACGAGACGTACTCGTCGCGGTGGGTCGGGTGGAGCGTCGTGATCGTCCCGCTCACCGTCATCCTCGCGGTGCTGCACTGGCGCGCTGCATCGAAGGCCACCGACGCCGACCTCGACGGCACGGAGCCGGACGTCCGCGGTCAGGAACCGCCGAGCGACGACCCGCTCAGCGCCCGAGACCGAACCGCGTCGTGACGCCGGGCGAGTAGAGCACCGAGTCCGGCTCGAGCTCGGCCAGTGCGAACGGCAGCCCCGCGGCACCGATCAGGTCGTCCCGGAGCGACACGACCGAGGCCCGGTGGAGCGGCCACGGCTCGTGCTCGTTCGGCCAGAACCGGGTCCGGCCGGCTCGGTGCACGTGCATGCCCCACCGCGCGGTCAGGAAGGTCTCGAGGGCCGTCGGCTCGGTCACCTCCGCACCGACCCGCACTTCGACGAGGGACCGCAGGTGCGTCCCGTGTCGTCGCATCGCGTACCCGACGCGGCCGTCGCCGTTCCGCGTCTCGGCAACGGCCCACCAGTACGGCAGACCGGTCGCGACGCGCGCGCCGATCGTCGGCAGGAGCTTGCCGGCGTCGAGCGACAGGAACACCACACCGTGCCGCCCTTCGTCGTCGATCGTGTAGACGCGGACGTTCACCTCGACGAAGTCCCCGATCCTCCCCGTCGAGATCGGCGGGAACCGGGTGTCCTCGAACCGGAACGCGATGAGGCCGACCCACGTGGTCGCCCCGTCGTCGGTGCCGTCCGCATCGAGGGTGTCCGGCCGGGTCCCGGCGGGGAGCAGCGGCGCAACCGCCGAGACGTCGACGCGCCAGTGCACGAAGACGACGTCGAGCCAGTCCTGCGAGATCCAGGGGCGTCCGGTCAGTCCGGGGGCGACGGCCTGGAGGCGCGGGTCGCCCCCGGCGGGCACGGCCGCGGTCACGAGGTGGTCGCCTCCGGGGCGATGTGCCCCGCCACGGGCGCGTCGTCCCACCCCTGCTGCGGGGTGTCGCAGGTCCCCCGGAAGACGTACTGCGACGGCCGCTTCCGCTCGCTCGACGTCCAGTCGATCGCGGGACGCCGGCGCTCGGGCGGCAGGTAGCCGATCCGGTAGACGGCCATCAGCTCGAGCGACTCGGGGACGTGGAGCAGTCCCTCGATCTGCTCCCACGCGCCGGGGGTCTCCATCGGGAAGGACACGAACTGGATGCCGAGGCCGAGCTCGGTCGTGGCGAGCCAGATGTTCTCCATCGCCGCACCCATGCTGAACACCGAGTAGAAGCCGGAGAGCTCCTCCTTCCGGTACTCGTGCCGGTCGAGCAGCACGCCGAGCAGCAGCGGCGACCCGGCGACGAGCTTCCGGTTCTCCTCACCGAGGGTGTGCGGCACCCGCAGCGTGTTCATGAGCAGCTGACCGCGCTTCGTGAACACCTGCTTCGTGAAGGGCTTGAGCGGGCCGGGGAGCTTGTCGAACAGCATGCCGTCGCGCCGCTCGCCCATCTCGGCCTGGGAGAACCGGAAGTACGGCTTGTACCGCTCGAAGAACGTCCCCTCGGCCATGGTCCGGGTCATCGACGAGCCGCTGATCTCGGCGACGCGGTCGATCGTGTCGCGCTCCTCGACGAGGACGAACCGCCACGGCTGGCTGTTGAGCTGCGACGGTGCCCGGCCGGCCAGCTCCATGAGCAGCCGCTGGTGCTCGGGCGACACGGGGTCGGGGAGGAACGGTCCGTTGGTGGTCCGCCGGCGTCTGATCGCCTCGAAGAGCTCCACTGCTCACCTCTCTGCTCGGCGGCCCGCGAGCAACGCCCCCAGGTAGGACGGCGCCGCGGCGACCGCGACTTGCCAGTGTGCTCCGGAGCGCGGGTTCGTGCGTGGTGCGACCGCGAGCGGCACGAGCGCCGGGAGCAGGAAGAGCGCCGATCGGGATCGCGTCCAGACCGGGGTGGTCGCCGCGACACCGGTCAGCGTGGCGGTCACGACGAACAGGCCGTGGTGGACGACGCGCAGCTTCCTCGTCCGGATGAGCCGCACGGCGACGGCGGTGCCCCAGGCGCAGTTCGCGACGTAGGCGACGCTCGCAGCGGTGACCAGACGGCGGGCGGTGCGCGAACCCGTGGGAGGCGATCCGCGCCTCCTGGCCGCCGTCAATCCCATGTGCGGGACGTTACGCGGTCTCGCGACTGACCAGCTTGGAGAGCACGATCGCGGACCGCGTGTGGTCCACCTGGGGTGCGAGGCGGACCTTGTCGAGGGCTTCCTCGAGCGCGGAGAGGTCCTTCGAGCGCATGTGCACGACGGCGTCGGCGCTGCCCGTGACGGTGCCGGCGTCGATGACCTCCGGCACGCTGTCGAGCAGGGTGCGGAGCTCGTCGGGGGAGACCGTGCCGCGGCAGTAGAGCTCCACCCAGGCCTCGGTGCCGCGGTCCTCGACGGCGGGGTCGACCTTGATCGTGAAGCCCTGGATCACGCCGTCGCCCACCAGCCGGTCGACGCGACGCTTCACGGCGGAGGCCGAGAGTCCGACCACCGACCCGATGTCGCCGTAGCCGGCGCGGGCGTTCTCCCGGAGTTGATCCAGGATGCGGTGGTCGAGCGAATCCATTGCACCCATGGTACGCGGACTTCTTGCACGCCCGGTGGGTTCTGCGCACGAAACGTGCGTCACCCGAACGGGTGCCACTGACCCGCAGCGTGGGGGACTGCACGTGCTGGACGGTGTGTGCGAGGATCGACGCGGCGTCGACCTGGTCCGCTGCGGTGAGTGAGCCTGCATCTCACCGGAGCTCTTCTTCAGTGGTGGTTCCTGGCAGGCTCGGGCCCCGGTCCCTCCAGGAGGACTGATGTCGAACACCGCACCCTCGACCACCGATGCACCGGCCCGTACCGCCACCAAGCGGACGATCCTGATGTGCAAGCCGACGCACTACACGGTCAGCTACCGGATCAACCCGTGGATGCACCCCGAGGACCCGACCGACACGTCGAAGGCCGTCGAGCAGTGGCAGTCCCTCGTGGACGTCTACGAGCAGCTCGGCTTCGACATCTCGTACATCGAGCCGATCGAGGGCCTGCCGGACATGGTCTACGCGGCCAACGGCGGGTTCGTGCTCGACGGCGTCGCGTACGGCGCGAAGTTCCAGTACCCCGAGCGTCAGCCCGAGGGTCCGGCGTACATGGACTGGTTCCGCAGCGCGGGCCTGACCGTCGCCGAGCCCGAGGAGACGAACGAGGGCGAGGGCGACTTCCTGCTCATCGGGAACACCATCTTCGCCGGCACCGGCTTCCGCTCGGACAGCACCTCGCACGAGGAGCTCGCGCGGATCTACGGCCGCGAGGTCGTCACCCTGAAGCTCATCAACCCGAACTTCTACCACCTCGACACGGCGATCGCGGTCCTCGACCCGGAGCCCGCCGCGGACGGCACGTCGAACATCGCGTACCTCGAGAGCGCCTTCGACGAGCAGTCGCTGGCGATCCTGCGCGAGCGCTTCCCGGACGCGATCATCGCCACCGAGGAGGACGCCGCGATCCTCGGCCTCAACTCCTACTCCGACGGGTACAACGTCGTGATCGCCGCCCGGGCTGTTCGGTTCGCCGAGCAGCTGCAGGAGAAGGGCTACAACCCGATCGGCGTCGACCTGTCCGAGCTGCTGCTCGGCGGCGGCGGCGTGAAGTGCTGCACGCTCGACCTGCACCCGGTCGGCACCGGCACCTCGGTCGCGCGATGACGGCCTCGTCGCTCGGTTCGCGGACCGCTGCGGCGCTCGCCGTCGAGGAACGCTCCCTCGCCCACAACTACAGCCCGCTGCCCGTCGTCATCGCATCGGGCGACGGCGCGTGGGTCACGGACGTCGACGGCAAGCGCTACCTGGACGGCCTCGCCGCCTACTCCGCCGTGAACTTCGGTCACGGCAACCCCCGGCTGCTCGACGCCGCGCGGGCGCAGCTCGACCGGGTCACGCTGACCTCGCGCGCGTTCGTGAACGACCAGCTCGGGCCGTTCGCCTCGGCGCTCGCCGCGTTGACCGAGACCGACATGGTCCTGCCGATGAACACCGGTGCCGAGGCGGTGGAGTCCGCGATCAAGGTCTCCCGTGCCTGGGGCTACCGCGTCAAGGGCGTCCCCGCTGAGCGCGCCACGATCATCGTCGCCTCGGGGAACTTCCACGGCCGCACCACGACGATCATCTCGTTCTCGGACGACCCGTCGGCGCACGACGACTTCGGGCCGTTCACGCCCGGTTTCCGCACCGTGCCGTACGGCGATGCCGCTGCCCTGCGCGAGGCGATGGACGAGACCGTCGTCGCGGTGCTGCTCGAGCCGGTCCAGGGCGAGGGCGGGGTCGTCATCCCGCCGCCGTCCTACCTGCCCGACGTCCGGGCGATCTGCGACGAGTTCGGCGCCCTGTTCGTCGCCGACGAGATCCAGTCCGGGCTCGGCCGCACCGGCCACACCCTCGCCGTGCAGCGCGTCGGGGTCCGCCCGGACCTCATCACGCTCGGCAAGGCGCTCGGCGGCGGGATCGTCCCCGTGTCCGCCGTGGTCGGTCGGCGTGACGTGCTGGGCGTCCTGCGTCCGGGCGAGCACGGGTCGACGTTCGGCGGGAACCCGCTCGCGGCGGCCGTCGGCTCCGAGGTCGTGGCGATGCTCGGCGAGGGCACGTTCCAGCAGCGGGCGCTCGAGGGTGAACCGCTGCTGCGCGGGCTGCTCGACGACCTGGTCGGCTCCGGGGTCGTCTCGCACCGGGTCGCCGGGCTCTGGGCGGGGATCGACATCGACCCCGCGCTCGGCACGGGCAAGCAGATCGCGCAGGACCTCGCGGACCGCGGGGTGCTCGTGAAGGACACGCACGGGTCGACGATCCGCTTCGCGCCGCCGCTCGTCGTGACCGACGACGAGGTGCGCCTGGCGATCGGCACCCTCGCCGAGGTGTTGCGCGCGCGGTCCTGAGCCCCGCGCTCGCTTCGTGAGCAGAGATGGTCGGGTGCCCTCGGGCGACCCGACCATCTCTGCTCACGAAGCACGGCGGCGCCGCAGCGCCCCGTGCGTCACACCGCCCAGCGCGCCGCCAGCTCGTCCATCAGGGCGTCGAGCCGCTCGTCGACGACCTGCGCGTCGGGGTTCGCCTCGTACCAGGCGATGACCTCGCGCACGCCCTGCCGGTAGGGCGTCCGCGGCCGGTACCACGGCACGAGCGACCGCACCTTGCTGTTGTCGAAGACCGAACTGTTCGCCTTGTCGCCGAGGAGCGCCGCACCCCACTCCGGGTCCACGGCGTTGATCGCATCCACCGGCACGTGCACGATCTTCAGGTCTTCGACGCCTGCTGCCGCTGCGATCTCGTGCGCGATCTGGTTCCAGGTCGGCGCCTCGTCGCTCGTGATCGTGAACGCCTCGCCGATCGCCTCGGCCCGGTCGAGCAGCCCAGTGAACCCGACTGCGAAGTCCCGGCTGTGCGTGATCGTCCACAGCGAGCTGCCGTCGCCCGTGATGATGATCGGCTTGCCGGCCCGCATCCGTGCGACCGCGGTCCAGCCGCCCGTCAACGGGAGCTTCGTCTCGTCGTAGGTGTGCGACGGCCGGATGATCGTCACCGGGAAGTCCTGCTCCCGGTACGCCGCCATGAGCAGCTCCTCGCACGCGATCTTGTCCCGCGAGTACTGCCAGTACGGGTTCTTCAGCGGCGTCGACTCCGTGATCGGCAGGTGCGTCGCCGGGGTCTGGTACGCCGAGGCCGAACTGATGAACACGTACTGCCTGGTCCGCCCGGCGAAGAAGTCGACGTCGGCCTGCACCTGGTCCGGCGTGAAGGCGATCCAGTTCACGACGACGTCCCAGTGGCGGTCGCCGACCACCTCCGCCAGGGCGCTCCGGTCCGACACGTCGGCCTGGAGGCGCGTCACACCCTCCGGGATCGGCCTGCCCCCGGTGGTCCCCCGGTTGAGCACGGTGACGTCGAACCCCTGCTCGACGGCTTCGCGGACACAGGAGGCGCTGATCACCCCGCTGCCGCCGATGAACAGCACGCTGGCTCCCGACATGGACGCTCCTTCGCTCCCGGCGGTGCACCACTGCACCGCAACTCTTCCGATCCTGCACCTCCAGGTCCGTGTGCCGCCTCGGGACTACCGTCGCCGACGGAGCCGCACCGACGCGGCCACGACAGGAGTGACACGCACATGGAGTACCGCTACCTCGGCAACTCGGGCCTCAAGGTCTCCGAGATCACCTACGGCAACTGGCTCACCCACGCCTCCCAGGTCGAGAACGACGCGGCGATCGCCTGCGTCCGGGCAGCGCTCGACGTCGGCATCTCGACGTTCGACACCGCCGACGTCTACGCCAACACCGGTGCCGAGACCGTCCTCGGCGAGGCACTGAAGGGGGAGCGACGCCAGTCGCTCGAGATCGCCACGAAGGTGTTCGGGCCGACCGGACCCAAGGGGCACAACGACACCGGCCTGAGCCGCAAGCACATCCTCGAGTCGATCAACGGTTCGCTCGAGCGACTGCAGACCGACTACGTCGACCTCTACCAGGCGCACCGGTTCGACTACGAGACGCCGCTCGAAGAGACGATGATGGCGTTCGCCGACGTCGTCCGGCAGGGCAAGGCGCTCTACATCGGCGTGAGCGAGTGGACGGCGGAGCAGCTCCGCGCGGGACACGAGATCGCCGACGACCTCGGCGTCCAGCTCATCTCGAACCAGCCGCAGTACTCGGCGCTCTGGCGGGTCATCGAGGGCGAGGTCGTCCCGACGTCCGAGGAACTCGGCATCTCGCAGATCGTCTGGTCCCCGATCGCGCAGGGTGTGCTGACGGGGAAGTACCAGCCCGGTCAGCCGCTGCCGGAGGGCTCCCGCGCCACCGACGACAAGGGCGGCGCGAAGATGATCGAGCGGTTCATGCGCGACGAGGTGCTGTCCGCCGTGCAGGAGCTCAAGCCGATCGCCGACGAGCTGGACCTGTCGATGGCGCAGCTCGCGGTCGCCTGGGTGCTGCAGAACCGGAACGTGGCGTCCGCGATCATCGGCGCCTCGCGTCCGGAGCAGGTGCACGACAACGCCGGCGCTGCCGGGGTGACGATCCCCGCGGAGCTGCTGTCCCGCATCGACGACGCTCTCGGCTCGGTGGTCGAACGCGACCCGGCGAAGACCGAGGAGAGCAGCCCGAAGACGCGCGAGGCGTAGGTGCCCAGCTCGGGAGGCGGGGGGGGGGGGGGGCCCCCCCCCCCCCCCCCCGGGCGGGGGGGGCGGCCCCCCCCCCCCAAAAAAACCCCCCCCCCGATGGGGGGGGGGGTCACAGGGGGGGGGCGCGGCCCCC
>NZ_JAVDSI010000005.1:0-265236 GCF_031455235.1 Curtobacterium sp. 320 | reverse complement strand
GGGGGGGGGGGGGGGGCCTTTTTCCCTGTCGGTTCCTGGCGGGGGGGGGGGGGGGGGGGGGGGGCCGGCCCCCCCCGGGGGGGGGGGGGGGGGGGCCCGGCGCCCCCCCCCCCCCCCGCCCCGACCGTGGTCGCGTTCTCGTGCGTCGGCCTGATCAGGCCTGCACGTCGCCCCGCCACCCGGTGTCGGTGGGTGCCGACTCGACGCGCTCCTTGTAGTTCTGCAGATCCTTCTTGATGGCGTGACCGCCGACGCCGACCGCTGCGCCGAGCTTCTCGAGGAAGCCGGAGGGCTCCCAGTCGATCTGCGCGGTGACGCGGGTCTCGTCGTCGGACAGCTTGTGGAAGGTGACGACGCCGGCGTGGTCGGTCTCGCCGTCCTTGACCGTCCACGCGACCCGCTCGTCGGGGTGCTGCTCGGTGATGAGGGCACGGAACTCGCGCTCCTGGCCGGCGACCTTCACGGTCCAGTCGGTGGTCTTGTCGTCGACCTGGACGATCTTCTCGACCTCGTCGAGGAACTCGGGGAACTCCTCGAAGCGGGTCCACTGGCCGTAGGCAGCTGCGACGGGGACGTTCACGTCGACGGTTTCGATGATCTGAGGCATGACCCGGACGGTAGGCGGCCACGGCTGGGCGCCGTACAGGGGCCTGTCCCCCGGGGCGCACTAGTGTGAGGGAGATGACTGAGCACGGGAAGCACGCGTTCCACGAACGGGACGAGCACGGCATCCTGGTGCGCCCGGCCCTGGCGTCGGACGTCCCGCACATCCAGCGGCTCATCTCGCCCTACGTCGACCGGCGGATCCTGCTCGGCAAGGAGAACGTCGCGCTCTACGGTTCGATCCAGCAGTTCCGGATCGCCGAAGGCCCCGACGGCGTCCCGATCGGGTGCGGTGCGCTCGCCGTGTTCTGGGACGACATCGCCGAGGTGCGCACGCTCGCCCTCGACGCCGACTGGATCCACAAGCGCGTCGGCCACCGCATGCTCGAGGCACTGGAGCACGACGCCCGCGAACTCGGCGTCGCCCGCATCTTCTGCCTCACGTTCGAGGTCGACTTCTTCACGAAGCACGGGTACCTCGAGATCGGCGAGAGCGTCGTCTCGCCCGAGGTGTACGCCGAGCTCGTCCGGTCGTCGGACGAAGGGGTCGCGGAGTTCCTCGACCTCGCACGGGTGAAGCCGAACACGCTCGGCAACACCCGCATGCTGAAGATCCTCTGACGCTTTCGCCTGCCCTCCGGCGGGGTTCCCTCGTCGGGCTCGCGCCGTTGTCTACCCTGTGCGCATGTCGTCGTTCCGTCACCCCGTCGGGCCCGAGAAGCCGGGCGTCTACTGGCGCCGTCGTGCGATGGTCATCGGGGTGCTGCTGCTGATCGTGGTCGTCGTCGTGTTGATCGTGGTCGGGCGGGGTGGGGCGTCTGCTGACCCGGGTTCTTCTCCCGCTTCCGCCTCCGCATCGTCTGCCGGGCCGTCGTCGTCGCCGCGTGCCACTCCCTCTGCAGCCGCTTCGCCCTCGGGGTCGGCCTCGGCCTCGGCTTCGGCGTCGGCGTCGGCGTCGGCCAAGGACGGGTCGACGTGTGTGAAGGAACAGATCGAGCTCACGCCCGTCGTCGACAAGACCTCGTACGGCCCCACCGAGGACCCGAAGATCGCGATGTCGATCAAGAACACCGGGTCGAACTCGTGCCACATGGACCTCGGGTCGTCCCAGCAGGTCCTCACGATCTCGTCCGGCGAGGAGCAGTACTGGTCGTCGAAGGACTGCCAGACCGGTGGGACCAACCAGGACGTCACGATCAAGGCCGGGCAGACCCTGACCACGCCGGCGATCGCCTGGGACCGGACGCGGTCGTCGACGTCGACGTGCGACTCGTCTCGGCCGTCGGTGACCGGTGGGGGTGCGAGCTACCACCTGCAGGTGGCGGTGGGGAACATCGAGTCGAAGGCGTCGGTGCAGTTCATCCTCGGGTAATCCGGCGGTGCTCACCGGCTACGATGAGGGCAAGTGGATTGGGAATGCCCGATCGGCGTCAACCCCCGGATCTCCGGGGGTTTTCGCTTGTCGCGGGGGTGTTCGCTTGTCAGGGGGAGGCCTTTTGAGGCCACGGTCCTCGGCGCTGTAACCGTGTCGTGAAATGGGAACGGGCCCGTCGTCACGAGGACGACGGGCCCGTTCGGGCTGGAGGAGATCAGCCGATGACGGAGATGTTCTCCGCCTGCGGGCCCTTGCGACCCTCGGTGATGTCGAACTCCACCTTCTGGTTCTCCTCGAGCGACTTGTAGCCGTTGCCAGCGATCGCGGAGAAGTGAGCGAAGACGTCAGCGGAGCCGTCGTCCGGGGCGATGAAGCCGAAGCCCTTTTCGTTGTTGAACCACTTGACGGTGCCGGTCGATGCCATGATGGCGTTCCTTACTTTCTTGCCAGTCGACATCTGCAGTCGACTGCCTTGCGATGCGGTATTCGCTACCGCCGATCCACCGACGGATGTCGTCAGATCGATGCGTCCTGCGGGCATGGGGCCGGTAGAACGGGTTCGGGGCCAGGCGGCCGGGGAAGGCCAGTGACCGATGGCGCTCGAGGTGCTGTGCACCGGAAGAACGA
This sequence comes from Curtobacterium sp. 320, assembly GCF_031455235.1. Classification (NCBI taxonomy): domain Bacteria; kingdom Bacillati; phylum Actinomycetota; class Actinomycetes; order Micrococcales; family Microbacteriaceae; genus Curtobacterium; species Curtobacterium sp. 320. The sequence goes on along the minus strand of NZ_JAVDSI010000005.1, from coordinate 262,631 downwards.
TGGACTCCCGCCGAAGCGGTTGGTACCAATCTACAGTCTTGTGGCCACAAGGGAAGAGCCGAAGTCGCCGAACGTCCATGAATCTGGTGGACTGGGTCCCGATGGCAGACAAGGAACAGCGTTTCCGGAGCGAACAGCTCGAGGCGGCGCTCGAGAAGCAGGACGTCGCGGCGGTGGCCTTCGCGCTCCGCAACGACATCGTGATCGTCCCCCGGCTCGTCACCGGCAAGAAGGACATGCAGGTGCGGGTGTTCGGGCGTGAGGGCTCGGACAAGCGCATCCTGCTGCTGTTCTCGTCGGCAGACGCGTACACGGCGATGGTGCCGGACGAGAAGGTCCGGCAGGTGATGGTCTACGACGGGCCGCGACTCGAGGAGTTCATCGCGGCGCATCTGGACTCGCTCGAGGGTGTCTTCTTCGACATCGCGGGCCCGCACACGATGCAGGCGACGCCCGAGGACCTGCTGGCGGCGCTCCGAGCCTGACTCGCACTTGCGTGTGCGTCGTTCCGCGGCGTGTCGTACCGCCGGCTCTGCCGTGATCGGTGCTGCCGTGATCGGTCAGAACGCTCGATCGAGTTCGCGCTCCCGCTCGTTCGCGGCCAGGGAGAACGCGACCCGCAGTGCTTCGCGGAGGTGCTGGGCGTCCGCGCCGAGCACGGTCGTGAACCCGAGGCGTGCGGCTTCGCTCGCGCGCTGTTTCGTGCCGGTGGTCGGGCGGATCTCGCCCGCGAGGCTGATCTCGCCGACGGCCGCCAACGTGTGCGGGTACGGGCGGTCGCGGGCGGCACTCGCCAGGGCCAGCGCGATCGCGAGGTCGGCGCCGGGCTCGGTGAGCTTCATGCCGCCCACCGTGGAGACGTAGACGTCGGCATCCGACAGCTTCAGGCCGGCGCGACGTTCGAGCACGGCGAGCAGCATCGCCACGCGGGACGAGTCGACGCCGTTCACGACCCGGCGCGGCTGCGGCGCCGAGCTCGGGACGACGAGCGCCTGCACCTCGACCGGGAGCGCTCGGCGTCCCTCGAGCGCGACGGTCACGCACGTGCCGGACACCGGCGCGCCGTTCTTCGACATGAACAGGCCACTGGGGTCGGGGACCTCGTGGATGCCGTCGCCGGCCATGTCGAAGCAGCCGACCTCGTCCGTGGGGCCGAAGCGGTTCTTGAGCGCGCGGACGAACCGGAGTGCGGTCTGCCGATCGCCCTCGAAGTGGCACACGACGTCGACGAGGTGTTCGAGCAGTCGGGGTCCGGCGATCGTGCCGTCCTTCGTCACGTGCCCGACGATGAGGACCGGGAGAGCCCGGTCCTTCGCGACGCGGATCAGCGTGGAGGCGACCTCGCGCACCTGCGACGTACCACCGGCGATGCCGTCGATCGAGCTCGACGAGATGGTCTGCACCGAGTCGGCGATGAGGAGGTCCGGCTTGACCTGGTCGATCTGGCCGAGGATGACGCCGAGGTCGACCTCGCTCGCCAGGTAGAGGTCGTCGTGCATCGCCCCGGTGCGTTCGGCGCGGAGCCGGACCTGGTCGACGGATTCCTCGGCGCTGACGTAGAGGACGCGCTTGCCCGTCGCTGCCGCTCGTGAAGCGACCTCGAGCAGGAGCGTGGACTTGCCGACGCCGGGCTCGCCGGACAGCAGGACCGCCGCACCCGGGACGACTCCGCCGCCGAGGACTCGATCGAATTCGCCGATGCCGGTCTGCCAGCGTTGGACCGTCGTTCCACGGGATTCCGTGATGGGCCGTGCCACGCGGTTGCCCGTGACCGCCACCGAGGTGGTGCCCCGGACGCTGGCGGTGGCCGCGGTCGAGTCTTCGACTGTGCCCCAGGACTGGCACTCACCGCAGCGGCCGACCCACTTGATGCTGGTCCAGCCGCACTCGGTGCAACGGTAGAGGGACTGAGCGCGCGCCATGATGGCCAGGCTAGGCGGTGCCGCCGACATCACCCGTGCGATCGTCCGAACCGTCGGGGCGCTTGTCGGGTCCGGCGTCGGGCAGGGTGACGGATCCGGTCATGCGCTGGCGGAGGCGGTCGATGCGACCGGGACGCTCGGCGTGGTCGAGGGCCTCGGCCCCCTCGGTGTCCTGCTCGGCCCGCGCGGTCGCCACCGCTCCGGCTCCGGCACCGAGGTCTTCTGCCTCGCGCGCGGACAGGTAGTGCCGGATCGCGGCGACGACGTCGACCCGGGCATCGACCGCGGGTTCGAACGCGCTCGCCCAGATCTCGTAGCCCCGGTCGTTCGGGTGGAACAGATCGCCGTAGCTGTTGAAGAACGTCCGGCGCAGCCCGACCCGCTTCGTGATGGTGTGCAGCGGCGCGACCGTGAGACCGAACTCCTCCGCCACCCGGTGCACGATCTCGTTCGCCACGGCGACCTTGCGCTCGCGGTCGGGGACGAACATGCACGGCAGCTCGGCGACGATCGCGTGCGACGGGACCGCGCCGTAGATGTCGCGGATGTTCCGCTCGAACTTGTCGGGGTGGAAGTCGGCGATGTCGTTCGCGCCGATCGACACGGTGCAGATGTCGGGCGTGTAGTTGCGGAGCTTCGGGAGCTGGTCCTTCCGCGCGCCCCACGTCGTCGAGCCGGACACGCTGAGGTTCACCACGCGGACCGACGACCGGGAGCGGTGCCGGATCCGGCGGGCGAGCAGTCCGACGTACCCACGGTGGGGCTCGCTCGCACCGACGCCCTGTGCTGCCGAGTCGCCGATGGCCAGGTACGTGATCTGTCCTTCGTGCTGCAGGCGCTCGCGCCACCAGTCGGCGTGCACGGGCAGCAGTTCGCCGACGCGACGGGCAGCGGCGCGCTGGCCGCGGACGCCGGCCCGGGCGCCGAAGGCCGCGCCCCCCAGGACAGTGAGGCCACCGACGACCGACGACAGCAGTGCGATGAGCGTGCGAGATCTCATGCGGTGGACGTTACGCGGACTTCTTCGGGACGCGATCCGTCCCGACCTGGCCGTGGACGAGCGCTCCGGACCGGCCACCTGTGGAGGGGGAGCCGACGCGCGGTGGTGCGTCGCGCCTCCTGGATCGTGTAAACTCTTTCCCGGTACCGTGTCCGAGCGGCCGAAGGATCATGTCTCGAAAACATGTGTGGAGGCAACTCCACCGTGGGTTCAAATCCCACCGGTACCGCCACAGAAAACCCCCGTTCACGCGGGGGTTTTCTCTTTTTGAGGAGCCGCCTTGATGCATCTCTGGTGGGCTCTCGTGAGCGCACGACTCCGCACCGTGGCTGCCTCATCCTGACCAGCGGGGTCAGCCAGAGTGCGTCCGACCCGGTGTCCGAGGTTCACTCGCCCGTTCCTCGAGTGTGCGCAGCGAAGCGCAAGCTGTCACGTCAGTCTTCCCTAACGGCCTCGCCACTGCGATGCGCCACTCAAGCTCTAGATCAGCGCGAGGGGGGCCATATAACCACAGGTGTGCAGCTGGCCGCGACCGTGGCGCTGGGACATCTCCACGACCTCAGTGTCCTGAGACGGCTACGGCGGTATGAGTCGGCAACCCTACGGTTGCGGATGGGTGAGGAACTCTCGTAGGTTGCAGCTAACGAAGGAGATCCCTTGACTGAAGCAACAGCCCGCGCGGCGGAGCCCGACGAAGTGGACGAGATTGACGATGATCCTGATCTGAATTCCACCGCCGAGCAGGCAGAAGCCCTGAACTTGAGCACAGAGGAGAGGCGCCTCGTTACGCAGCCCTACGACCTCGGTGTGCGGGCGATCAGCGATGACATCAAAGCGGGCCGTATCAGTCTCACGATTGAGTACCAGCGCAAGTATGTGTGGGACCTCGGGAAAGCGTCCCGCCTGATTGAGTCCTTACTCCTCAACGTGCCAATTCCTGTCTGCTATTTTGCAGAAGACTCTAATGGCGTATTCGAAGTAATTGATGGGTTGCAGCGCCTGAGCACCATCAAGCAATTCCTTGATGGGGACGTGACTCTCACAGGGCTCTCGGTCCTAACGGAGCTCGAGGGGAAGGTCTTTGCCGAACTGGCGCCCCGTGATCAGCGACGTCTCGAGGGACGAACAATTCGGTGTATTGTCATCACCGAGGATAGTCACCCTGACATCAAGTTTGATGTGTTTGAGCGCCTCAATACGGGGGCGGCATCTCTCACTGCCCAGGAGTTGCGAAACTCGGTGTATAGGGGTTCCCTCAATGACGCACTGAAGACCCTGGCCAAGGAGCCGTACTTCACCCCGCTCATGGGTGTGCACGGGAACAAGCGGATGGATTACGAAGAGATCATCCTCCGATACCTCGCGCTCGTCACGGGTGAAAGCTACAAGCCGCCTCTCCGGCAGTTTCTGAACGAGTATATGCGAAGCAACCAAACGTCGACGCTATCGCGGGCAGAAGTGGATCGATTCGAAGACGTATGTCGAACGGTCTCTGAGGTTTTGGGAGATTCGCCATTCAGGCTGGCTGGATCCAAAACGCCGGTGAACAAGGCGTTTTTTGATGCCGTAATGGTCCCCGTTGCTTTCGCAGACCGCGATCAGGTGCGGGCCAAGGCGGGAGAAGTCCGCCAATTCGTCGAGAGCCTGAGCGACAACGACGACTTCCGAGCATCGATTGGACGTGCCACGGCTGACAGGACCCGGATGGTTAGTCGCGTCAACGCTGTCTCTGATGGGTTGGTGGCTCTCGGTGTGACGGTCAGTCTTCCGAGTCACCTTGCTCGGGCTTGAAGAATGGCCATGGATGCGGGGCCGCTCGGCAGCTTTGCTGCGGGAGTCGCAGAAGTTAGGACACTAGCCGCACTTACTGACGGTCGAACTGACGATGAGGCGGTGAATGCCTTATGTCGATCCAGCGTCGTGCTATTGGTGAGCCATTTTGAAGCCTTCGTAGGCAATTTGGCGGAAGACTTCATCGATGTATTGAGTACTGGCGAATTGTTCGCGCACCAAATCCCCGTAGGCGTGAGGGAGGTGCACACTCTGCCGCGACTCCAAGCAATCATCGAATCTAACGATGCTGAGCAACGCGGGGCCCTACTTAAAAAGCTGAGCGATGTAACGGCTTTATGGAATCCTCAAGCCAAACCGGCACCGGGAACGTTGAAACCGGCAACGTTGAAGCGCGAGGTCACCAACGCCCACGCGGAGACAATAGATGGGCTGTTTCATTTGATGGGCCAGCGCGGTGCGGTCTGCGACGGTGATCTTGATTACTCCGACGACGACAATGGTCGTACAAAAACGGCAAACATTCGTTTTTCCCTGCGGGACGCTGTTAAATGCAGGAATGACATCGCGCATGGCGATGTCGACCGGAAGCCGACGCCGGCCGACGTGAGCCGATATCTCAACTTCTTGGTCGCGCTGGCTGAGCGGCTTAGTCGAAAGCAAGACGATCTTGTCGAGCCGTACAGGCAGTTGGTTGTTTCTGAGCAGGGACAGGCCGCATCCTGACACGAGGTACATAATTAGCGCTTGACATTCGGTTCGGCGCGGTCGGACGAGCAGTTCTTCGGGTCCAACCAAGAGCCGGTTTGGACACCACGCCTGTCGCGATCGCTCTGGGCGTCGTCGAGGTCCGCCTGCGGTGCGATTTGGCGCATCGCCATCTGTCTCAAGGTGGCTCAGCTCGGCTCGATCAGCCAGCGGAAGTCCCGCAGACGCAGCGATTCGACCATCGGTCTCGTCCGTGCGGATGCGCGGCGATGGGTTCAAATCCCACCGGTACCGCCACAGAAAACCCCCGTCGACGCGGGGGTTTTCTTCTTTCCTGGTAGCCATCGGCATCACGAAGCGCCGCGCCCGCCTCCTGGACTGGCTGGCGCGGCTCCCCGTTAATGGTTGGTGAGCATCAGGGTCTGCCGATGCACCCGACGCGGCGACGCCTGGACGTACTGCCCGGTCCGGGCGCGCGAGGTCGTGCCGCTGACGTAGGTGCCTCGGGCGGTGGCGGGGACGCCGGTGAAGGTACCGACTCCGGAGACGACCAGGGAGCGGTTGACGTACTCCCCGGCTGGGACGGCCGGGACGGCCGGGGCCGCCGGGGCGGTTGTGACGGTCATCGTTCCTGCTCCTCAGATCTCGGGGTGCTGGTCGCGGACGGGGCTGACTGACTCGAGCAACGCCGCGACGTTGAACACGGTGGACTCGGCGTGCCACGGGCCGGCGATCTGGACGCCGATCGGCAGGCCGTCCGTGCTCGTGCCGAAGCGCATCGACAGGGCGGGCATCCCGGTGATGTTGAACTGGACCGTGAAGGTCTGGATGTGGGTGGCATCGACTGTCTGCCCGTCGATGACGAACTCGGTCTTGTCGTGCTCGTGCGCCGGGATCGGCAGGACCGGCAGCAGGACGGCGTCGAACCGCGTGAAGACCTCGGCGTAGGCGTCACGGATGCGCTCGAAGCCCTGCTCGGCCGCGACGTAGTCCTCGACGGAGGTGTCGGGGGTGGCGAGCATGGTCTTCGACATCGTGAACCGGAGGTCTTCGTGACCCTTGGTGGCTTCGGCCATCGCGGGCTTGAGCTCCATGACGTGCTGCTTGTTGAACAGCGCGAGCGGGTTGTCGTGGTGCAGGGTCGGGATGTCGATCTCCTCGACGAGGACGCCGGCGGCGGTGAGCGCTTCGGCTGCCTGGCGGACGGTGTCGGCGACCTGCGGGTCGACCGGCCCGAGGCCGGAGTCGGTGAACCACGCCACGCGGAGGTCCGAGGGGGCGGCGTCCGGCTTGCCGGTGTCGACCGTGTTCGGGGTGACGGCGAAGCCGTCCTGACCGTCGGGGCCGCGCATGATCCGGTAGCCGAGCTCGAGGTCGCGGACGGTGCGGGCCATGGGGCCGACGTGCCAGTCGCGTCGGGGGACGCGCGGCCAGACACCGGTCATCGGGATGCGGCCGTGGGTGGGCTTGATGGCGGCGATGCCGGTGTGGGACGCCGGGCCGCGGACCGAGATCGCGAGGTCGGTGCCGAGGCCGATCGGGCTGAGACCGGCGGCGATCGCTGCGGACTCGCCACCGCTCGAGCCGCCGGAGGTGCGGTCGAGGTTGTACGGGTTGTTCGTCCGGCCGGAGAGCAGGTTGACGCTCTCGGTCGAGTACGAGAACTCGGGCAGGTTGGTCTTGGCGAGCACGATGCCGCCGGCTGCCTTCATCCGGGCGACCGCCACCGCGTCCTCGTCGGGGGTCCGCCCCGTGAAGATGGGGGAGCCGCGCTGGGTGAGGATCCCGTCGGTGTCGATCGAGTCCTTCACCGTGAACGGCACACCGTGCAGCGGGCCGACCTCCTCGCCGGCAGCGAGCGCCGCGTCGGCGGCAGCGGCCTCGGCGAGAGCGTCGTCGTTGAGGGTGACGATCGCGTTGATCTTCGGGTCGACCGCCGCGATGCGGTCCAGGTACGCCTGCACGACCTGCACTGAGGTCAGCTGACCTGCCTTGATGCGAGCGGCCAGTTCGGTCGCGTCGAGGTAGAAGATGTCTTCGGCCATGATGTACTCCTTGCTAGTAGACCAGTCGTCTAGTGATGGTGGAAAGAGGACCGGGCCGGAGCCCGGTGGGTCAGAGGTGCAGTCGGACCTTCGTGCTGTCGAGGGCCCGCTGGAGTGGCTGGGCTGCGCGCTGGACCTTCGCCATGATGCTGGCGCCGAGCCAGATCTCGTAGAGCTCCTGCGCGAGCGACCGCGCGTCGTCGTCGAGGGTGACGGAGCCGTCGCGCTCGCCGGTGGTGATCATCCGCTCGAGGTGGTCGATGATGCCGGTGGTGCCGTCGACCAGCTGGAGTCGCATGGGCTCGGACAGGTCGGACACCTCGGCGGCGAGCTTCACGACCAGGCACTTCCCCTGGAAGTCGTCGAACGACTGCAGGTCGGTGAAGCGCTGCCAGTACTCGTCCAGCTGTTCCGCACCCGTCTTGGACGTGTCGCTCGCGATGCGGTCCATCGTCGCGAGGTAGTCGGTGAAGTAGCTCTTCATGAGCGCCTCGCCGAAGGCTTCCTTCGAGGAGAAGTAGTAGTAGAACGACCCCTTCGGGACATCGGCCTCGGACAGGACTTCCGTCAGGCCCACCGCGGTGTACCCCTTGCGCGCCATGAGGGTCTGGGCGGTGTCCAGGATGTGCTGCCTGGTGTCGATCTCCGTGGTGGCCATGGCTTGAGCGTACACGCTATTAGACCAGTCGTCTACAAGCGGGTCGATCCGCGATCCTCACTGCTCCCGCAGCAGTGTTCCGAGCAGCACGGCCAAGGCGCCGCGACCCGGTTCGTCGAGCGGTGCGAAGAGCTCCGACAGCACCTCCTCGGCGACGCGTCGACCGGACTGCAGGCGCTCCCGGCCCTCGTCGGTCAGCGCGTGCTCGATCCGTCGCCCGTGGCCGGCTGTTCGCACGATCAACCCCCGCTCGACGAGCCGGGTCGCGAGGGTCCCGAACGCCTGGTCGCTCTGGAACGTCGCAACGGCGAGGTCGTGCCCGGAGGCGTGGGGCATCCGGTCGATCGCCCGCAGCGCGTCCCACTGCACCAGGGTCACGCCGACCGGCCGGAGCGCTGCGTCCATCGTCCGGTGGTTCCGGTACTGCGCCCGCTTGATCGCCTGCCCGAGGGCTTCCAGGTCCGTCGTCACAGTGCTACCGTATCAACACCAGTAAATAAACATGTTGAGAAAGGCGTGCTCATGATCCCCACACTCCCCACTGACCTGCAGGTGATCGAGGCCGGCGTGCCCGGTTCACGGACGGCGCTGGTGCTGCACGGCGGCGGCGGCCCGCGGACGGTCGCGCCGCTCGTCGAGCACCTCGCCACGACGCACCACGTCCTCGCACCGACGCACCCCGGCTGGGACGGGACGAGCCGGCCCACGGACATCGACTCGGTGGCTGCACTCGCCGCCGCGTACCTCGAACTGCTCCTCGTCGACGGCGAACGCGACGTCGTGCTGATCGGTTCGTCGATCGGTGGGTGGATCGCCCTCGAGATGGCCGTCCAGGCTGCCGCCGATGACCGGTACGCGGGTGTGGTCGGCGCGGTGGTCGACGTCGACGGTGTCGGCGCCGTCGTCGAGGGCGAGCCGATCGCCGACTTCTTCGCGCTCGATGCTCGGGGTCTCGCCGAGGTCGCCTGGCACGACCCGGACCGCGGCTTCGTCGACCCGACCGCGCTCACGGACCAGCAGCGGGCGGTGCAGCAGTCGAACGGCGCGACGATGATCGCGGTCGCCGGGCGGACGATGAGTGACCCGACCCTCATGGAGCGGCTCGCCTCCGTCGCGGTGCCCACACTCATCGTGTTCGGGGAGAGCGACCGGGTCGTCACGCCGGCGTACGGTCGTCGAGTCGCAGCGGCCGTCCCGGGGGCGACGTTCGCCGAGGTGCCGGAAGCGGGGCACCTGCCCCACCTGGAGAACCCCGACGCGACGTGGCGCGTCCTCGACCCGTTCCTGCGCGAGCACTGACCCGCGGCCGTCGGGCCTCACGCCGGCCGGAAACGCCGCCCCACCGCTGCCGCGACCGCAGCCACGTCCACCTCCCCGTCGAGCGCAGCGAGCTGCTTCGCGAGCTTCCCCGGCCAGCAGACGTCGACACCGCGGACGGTGAACGACCCGCCCACGAGCGGCCAGTCCGCCCCGACGAAGCAAAGCGCGCCGTGCACGGGCACCGGGTCGACGAGCTCCCTGACGAGCGTCGCCTGGCGGAGGACACCGTCCACGAGCTTCGTCCGGTCGCCGCCGACGACGAGCTTCTCGACGCGCGGACGGAACAGTCCGCCCTCGACCACCAGCCGCGGCCGCTTGCCTCGGTAGTGCTTGGCGTCGACGATCCAGACGCCGGCCCGGGTGACGACGATGTGGTCGATGTTCGCGCGGGAGCCGGGGATGCGCCGGTCGTGGAGCACCACGACGTGGTCGGACGCGATGGCGTCGAGTCTCCGTCCGACCTCAGCCTCACCGACGGCGCCGGACCTCCACGCCGCGGTGCTCTGCCGCTCGCTCGAGAGTGCGACGGCGATCGTACCGATCCGCCCCTCGCCCCACGTCGAGCGGATCGTCGCCTCGTCGCGCGCCCTGCGGCGGTCGTACTCGCGCTGCGCGGACGCGCCGGCGCCGGTCGTGTGGTCGGTCCCCATGGACCCATCCAGGCAGACAGCCTGCCTCGTCCACGAGCCCCAGTGCGGGGCTCGCGAGCGACACGGCGGGACGGTCGGACCACCGGACTGGAGGTGCGGTGCCGGACGCCAGCCGCGCCTCCAGTCCGGCAAGCGGTCACGCTGGTCCGCGCGCGCCGACGGGGCGCAGAGTGGAGCGATGCCGACATCCGCACCCGATCCCTCCGCAGCGCCGCAGGCCGTGCGCCTCCTCGGCGCCCCCTGGGGCGACACGTCCCGCCGCGGCCGCCCCTACGCGAAGGACCCCTCCGTCATCCGGTTCGGCGGCCGGTACCTGCTGTACTGCTCCCTCCCGTCCGCGAGCGACGAGGAGCCCGAGGGCTGGTCCGTCGGCATCGCCGAGAGCGACGACCTCGTCACGTGGCGGACCGTGGCCGAGCTGCCGTCGTTCGGGGAGTACGACCGCAGCGGTGCGGCAGCGCCCGGCGCCGTGGTGATCGACGGACGCGTCCACCTCTTCTTCCAGACCTACGGCCGGGGCCGCGAGGACTCGATCTGCCACGCGGTCAGCGACGACGGCCTGACCTTCACGCCGAACCCGGAGAACCCGGTGTTCCGCCCGACGGGGGAGTGGACCTGCGGCCGAGCGATCGACGCGGACCTGGTGATCGCGGGCGACTGGTTGCTGCTCGGATGGGTGACGCGGGACCCGACGATGACGATGCAGCTGCTCGGGACGGCACGAGCGCCGCTGGGGAGCGCGTACGGTCGCGACGACTGGGAGCAGCTGTCCGTCGACGGGCCGGCGCTGGCCCCGGAGCTGCCCTGGGAGCAGGACTGCATCGAGGCGCCGGCGCTGCGGTGGGACGGCGAGACGTTCACGGTGTTCTACGCGGGCGCGTACAACAACAAGCCGCAGCAGATCGGGTGGGCGACGAGCCCGGACGGCCGGACGTGGACGCGCGGCTCCGACGAGCCGCTCGTGCCGGCGGGGCCCGAGGGGGCGTGGAACCACTCCGAGTCCGGCCACCCGGGCTTCTTCCGCGACGAGGACGGCCGCGAGTACCTGTTCTTCCAGGGCAACCCGGACGACGGACACACGTGGTGCATCGCTGCGACGGAACTGACCTTCGCCGACGGTGCGCCGGTCGTGCAGACGGACCCCGTGGGCTGACCCCGCCGGGTCGAGGCGGTCACGAACCGCGCCGTCGAGTGCGGGGCCGGCCCGCGCGCGTGGCAAGCTTGGACGTCCCCGACGCCCCCAACCAGGAAGGCCCCGGATGCTCGAGCTCCCGGCCGTGTTCGAAGTCGGCTCCCTGATCGCCATCGTCGCGATCCTGCTGGCCGACCTCCTCGTCGTCGCGCGGCGTCCGCACGTGCCGACGCTCAAGGAGTCCGGCCTGTGGGTGGGCCTCTACGTCGGCCTCGCGCTGCTGTTCGCCGTCGCGATGTTCGTCTTCGCCGGTGGGGAACCGGCCGGGCAGTTCCTCGCGGGCTGGCTGACCGAGTACAGCCTGAGCATCGACAACCTCTTCGTGTTCGTGATCCTCATGGCGCGGTTCTCCGTGCCGAAGGCGATCCAGCAGGAGGTGCTCATGCTCGGCATCATCATCGCGCTGGTCCTGCGCGGCGTCTTCATCCTGCTCGGCGCCCGCCTGATCGAGGACTTCTCGTGGATCTTCTACCTCTTCGGGGCGTGGCTGGTGTGGACGGCGATCCAGCAGCTCCGTGGCGAGGACGACGACGATGACAAGGACAGCCTCATCGTGCGGCTGCTCCGGCGTCGGATCCGCATCACCGACACCTACGACGGCATGAAGTTCCGCATCGTGCAGGACGGCGCACGGCACTTCACGCCGCTGCTGGTGGTCCTCATCGCGATCGGGACGACCGACCTGCTGTTCGCGCTCGACTCGATCCCGGCGATCTTCGGCATCACCGAGAGCGCGTTCATCGTGTTCACCGCGAACGTCTTCGCTCTGATGGGCCTCCGGCAGCTGTACTTCCTGCTCGGCGGGTTGCTCGAGCGGTTGGTCTACCTCAAGTACGGGATCGCGGCGATCCTCGCCTTCATCGGCGTGAAGCTCGTGCTGCACGCACTGCACGGCAACGAACTGCCGTTCATCAACGGTGGGGAGCACGTCGAGTGGGCGCCGGAGATCGGCACCGGGGTCTCGTTGCTGGTCATCGTCGTGGCGATGGGTGTGGCGACCGGGGCGAGCCTGCTGCGGATGCGCCGCGAGGACGAGTCGCACGACGAGGTCTCCCGCGACGCCGGCACGGCGTAGCGGTCCTGCACCGCGCCCGTCGCGCGCGTCCAGCTGTGGACGCACCACGAGACGGACTGGAGGCGCGGGTCGGGCCCGCACCGTCCCTCCAGGCACGGCCGTCACCCCGCTGGCGCGGTGCGCCGGAACCGGCTGGTGCGGTCCGCTAGCGTCGACACCGGACCCCGCCACCCCCTCACGAACCGGATCGAGCAACGATGCCTGACGTCCACCGCCCCGCCGACGACCGCTACGAGCGACTCCCGTACCAGCGCGTCGGGAGGAGCGGCCTGCTCCTGCCCCGCATCTCCCTCGGGCTGTGGAACAACTTCGGCGCCGACCGAGCGCTCACGACGCAGCGCGACATCGTGCTGCACGCGTTCGACCGCGGGATCACCCACTTCGACCTGGCGAACAACTACGGCCCGCCGCCCGGAGCCGCCGAGGAGCAGTTCGGTCGCATCCTCGAGTCGGACCTCCGACCGTTCCGCGACGAGATCGTGGTGTCGACGAAGGCCGGCTACGACATGTGGCCCGGTCCGTACGGCAACTGGGGCTCGCGCAAGTCCATGCTCGCCTCGCTCGACCAGTCGCTCGGACGCCTCGGGCTCGAGTACGTCGACGTCTTCTACTCGCACCGGCCGGACCCCGAGACCCCGATCGAGGAGACCGTCAGCGCCCTCGTGACCGCGGTCCGCTCGGGCAAGGCGCTCTACGCCGGCATCTCGAACTACGACCCGGCGCAGACGGCCGCCGCAGCCGAGGCGCTCGCCGCCGAGAACATCCACCTGCTCATCCACCAGCCGCGCTACAACATGTTCGACCGGGTCCCCGAGGACGGGCTCTTCCACGAGCTGCTCCGTCTGGGGACCGGCGCGATCGTGTTCTCCCCGCTGGCCGGTGGGCTCCTGACGGACCGCTACCTCGACGGCTCGGTGCCGGTCGGGTCGCGGGCGGCGGAGGGACGCTGGTTCGGCGCGGACCGGATCGACGACGAGTACCTGACGACCGCGCGCGCCCTGAACGACATCGCCGTGTCCCGTGGGCAGACGCTCGCGCAGCTCGCCATCACGTGGGTGCTCCGGCAGCCGGCGGTCACGTCCGCGCTCGTCGGGGCGTCGAGCGTCCGGCAGCTCGACGGGACGCTCGACGCGCTCGATGGTGCGCCGCTGACCGACGAGGAGCTCGCGGCCATCGACGCGCTGGTGCCGCGCGGCTGAGTCCGGGCGGCGCGCTGGCCGCGCGGCTGAGTCCGGGCGGCGCGCTGGCCGCGGGGCTGCGTCCGGGCCAGGATGGTCCCATGACGGACCACGCCGAGATGATCCACCCCGACGTCGCACCGAGCGGACCCGGGTGCGTCGAGTGCGACGCCACCGGGTCCTGGTGGGTGCACCTGCGCCGGTGCGCCGCGTGCGGCCACGTCGGCTGCTGCGACGACTCGCTCGACACCCACGCCACCCGACACTGGGAGGCGACCGGGCACGCGGTCATCCAGAGCTACGAGCCCGGCGAGACGTGGTCGTACGACTACCGCGACCACTCCACGTTCGAGGGCGTCGAGCTCGCGGCGCCGACGAGCCACCCCGTGGAACAGGCAGTCCCCGGGCCGGCGGATCGCCTGCCCGGGGACTGGTTGGAACTGCTCGGCGGGTCGCGCTGACCCGCCGGTGCCGATCAGGACGCGCTAGCTCGCGCTGACGGCCTCGTCGCGGCGCGGGAGCGTCCAGCCCGGGCGCACGAAGTGGCACGTGTAACCGTGCGGGTGCTTCTCGAGGTAGTCCTGGTGCTCCTCCTCGGCTTCCCAGAAGTCACCGGCGGGCTCGACCTCGGTGACGACCTTGCCCGGCCAGATGCCGGACGCGTCGACGTCGGCGATCGTGTCGAGGGCGACCTCACGCTGCTCGTCGGTGGTGTAGAACACCGCGGAGCGGTAGCTGCGGCCGACGTCGTTGCCCTGGCGGTCCTTCGTCGACGGGTCGTGGATCTGGAAGAAGAACTCGAGCAGGTCGCGGTACGAGATCTGCGACGGGTCGAAGACGATCTCGACCGACTCGGCGTGGTCGCCGTGGTTCCGGTAGGTGGCGTTCGGGGTGTCGCCGCCGGAGTACCCGACGCGCGTGCTGATCACACCGGGACGGCGACGGAGGAGCTGCTGCGCTCCCCAGAAACACCCGCCGGCGAGGATGGCGGTTTCGGTGGTGGTCATGGTGGCCTCCTGAGGTCGTCGTTGCCGCTGGCTGCGGCATCACCCGGTGCAACCGGCAACACCCGCCGACTGTTCCCGCGCTCAGCCCATCGTGCCCCTGGTCGCGCGACGCCGGAGGGCGGCCGTCCAGCCGAGGGACGTGACCCCGGCTCCGACCAGGGCCTTCGCGAGACCGCCGACGACGAAGGGGTACAGCCCGTACTCGAGCGTGTGCTGCAGATCGAGCCCGAGCGACACGGCGAGCCAGGCCATCCCGGCCGCGAACGTCACGACGGTGCCGAGCACGAAGGAGAGCAGCGCCGCGGTGAACCGGCGGTCGCCGAACCGCTCCGCGACCCACCCGACGAGCGCCGCGGCGGCGACGAACCCGACGACGTAGCCGCCCGTCGGGCCGACCAGGACGCCGGCTCCGCCGGTCCCGTCGGCGAAGACCGGCAGCCCCACGACGCCGAGCAGCGCGTAGACGAGCATCGACAGGGCGCCGCGACGCGCACCCAGGGCGCTGCCGACGAGCAGGACGGCCAGCGTCTGCCCGGTGATCGGCACCGGCCAGAGCGGGACGGACACCTGGGCGGCACCGGCGGTCAGCAGTGCGCCGCCGACGACGAGGGCGGTGCTGACCAGGGCGGTGCGGGGGAGCACGACGTCGGCGAGCGGGCGGAGGGCGGTGGTCCGGACGGGCGCGTGGGCGTGGTCGGTCATGGGGTGTCCTGTCGGGTCGTGTGTGGGTCGCGTCGTGTGTGTGTCGCGTCAGACGGCCGCTGCGGCGAGCAGGGCGTCGGCTTCGCGTCGGGCGGCGGCGACGGCGTCGGGGCCGAGCCCGCACGCGCGGAGGCAGGTGCCGGTGATCGCCTCGCGGTCGTGGTCGTCCACCTCGCCGGTGCGGCGCAGCTGGATGACGGTCTCGGCGAGCTGGATGAGGATGCCGCCCAGCAGCGCGGGCGCGACCGTGCCCCGGACGTCCTCGGTCGCGGCCAGGGCCCCGAGTCGGCCGTAGGTGTCCTGCAACTCCTGCCGATCAGTCCGGAAGCCCTCGTACCGCTCGCCCTGCACCTCCGGCAGGAGGTAGAGCGTGCCGATGTTGTGCGGCGTCCGCGCGAGGGTGTCGATGTCGATGAGGACCAGGGCCGCGAGTGCGCCCGCGGCGGAGACGGATCCGGGCACGCGTTCCTCGAGGCCGCGCACCACGTCGAGGCTCGGGCGGACCGAGGTCGTGAGGAGCTCGACGAGCACCTCGTCCTTGCCGGCGAAGTGGTAGTACAGCGAGGCCTGCCGGATGCCGACCCGTTCGGCGATCGCCCGGGTCGAGGTGGCGCTGAAGCCGTTCTCGACGAACAGGGCCGCCGCGGCGTCGAGGATCTGGTCGCGGGGGCTCAGCCCGGACGCGGTGTCCGGGACGACCCGCGGTCTGCCGAGTCGGGCGGGCCGGTCGTCGGAGGACATGGCCCCATCCTCGCAGCCGGCCGTCACACGCGCTCCCGGGCCGCGTGCTCCCGGTACGTCCGCCAGCCGCCGTGGTGCGTGATGTCCTCGGCGCCCTCGACGGCGACGGCCTCGACCGTGAACCCGGTGACGTCCGTGCCGTCGTCGAGCGTCACGGTGCCGATCGCCATCGGTGCGGGGAGCGCGGCGACGAAGGTCCCGAAGCCCGCCGCGGGGAGCCGCCAGACCTCTCCGGCGATGCCGGCGCCGTCCGGCGCCGCCGCCCCGGTGTCGGACGCGACCGAGCGCGTCCGGACCAGTCCGGGTTTGAGCGGCACCGTGTCGAGGGCGTACAGCCGGTAGTCGGAGGCGGTGCGCGCCTCCCGGACGAACGTCCCGCCCGCGGAGACGAGCTGCCCGTTCAGCGGCTGGTCCCGCAGGTGCGCGCCGACGACCATGACGTCGACCGTCGGTGCGGCGAAGGCCGCACCGAGTGCCGCGAGGCGGCGGTCGCTGAACGCGGGGCCGGTCAGCATGACGCCGAACGGCAGCCCGTCCACGAAGCCGGCCGGGACCGCGAGCGACGCCATGTCGAGCAGGTTCGCGAAGTTCGTGTACCGCCCCATCCGGCTGTTCGCGCCGACCGGGTCCGCGGCGACCTCGGCGAGGGTCGGGTGCCAGGTCGTGGTGGGGGTGAGCAGCGCGGTGGTGCCGTCGAGGGCGGCTCGACCGGCGGCGCCGAACGCGTCGAGTCGCTCCTGGTCGGCGAAGAGTTCTGCGGCGGTGGGGGTCGCGCCGCCGAGCACGATCCCGGCGACCGTCGGGTCGAGGTCGTCGCCGACCCGGTCGCGGTTCGCCTCGATGTGGGCGCCGACCGCGGCGTACCGCTCGGCCACGAACGCGCCCTCGTAGAGCAGCGCAGCGGCGTCGAGCAGCGGTGCGATGTCGACCTCGACGACCTCGTGCCCGAGGGCACGGAACCGGTCGACCGCCCGGCCGAACGCGTCCGCCCAGCCGGGTGCGAGCCCCTCGAGCTGCGACGGCAGCGGGACTGCGATCCGCGGCACGGCGGGGAGGACGACGAGCGAGCCGTTCACGAGCGCTGCGTCCGGTCGGGCGAGCGGGTCGATGCCGTCCGGGCCGGCCATCAGCTCGGTGGCGGTCCGGGCGAGGTCGAGCGACCGGGCGAAGACGGTGACGCAGTCCTGCGACCGGCAGGCCGGGACGACGCCGGTGTTCGGGACGAGACCCTTCGTGGGCTTCACGCCGACGAGGTGGTTCAGGGCAGCCGGCACCCGGCCGGAGCCCGCGGTGTCGGTACCGAGCGCGAAGTCGACGATGCCGAGGGCGACGGCGGTCGCGCTGCCGCTCGAGGAGCCTCCGGAGATCCGGGTGGGGTCCCAGGCGTTCCGGACGGCACCGAAGGGTGAGCGGGTGCCGACCAGCCCGGTGGCGAACTGGTCGAGGTTCGTCTTGCCGACGACGACCGCGCCCGCGGCCCGGAGACGAGCGACCGCGGTGGCGTCGGCCGTCGGCGTGTACGCGTAGGAGCGGGACGCGGCCGTGGTCGGGAGTCCGGCGACGTCGATGTTGTCCTTGACCGCGACGAGCATCCCGGCGAGCGGCAGGGCCGGGTCCGCGGCCGACGCCTCGGCGACGACGGCAGCGCGGTCGCGCAGGGTGATCCAGACCTCGGGGCGGTCGACGGCGTCGATCCGGTCGAAGGCTGCGTGCACGCGGTCCGCCGCGGTGCTGCCCCCGCTCACGCCGGTGCTCCGATCGCTGCCAGGACCTGCCCCGGGGCGACCTGGTCGCCCGGCTTGATGTAGACCTCCAACACGTGTCCTTCCACGGGTGCGTGCACCATCGACTCCATCTTCATCGCCTCCACGGCCAGCAGCCGCTGGCCCTCGTCCACCCGGTCGCCCGGTCGGACGTCCACCTGCCACACGGTCGAGGTGAACGGCGCGGTCACCGCGGTGGCGCCGGCGGGCAGGACCACCTCGTCCGGCAGCACCACGGCCGGTTCGTCGCGGACGTCGAACTCGCCCGAGGCCCGCCACCGTTCCTTCTCCTCGTCGAACGCCCGGGCCTGCTGGGCGCGGAAGTCCGCGATCGACGCGGCGTTCTCGCCGAGGAACCGCTTGTACGAGGCGATCGAGAACTCGCCGTCCACGGTCTCGAAGTCCCCGCGGCCGGCGTCGGTCTCGGCGCGCAGCTCGAGCAGTTCCTCCGCCCCGACCGGGTACCACTCGATGCGGTCGAAGAAGCGCAGTGCCCACGGGTCCTCCTGGAACAGGCCGCCGCGGCGGAACCGGTTCCAGATCTGCACGGTGCGGCCGACGAACTGGTAGCCGCCGGGCCCCTCCATGCCGTAGATGCAGAGGTAGGCGCCGCCGATGCCGACGGAGTTCTCCGCCGTCCAGGTGCGGGCGGGGTTGTACTTCGTCGTGACGAGCCGGTGCCGGGGGTCGAGCGGCGTGGCGACCGGCGCACCGAGGTACACGTCGCCCAGACCGAGCACGAGGTAGCTCGCGTCGAAGACCGTGCGGAACACGTCGTCCACGCTGTCGAGGCCGTTGATCCGCCGGATGAACTCGATGTTCCACGGCGTCCACGGGGCGTCGTTCCGTACGCCGGCCATGTACCGCTCGATCGCGAGCCGGGTGGCCGGGTCGTCCCACGACAGCGGCAGCTTGACGGTGCGCGACGGCACGACGAGCTGATCCGTCGGCGGGATCTCGTCCTCGAGCTCGCGCAGGAGGCCCGCCATCGTGCTCGCCTTCAGCACGCTCGCGTCGGTGTGCACCTGCAGCGAGCGGATGCCGGGGGTGATGTCGAGGATGCCGCGTGGCGCCTCCTCCTGCAGCTTCGTCATGAGGGCGTGCACGCGCATCCGCAGCGCGATGTCGAGGGTCATGTCGCCGTACTCGACGAGGACGTTGTCGTCGCCGTCGCGTCGGTACGCGACACCCGGTCGGGCGTCGGTCGCGTCCAGGCGCGCGATCACCCCGTCGTCGCCGTCGCCGCCGGTGCGGGGGACGGTCCGGGAGGCGCGGTTCGCCTCGAGCGCTGCGGCGTCGGCTTCGCGGACGGGCACGAACCGGACCGTGTCGCCCGGTCGGAGCTGGCCCAGCTTCCACAGGTCGCCGCTGGCGACCACCGCGGGGCAGACGAAGCCGCCGAGGGAGGGGCCGTCCGGTCCGAGGATGATCGGGGTGTCGCCGGTGAAGTCGATCGCCCCGACCGCGTACGGGGTGTCGTGGATGTTCGACGGGTGCAGGCCCGCCTCGCCGCCGTCGGTCCGTGCCCAGCCCGGTCGGGGGCCGATGAGCCGGACGCCGGTGCGTGCGGAGTTGTGGTGCACGGCGTAGTCGGTGGCGTAGAAGACGTCGAGGTCGGCGCGCGTGAAGAAGTCCGGCGCCGCGTGCGGTCCCTCGGTGACGGCGATCTCCCACGCGTCGGTGAGCGCGGTGCGTCGCTCGGCCGGGGTCGGGCCGCCGACCAGGCCGAGCCGGGTGCCGACCGGGAAGGCCGGGTGCGGGGCGTCCGAGTCCGGGGACCCGGGACGGAGCACGTCGCCGGCGAGCAAGGCCCGGCCGGCGTGGCCGCCGAACCCGCCGAGCGTGAACGTCGCGGCGGAACCGAGGTAGGTCGGGACGTCGAAGCCGCCGCGGACGGCCAGGTAGCTCCGGAGCCCGGGGCCGGGAGCGGCACCGATCGCGAGGGTCTGTCCGGCACCGACCTCGACGGGCTCCCAGAGCGGCACCGGCTCCCCGTCCAGGGTCACCGGAACCGGGGCGCCCGTGAGGGCCACGACGGCCGCGGTGGAGAACCGCAGCGTCGGACCGGTCGCGGTGATCTCCAGGGCGGGGGCGCCGTCCGGGTTGCCCACCGCACGGTTGGCCTCGGCGAAGGAGACACCGTCGAACGGACCACTCGGCGGCACACCGACCTGCCAGTACCCGACCCGACCGGGCAGGTCCTGGATCATCGTCATCGTGCCGGGCACGACGACGTCGATCCGCGGGTCCGGGTCGTCGGTCTCGTCGAGCGTCGACGTGGAGTGCGTGGCGGTGCGGAGCTCGAGGTCGTCGGTCAGGGAACGGAGCAGCCCGGCGTTCGTGACGATGCCGTCGACACGGGTGTCGGCGAGGGCGTCCCGGAGCAGGTCGAGGGCGTCGTCACGGGTCTCCCCGGTGGCGATGACCTTCGCGAGCATCGGGTCGTAGAACGCGGAGACCTCGGAGCCGGTCTCGACCCAGCCGTCGACGCGGACGCCGTCGCGCTCGGGGAACACCGCCTGGGTGACGAGGCCGCTCGACGGGAGCGATCCCTTGGCCGGGTCCTCGGCGTAGACGCGGGCCTCGACGGCGTGGCCGTTCGGGGTCCACGCGCGGGTGAACACCTCAGGGTCGATGCCGGCAGCGCCGTCGCGGGCCAGGCGGAGCATGAGCTCGACGAGGTCGACGCCGAAGACCTCCTCGGTCACCGGGTGCTCCACCTGGAGCCGGGTGTTCACCTCGAGGAACGACGCCTCCTCGCGGACCGGGTCGTAGACGAACTCGACCGTGCCTGCGCTGCGGTACCCGACGCTCTCGGCGAGCCGACGGGCGGACGCGTGCAGCGCCTCCCGGACCTGCTGGGGGAGCGCCGGGGCCGGAGCCTCCTCGATGACCTTCTGGTTGCGGCGCTGGAGCGAGCAGTCGCGGTCGCCGATCACGGCGACGCGGCCCTCGCCGTCGCCGAAGAGCTGGACCTCGACGTGCCGCGCCGGCCGGACCAGCCGCTCGAGGAAGATGCCGGCGGACCCGAACGCGGCGGAAGCGGTGCGCTCGACGCTCGCGTACGCCTGTCGGACCTCGTCCAGGGTCGCGCACGCCTGCATGCCGATCCCGCCGCCACCGCCGGTGGCCTTGAGCATGACCGGCAGGCCGATGCGATCCGCCTCGGCGACGGCCTCGTCGACGTCCGCGAGGAGACCGGTGCCCGCGAGCATCGGCACGCCGGCGGCAGCGGCGAGCTCGCGCGCCGTGTGCTTCGCGCCGAACTGCACGATCTGCTCGGCCGTCGGGCCGACGAAGCGGATCCCGGCGGCCTCGCACGTCGCGGCGAACGCGGTGTTCTCGGACAGGAACCCGTACCCGGGGTGCACGAGGCCGGCGCCGGAGTCGATCGCCGCGCGCACCACGGCGTCGATGTCGAGGTAGGACTCGCGGGCCGGTGCCGGGCCGAGCCGGACGGCGACGTCGGCCTCGCGGACGTGCGGGGCGGCGCGGTCGGCGTCCGAGTACACGGCGACGGTGCGCATCCCGAGCGCCTTCGCGGAGCGGATCACGCGGCGGGCGATCTCACCGCGGTTGGCGACGAGGACGGTGTCGGTGGAGAGCGCGGCGTTCACGGCTGGACCACGATCATCCGGAGAGGCGTGCAGGAGAAGTCGTTGCAGGGGTTGTTCATCTGCGGGCAGTTGGAGACGATCACGAGGACGTCCCGCTCGGCCCGGATCGCGACGCGCTTGCCGGGGGCGCTCATGCCGTCGACGATGCCGAGCGCGCCGTCCTCCTCGACGGGGACGTTCATGAACCAGTTGAGGTTCGACACGATGTCCCGAGCCCCCAGTCCGTGTCGGCCGGCCTCGGCGAGGAAGTTCTCGCGGCAGCCGTGCTGGTACTGCGTGTGGTGGCCGTAGCGGAGCGTGTTGGACTCCTTCGAGCACGCACCGCCGATGGTGTCCTGCCGGTCGATCTCGTTCGCGACGACCGTCATCAGGGGACGGCCCTCGTTCGACATGAGGACGGTGCCGGTGCGGACGTACGCGTTGCCCTGTGCCGCCAGGGTGTCCGGCACGCTGTAGCGCTCGTCGGGGTCGTGCGCGTCGTACACCAGGCAGTCGGCGCTCTGGTTGCCGCCGACGTCGACGATCGTGAGCACCTCGCCGGCGCGGACGACGGCGGACCACGGCGCGAGCGGCGCGACACGGTCGTCGCGGACGATCGTCCCGGGGACGAGGGACTCGCTCCAGTCGAGCGGGACGTCGGGGTCGTGGACGGCGCCCACCGGCACGGTCGTGGTCAGGGTTCCGGTCATCACAGGCCTCGCGCTTCCGCGTAGTCGATCGAGTTCAGGTGCGCCCGGTACAGCTCCGGGGTCGCGGTCGCCCGCGGGTCGGTGTGGGTGGTCGGCGTGCCGCGCCAGGCGTGCACGCGCAGGGGGCCGACCGTGTACTCGGGGCGGGGGTCGACCGGGTGGGCGACGTTCGCCACGAGGACGAGCAGGGGCAGCTCGGCGACCAGCGTGACGTGGTGACCAGGCCCGGCACTGCCCGTCGGCGTCAGCGAGCCGTCGGCCTCGACGTGGACGCCCTGGAAGAACGAGATGCTCGGGGGCAGGTCCCGCTTCGACAGCCCGTGCTTCGCCGCGGCCTTCGCGAGGAGCGACCGCCCGCTCGGCGTCGGTCCCTCGGGTGCCGCTCCGCCGTACTTGCGCTCGTTCCACGCGTCGGTGGAGGTGCCGCAGAAGGCGTCGTGGTGGCCGGAGGTGTCCTCGACCACGGTCGCCAGAACCCGGCCGTCGCCGCTGAGCAGGGGCGAGCCCTGGCCGAGGTACGCCTGCCACGGGATCTTCTGGGTGTCGGCCACGTTCAGGCGCTCCCACGGCTCCAGGGCGTTGAACACCAGCAGGTTCGCGCACGCGTCGCCGGTCGGGTCGTCGAACCGGAGCCGGGACCCGCGGGCGAGGACCTTGTGGGTGTACCCGCCCGGGGCGACCGTCTCGGCCCAGACGAGGTCGGCCGGGTCCACGCCCACTGGTGCGAACGGGGACGACGAGGCGGGGAGGTACGGCATCCAGTCGGACGTCGTGCCGCCCTGGGCGCGAGCGTCCGAGCGTGAGGCGGTCACGCTGTCGGTCTGGTGCAGGTCACGCACGGTGGTTCCTTCCGGTGGTGCGGGCGGTGCGGGTGCTGGTGTGCGGGGGCGGGCCGGTCCTGGCCGGTCCGCCCCTCGCTCAGGCGTCGACGGGGGTGGGTGCGGTGTGCGGCACCTCGGCCAACGTGATCGGCCCGTGTGCGCGGTGCCGCCACGACGACCACGCCCAGCCGACGAGCAGCACGGCGCCGATGAACAGCAGCGCGCTGTACTGCAGCCACCACGAGTCACCGGTGAGGTCGTAGATCTCCGGGCGGGGCCAGATCAGGTTGACCGCCATGCCGATCTGGAACGCGACGGCGAGGGCGTTCAGCGGGATCCCCCACCGACCGAGCGTGAAGAGCGGCGCCCCGGCCTCGTCGACGCCGCCGGGCAGCCCGGTGCGTCGGAGCCGGATGCGCTGGACGAGCAGCGGGCCCGTGACCCCGAGGTACGCCAGGTAGAGCATCGCGATGCAGAGGCTGGAGAGGGCGGTGAAGATCGCGGACTGGCCGATGTTGACGGCGAGGGCGAGTCCCGCACCGACGCCGACGACGACCGAGGCCGCGATCGGGGTGCCCGTGCGGGGCGAGACGCGGGCGAGCGTGCGGTGGAAGGGCAGCGCCTTCTCGCGGGCCATCGAGTAGACCATGCGGGCACCGGCCGTCTGCACCGCGAGCGTGCAGGCGAACACCGCGACCGCGACCGTGCAGAGGAGGAGTCGGCCGAAGACGTCGCCGAGGGTGGAGGTGATCACCCAGGCGAGCCCCTGCGTCGCGAGCTTGCCGTCGGTCAGGCTCGGTGCGGCGATGAGCGCGCCGATGATGAGCAGCCCGCCGCCGAGTCCGGACACGGTGAGCGCGCGGACGATCGTCTTCGGGGTCGTCCGCCGCGGGTTGTGCGTCTCCTCGGCGAGTTCGCCCGCCGAGTCGAAGCCGACCATCACGTAGGCGGCCATGAGCGACGAGGCGAGGAACGCCCACACGTACGGCTCGGTGCTCGTCGACCCCTCGGTCGAGAACACCACCGCGGGGCTCCGGTGCGGCAGGAGGAACAGGGCCGCGATCAGGACGACGACGCCGACGATCTCCACGAGCACGCCGAAGCTCGTCACGCGGGCCATGAACCGGACGCTCACGATGTTGACGACCGTGGTCACGGTGAGCATCACGAGCCCGAGGACCACCGCGTTGGCCGCACCGGTCGCCGAGGCGACGGACGGATCGGCGCCGGGACCGCCGACGACCTGGAAGCCGTCCCAGATCGCCGGCAGGACCGCCTGGACGGCGATCGCCGCGACGGCGACGGTGAGGATCTGGCCGATGATCATCGTCCAGCCGGTGAACCAGCCGAACCGGGGACCGGCGAGCCGGCTCGACCACTGGAAGATCGCGCCGGAGATCGGCCAGCGGGCGGCGAGCTGGGCGAAGTTCAGCGCGACGAGCAACTGGCCACCGAACACCAGCGGCCAGGCCCAGAAGAAGGCGGCGCCGCCGAGACCGAACCCGAGCCCGAACAGCTGGAAGACCGTGGTGAGGATGGAGACGAACGAGAAGCCGGCGGCGAAGGAGGAGAACGAGCCGACCCCGCGGTGGAGCTCCTGCTCGTAGCCGAGCCGGGCGAGGCCCTGGGCGTCGGCACTGGACGTGGCGCGGGGCGTGTGGAGCGGTGCTTCGGGAGAGCGCATGGCTGCAGGCCTTTCGCGGAGTACCTGTCGGGTGACAGGTAGTGCGACCAGTGTCGTGCCGGGCTGTGTCGTCGCCGTTGCCCGGCTGTTTCGGGCACGTGTCGGAAGTCGCCCGCGTGTAAACGTTCGGGGTCGTCGGGTGCGATCGGTGGCGCCCATGGACAAGAGGGATCCAAACCGATGTAGATTGGATCCGTCAAGTCCACCACGGTGAAAGGCACGTCGTGATCCAGACCGTCCTCGGGCCCGTCGAGTCGACCGGGACGGGCCCGGTGTCGATGCACGAGCACCTGCTCACCGACGCGAGCGCGCTGCAGCGGCCCGGGGTCGAGCAGCTCGAACCGAGCCTCGCCGTCACGGCGGACCTCGCCGCGGCCCTGCGGTGGAGTCAGCTGGCGCTGGCCGACAACCTGCGCCTCGACGACATCGACCTGCTCGCCGACGAGCTGCGGATCGCCGGTGCCGCCGGGCTCGGACTCGCGGTCGACCTCAGCTCGCTCGGCTTCGGGCCGGACCACGCCCGGCTGCCCGAACTCGCGCTGGCGAGCGGCGTCGACGTCGTCGCGGGCTACGGCGCCTACCTGCCGCGCCTGGTGCCGGACTGGTTCACCGAACTCGACACCGACGGGCGACAGGGGCTGTTCGAGCGCGCGCTCACCGACGCCGTCCCGGGAACCCACTACCGCGCCGGCATCCTCGGACTGATGGGCACCACGTCGGCGTTCGCCACCGCCGAGGGCACCGAGGAACGCCGGAGCCTGACGGCAGCGGCCCGGGCCGCCGTGACCACCGGTGCAGCCGTCGTCGTCCGGCTGGCGGCCGACGCCCGGAACGGGCTCGAGGTGCTCGCGCACGTGGTCGCCGAGGGTGTCGATCCGAGCCGCGTCGTCTTCTCGACGGTCGACGAGTTCCTCGACCTGCCGTACCTGCGGGACCTCGGGCAGGCCGGCGCCGTCCTCGAGCTCTGCTTCGGCAACGAGGGATCGCACGTCGGCCGGATCCGGAACGCCAGCGACCCCCAGCGCCTGGACGCCTTCCTGGCCCTGCGCGGATCGGCGCCGGAGACCCGGTGGGTGTTCGGCCACGCGACCTGGACCAAGGGGCAGCTCCGCCGTCACGGGGGACACGGCCTCGACCACCTCACCGCCCGCGTCGTCCCGGGGCTCCGCGCGCTCGGGGTGCCGGACGACGTCCTCACCCGCATCACGGTGGACGAGCCAGCCCGGTTGCTCGACCGCCCCTGAACCCACCACCGTTAGGACCCACCATGCGAGACACGCTCGCTCCCCTGGCCCCGCTCGAGCCGTTCCTCGTCGACGGGACCTGGACCGCACCGGACGGCGCCGAGCTGCTCGACGTCCTCGACCCGGCGACGGAGGCCCTGCTCACCCGGGTGCCGCAGGCCGGCCCCGTCGAGATCGACGCCGCCGTCGCCGCCGCCCGCCGGGCGCACGAGGACCGTCGGTGGAGCGGCATGAGCCCGCACGACCGCAGCCGGATCCTGGGTCGCGTCGCCGACCTCATCGAGGAGCGGCTCGAGGAGCTCGCTGTGCTCGAGACCCGCGACAACGGCAAGCCGATCGAGCGGTCTCGTGCGGACACCGCGACCTCGGCCCGGGTCTTCCGCTACTACGCGGGTGCGCCGTCGCGCCTGACCGGCACCGTCGTCCCGGTCGACGGCGGGCAGCACCACGTCTACACGACCCTCGAGCCCGTCGGCGTCGCGGCGCTCATCCTGCCCTGGAACTTCCCGATCATGACCGGGGCGTTCAAGCTCGCACCCGCGCTCGCCGCCGGGTGCACGGTCGTCGTGAAGCCCGCCGAGCAGACGCCGCTCACGATGCTCCGCGTCGCGGCGATCTGCGAGGAAGCCGGTGTCCCCGCCGGTGTCGTCAACGTCCTGACCGGTGACGGCCGCGTCGGCGCGGCGCTCACCGCGCACCCGGGCGTCGACAAGGTCTCGTTCACCGGCAGCACCGAGGTCGGTCGCAAGGTGATGACCGCCGCGAGCGCGGACTTCAAGCGACTGACGCTCGAGCTCGGCGGCAAGAGCCCGAACATCGTCTTCGAGGACGCCGACCTCGACGCGGTCGTCGTCACCGCGATGCGTGCGTCGTTCGGTCACTCCGGCCAGATGTGCACCGCCGGCAGCCGGCTGCTCGTCCAGCGATCGGTGCTCGACGCGGTCACCGAGCGTCTCGTCGCCGCCGTCCGGAAGGTCCCGGTCGGCGACGGCCTCGACGGCGGGATCACCGTCGGGCCGCTCGTGTCCGAGGAACAGCGGCAGCAGGTCCTCGGGTACATCGAGCAGGGCAAGGCCGAGGGCGCGACGGTCGCGGTCGGCGGCGGTGTCCCCGAGCGCCCCGGGTACTACGTCGAACCGACGCTCTTCACCGGTGTCTCGAACACGATGACCATCGCGCGCGAGGAGATCTTCGGACCCGTCGTCGGGGTCATCCCGTTCGACGACGAGGACGAGGCGATCGCCATCGCGAACGACCAGACGTACGGACTCGCGGCCGGCGTCTGGACACGCGACCTCGCCCGGGCGCACCGGATGGGCCAGCGCCTGCGCGCCGGGACGGTGTGGGTGAACACCTACAACTTGTTCGACCCGGCGCTGTCCTTCGGCGGCGTCGGGGAGTCGGGTCTCGGCCGGGACCTCGGCGAGGAGGCGCTGCGGGCGTTCTGCGAGTCGAAGAGCGTCGTCATCGCGCTCTGAGCCCACGCCCGGGGTCGCGACCCGGGCCGCGGCCACCGTCGTGCCTGCCGAGCGCGGGTACGGCGGTGAGCTGCAACAGGGCGAGCACCACCAGGGCCCAGCCGGAACCCACGGCGGACACCAGGACCCCGCCCGCGAGCGACCCCAGGGCGTAGCCGGCGCTCGTGACGGCCGAGAACACGCCCACACCGGTCGCGCGGCTGCGGTCGTCGAGTGCACGGGTGGCCAGGATCGTGAGCGTCGGGAACAGCGGCGAGTAGCCGGCGCCGACCAGCACGGCCCCGGCGGCGGCCGTCGGGAAGTCGCGCGCGAGGGCGAGGACGACGAGTCCGGCGGCGAGGACAACCAGGGCGCCCCTCGCCGTGCGGACGGGTCCGACCCGGTCCGGCAGGCCGCCGAGGAGCAGTCGCACGCCGACGACGCTCGCCGCGAAGACCGTGAAGACGTTCGCGGCACCGGTCAGCCCCTGCGCGCCGACGCCCTGTCCGACGAGGTGCTGGATGAGGAACGCGATCATGAAGCCCTCGGCGGCCCATGCGACGAGTCCGGCGGCGCCGGGGCGCACCACCGCGCGCAGCACCGGTGCGAGGCCGCTCCCCGTCGGCCGGGTCGAGCTGCGGTGCGCCGGCGAGGGAACCGGCGCCGACCCGCCGCGGGCGAGCAGCGCCACGGCGAGCCCGCCGAACTGTGCGCCGATCGCGACGATCCACACGGTGCGGTGCCCCGCGGACTGGTACAGGTTCTCGCCGACGACCGGCCCCAGCGCGAGGCCGATCCAGACGGCGAGCCCGAACAGGCCGAGTGCGCGGCTCCGCTGCGTCACGGGGATCTCGGCGACGACCCATGCGGTCAGGGCCGTGGCGGTCGCGGCGTTGCCCGCACCGAACACGACGCGGCTGACCGCGAGCGCCGGGAGGCTCAGTGCGACGAGCACGACCCCGAGTCCGCCCGCCGCCAGCAGCCCGGCGCCGAGCAGCACACGACGTGCTCCGAGCCGGTCGCTCAGGACGCCGGCCACGGGCATGGCCCCGATCGCGACGAAGCCCGCGAGCGAGACGAGGAGTCCGCCGAGTGCCGGGTCGGCGCCGAGCTGGTCCGTCGCCAGGCGCGGGACGACCGGGGTGCTCGCGCCGTTCACGACGTACCCGGCGGTCGAGGCCAGGACGAGGAACCAGAAGGCCGTTCCCCGGACGCCGGTCTCGGCGAGCGGTCTCACGCCCCGGCTCGGCGCGGGCGGCACTCCAGGCTGAGCCACAGCTCGAAGCAGGCGCTCCGCGACAGGGCCGTCGCGCCGATGGACGCCCGGCCCATCCGACCGACGTCCGGCCCGAACACGTCGAAGAGCAGGTCGCTCGCCGCGTTCGACACCTGGTTCAGCTGTTCGAAGCCGGGCGGGCAAAGGACGAAGCACAGCCCTCGGGAGAGTGCGGCGACCTCGTCCAGCGAGCCGAGTGCGTACCGGATCATGCCGAGGGCGTTCACCGCCGTGTACCGGGCGGCCTCCTGCGCCTGCTCGAGCGTGATGTCGACGCCCACGGCGCCCGGGTGCAGCATCGTGCCGTCCCGCGACTCCGGCGTCATGCCGCTCAGTTCCAGCAGGTCACCGGTGCGGTGGAACGCGCGGAGCGAACTGCCGTAGCGGCCACCGTAGGGCGGGTTCGCGTAGTCCGGGATGACGAGTCCGAGTTCCTGGGCGCGGGCTTCAGCGGAGTGCTCCATGCGGCAACAGTATCCGGCGGTGGCGTGAATGGATACAACCTGTTTATGATGGGATCCATTCAGCGTCCGGGGGTGACGCGCACGAGGGAGGACCCGCCACATGACGATCGGTCTGGAGGACGGCACACGCGCCGACCCGGCAACGGCGGTGATCGACGTGGCCGCCGAGCGGTCACGCACGGCCGGCACCGCGGGACGCCACTACTTCAACGCGGCCGGCGCCGGCCTGGTCAGCGACGGTGTCCTGGAGGCCGTGGTCGCCCACCTGCGTCGCGAACAGCGGGTCGGTGGGTACGAAGCAGCCAACGAGGTCGCCGACGACGTCGCGGCGGTGTACACGTCGGCCGCCGCGCTGCTCGGCGCCGAGGCGGACGAGATCGCCCTGTTCGACAGCGCGACGAGCGGCCTCCGCGGCGTCTTCGACGCGCTCCGGCTCGGTGCCGGCGACACCGTCGTCGCGCCACGGTCGAGCTACGTGAGCCAGGCGCTCCGGCTGCTCGCCATGCAGCGGCACGACGACGTCCGGCTGGTGGTCGTGCCGAGCGACGCCAGCGGTGCGATGGACCTCGAGGCGCTCGAGGGTGCCGTCGCCGGGGCCACCGGTCGGGTCGTGGTGAGCGCCGTGCACGTCCCGACATCGTCCGGGCTCGTCGAACCGGTCGCCGAGATCGCGGCCGTCGCCCGTCGGCACGGGGCCCTGACGGTCGTCGACGCCACGCAGTCCGTGGGTCAGATCGACATCGACGTCCGGGCCGTCGACTGCGACGCACTCGTCACGACCGGCCGGAAGTTCCTCCGTGGTCCGCGCGGGACGGGCATGGCGTACCTGCGTCGCGGCACGCTCGAGGGCGTCGGTGCGTGGGCGCCGGATGTCCGCGGTGCGGTCTGGACGGGCGAAGATGAGTGGACGATGGACGGGACCGCCAGGCAGCTCGAGACGTGGGAGTGCTCCGTCGCCGCGCGGCTCGGCCTCGGGGTGGCGCTGCGCGAGGCGCTCGAGCGTGGACCCGCGGCGACCGAGGCGCACCTCGTCGGCCTCGGCTCCCGGATCCGGGACGCCCTCGACGGTCTCGACGGCGTGCGCGTCGCCGACCCGGTCGCGTCACCCTCCGCGATCGTCACCTTCACGGTCGACGGGGTCGCCTCGAAGGAGGTCTCCGCGCGACTGCGCCACCGCCGGATCGACTCGATCTCGGTTCCAGCCAGCCACGCGCAGTGGGACCTCGGAGCCCGCGGACTGCCCAGTGTCGTCCGGGTGTCGCCGCACGTGTACAACGACGACGAGGACGTCCGGGTCCTGCTCGACGGCATCGCCGACGTCGTGGCCGAGGCCCGGGCATGACCGCGGTGCACGACGTCGTCGTCCTCGGTCTCGGGATCCACGGGTCCGCGGCGACACACGAACTCGCCCGCCGTGGCCTCGACGTCGTCGCGGTGGAGCGGTTCGCCCCGGGGCACACCAGGGGCTCGTCGCACGGCGCGACGCGGATGATCCGCCGCGCCTACCCGAGCCCGGTCTGGAACGACCTGGTCGACCGTGCGTACCGCGGGTGGGAACGGTGGGGGACCGCAGCCGGTGCGCCCTTCCTGCACCCGACCGGCGGACTGTACGCCCACCGGGGCGAGCCGACGATGCAGGGCGGGGCGAGCCTCCCGGTCGATCGCGAGGCGTGGCGGACGCTCGCGCCCTCACTGCGTCCCCCCGAGACGTACGGGGCGGTCCACGACCCCGACGCCGGCGTCCTCGAGGCCGCACGTGCGCTCGCCTTCGCGCAGTCGGCGGCCGCTGCGGCCGGAGCCGACCTGCGCTTCGGCGAGACCGTGCTCGACCGGCGGGTCGACGACGGCGTCGTCACGGTCCGCACCGACCGCGGCAGCATCCACGCTCGCCGCCTCGTCCTGGCCGGCGGCGCCTGGGCGTCGCAGCTCGTGCCGGAGGCTGCCGCGTTCTTCGAGGTCTGGCGCATCGTCACCCTCACCGTCCCGACCGGTCAGGCGATCGCGCAACCGCCCGCACTCGGGTGCTTCTCCGTCGACCTGCCGGAGGGACTCGTCTTCGGCCTGCCCGAGGCCGCCGGGTCGGGCGCCAAGATCGGGATCGACGCCGGCCCGGTCTGGGACCCCGACGTGCCCGTCGCACCGCCGACCGAGGCGGAGGCCGCCCACCTGGCCGAGCTCTTCGAACGGTTCGTCCCCGGGATCGACACCGCGGGCGGCGAGGCGATCGCCTGCCTGTACACGATGACGCCGGACAAGCGCTTCGTCGTCGGGGCGCTGCCGCACGAGCCCGAGGTCCTCGTGGCCGCCGCCTGCTCCGGGCACGGGTTCAAGTTCGGGCCGGCGATCGGCGAGGCCGTCGCCGACCTGGTCCAGGGCGTCGACCGTCCTGATCTCGACTTCCTCAGCCCCGCACGGATGGTGACCACCGCATGACCGAGCCCACCGCACCCGGGTCCCGCCGGGTCGCCGTCGCCGCACCGCACCCCGCCGCGCTCGACGCCGCGGCGGAAGCGGTCGCGGCGGGCGGCGACGCGATCGACGCCGCGCTCGCAGCCGCCGCAGCGCTGACCGTCGTGTACCCGCACCAGTGCAGCATCGGCGGTGACCTCGTGGCCCTCGTCCGTCGGCCCGGACACGGCGTGACCGCCGTGGTCTCCGCCGGCGCCGCTCCGAGCGGGATCGACGTCGCCGCGATCGCGCAGCAGGAGCGGATGCCGCGGCAGGGCGCGCAGACCGTCACGGTGCCCGGTGTCGTCGCCGGCTGGCAGGCGATCGACGCGCTCGGCGGCCGGCTGGGCCTCCGTCCGGCGCTGCTCCGAGCCGCCGGACTCGCGGCCGAGGGGGCACCGGTCTCCGCCGGCCTCGCCCGTGCGGTCGCGCTCCGCGAGCACGAGATCCGCGCCGACGCCGGCATGACCGACGTCTTCGGCGACGGCGCCGGCGGGCTGCTCGGCACGGGCGACCGGCTCGTGCAGCCCGCGCTCGCCGCGACGCTCACCGAACTGGCTGCGGACCCCGGGGCGATGTACCGCGGTCGGATCGCCGCGTCGATCACGGCACGGCTCCGGGAACTGGGCGGCGCGCACACCGAGGGAGACTTCGCCGCGCACGAGGCCGAGCTCGCCGAGCCGGAGCAGGCCGACGTCGCCGGCGTCCGATGGTGGGTGGCGCCGCCGCCCACGCAGGGCGTCGTACTCCTCGGCATCCTGCCGGAGGCGCTCGCCGACGGGGCGGGAGCCGCTGACCGCACGGCCGAGCTCGTCGACGCCGTGCACCGCGCCGCGCTCGTCCGGCAGGCCGAGCTGGGCGACCCCCGTGGCGGTCCGATCGACGTCGCCGCGATGACGGATCCGCGCGACACCGGCCGCGCGGGCGCCCTGCCCCGGGCCGGACGTGCACTCGGCGACACGGTCGCGGTGACCGCGGCGGACACCGACGGCACCGTGGTCACCCTCATCCAGAGCGTCTACCAGCTGTTCGGGTCGGGCATCCTCGACCCCGGTACCGGGGTCGTCCTGCACAACCGCGGCTCCGCCTTCAGCACGGACCCCGCGCACCCGGGCCACGTCGGTCCCGGGCTGCGCCCGCCGCACACACTGCTGCCGGTCATCGCCGAGACCGACGGTCTCGTCGTCGCCCTCGGGTGCCAGGGCGGCAGCGCCCAGCCGTGGATCCTCGCCCAGGTCGCCAGCGACCTCGTCGACGCCGACAGCGACCCCGTGGCCGTGCTCGGCCGCCCACGCTTCGTGGTCGGTGCGCGCGATCTCGGCCACGAGGAGATGACGCTCGTCGCCGAACCGGGGACCGACGACGCGATCGCCGCCGCGGGAGTGCTCGGCCTGCCCGTCGCACGGACCGCCGGCCCGGTCGACGAGGCCGGGCACGTGCAGACCGTCCGACTGCACGCCGACGGCCACCTCGACGCCGCGAGCGATCCCCGCGCGGACGGTCGCGCCGTCGTCCTGCACGCCAACTGATCCCCGATCCACCCGAGAAGGAAGCCCATGAGCAGCACCGCCCACGTCCTCGATCCGCTCACCTCCGCCGAGATCGCCTCCTTCGTCGCCGCGGTCCGCCGTTCCGGTCGGATCGGTGCACGACCGCGCTTCTGGGGGATCGCCCTCGACGAGGAGAAGGCCCGGGGGACCGTGGCCGGCGGTGCCCGGCCGGTCCGCATGGTCGTGATGGACCCGGACGCCCACGCCGCCTGGGAGGTGCGCGGCTGGACCGCGGGCCCGGACTCGCCGGCGATCGTCGAGCTGTGGACCGACGTCGACCACCGCCGCCCGGGTGTCTCGAGCGACGAGGCCCGGCTCATCGCGCAGGCCGCTCGGAAGTCGCCGCTCATCATCGAGGCGCTGGCCAAGCGCGGCATCACCGACACCTCGCT
Source organism: Curtobacterium sp. 320 (assembly GCF_031455235.1). NCBI lineage: Bacteria > Bacillati > Actinomycetota > Actinomycetes > Micrococcales > Microbacteriaceae > Curtobacterium > Curtobacterium sp. 320. Next base: position 229,237 of record NZ_JAVDSI010000005.1, on the reverse strand, counting down.
CGTCTGGGTCGACCCGGAGTCGATCACCGGCTTCGTCCCGGAGGACCTCGCCGACCGCCGTCTCAGTTGGGGCACCGTCTGGTACCGCGAGTTCCCCGAGGACAACGGCTACGCCCGGCCGGTCGCGGGGCTCGTCCCGATCCTCGACCTGGACACGCTCGAGGTCATCCGCATCGAGGACCACGGCGTCGTCCCGATGGCGAGCGAGACCGGCGTCTACACCTCCGGTACCTGGGGGCCCGACCGCGAGGTGTCGGCGCTCGACATCGTCCAGCCGAACGGTCCCGGCTTCACGATCGACGGGCACGAGGTCCGCTGGCAGAACTGGACGTTCCGTGTCGGCTTCTCGCACCGCGAGGGGCTCGTGCTGCACGACCTGTCCTACCGCGACGGCGACGTCGAGCGACCGGTGCTGCACCGCGCGGCCGTCAACGAGATGTACGTGCCGTACCTGGACAGCGACCCGACCGCGTACCGGAAGAACTTCTTCGACTGGGGCGAGTACGGCGCCGGCCCGCTCACGGCGAGCCTCGAGCTCGGCTGCGACTGCCTCGGGGAGATCCGGTACTTCGACGTCGACTTCCTGGACGGCCACGGCGAGCCGCAGACCATCGTCAACGGCATCTGCCTGCACGAGGAGGACGACTCGATCCTCTGGAAGCACGTCAACACCCGCACCGGCAGTGCCGAGGTCCGGCGCAGCCGTCGACTCGTGGTCTCGAGCTTCGCGACCGTGGCGAACTACGACTACGGCTTCTACTGGTCCCTCTACCAGGACGGCTCGATCGAGCTCGAGGTGAAGCTCACCGGGATCATGTCGGTGTCCGGCATCGCCGACGGGGAGACGCCGCGGTACGGCCGGATGGTGGCGCCGAACGTCCAGGCACCGACCCACCAGCACTACTTCGCCGTCCGCCTCGACACCGCCGTCGACGGGCCGTTGAACCGGTTGGTCGAAGTGCACGCCGAGCCCGAGCCCGACGAGGCCCTGAACCCCTACGGCAACGCCTGCATCGCGGTCGAGACGCCGATCGGTTCCGAGGCCGACGGCGCCCGGATGACCGACCCGGCGCGCGCGCTGCACTGGCGCATCGAGAGCGAGTCGGCGCAGAACCGGTACGGCGAGAGCACGGCCTACCGACTGGCCGTCCAGAACACGGCGCAGCTGCACGTCCGGCCCGGCAGCATCGTGGAGCGCAAGGCGCCGTTCGTCGCGAAGCACCTGTGGGCGAGCGCGTTCGACCCCGAGGAGCGCTTCATCGCCGGCGAGTACCCGAACCAGGGCGAGCTCGGTGACGACGGTGTGCACGTCTGGCAGCAGGCGGACCGGTCGCTCGAGAACGAGCGGCTCGTGCTGTGGCCGGTCCTCGGCGTGCACCACTTCCCGCGGCCCGAGCAGTGGCCGATCATGCCCGTCGACCGGATCGGCTTCCGGCTCGAACCGGACGGCTTCTTCGACCGGAACCCCTCGCTCGACGTCCCGCCGTCGGCGACCGACCACTGCGCGCCGGGCGCCGGCCACGACCACGACCACGCGGCGCACGACCACCACACCGACGCCGCACACGACGGGCACGTCCACGCCGAGCAGCAGCACGACCACGAGGGCGGCCGCTGATGCCCGCGCCCGAGCACACCCCGGAGCACCTCGCCGACTGGTCCGCCGTCCGCCTGGCCGACGCCGTCGCGAACCGCGAGGTGTCGGCGGTGGAGGTGATGCGCGCCCACCTGGACCGGATCGAGGAGCGCAACCCGCGCCTCCGGGCAGTCGTCTCCCAGCAACCCGACTCGGTCTCGCTCGCCGCCGCGGAGGCCGCCGACCGCCGCACCGCCGAGGCCCGCGCCGCCGGCGAACCCCTCCCGCTCCTGCACGGCCTGCCCACCGCGGTGAAGGACCTGATGGACGTCGCCGGTCTGCCGACCACGAACGGTTCGGCGGCCTTCGCCGACGCGCGTCCGGCCGAGCACGACAGCGTCCTCGCGACGCTCCTGCGCGATGCCGGCGCGATCATCATCGGGAAGACGAACACGCCGGAGATGGGGCAGGGCGTCCTCACCTTCAACCCGGTGTTCGGCACGACCGTGAACCCCTGGGACACCTCGCGGCACGCCGGTGGATCGAGCGGTGGGGCCGCGGCGGCCCTGGCCGGTCGGATGCTGCCGATCGCCGACGGCTCCGACAGCGGCGGGAGCCTGCGCTACCCGGCCGCGTTCTGCAACGTCGTCGGTGTCCGGCCGAGCCCCGGTCGTGTGCCGAGCGGCCGGACCGGCAACGCCTGGACGCCGCACGGGGTCACCGGGCCGATGGCGCGCGACTCGGCGGACGCAGCGCGATTCATGGACGCCCTGGCGGTCGAGCAGTCGGTCTGGCCGATGTCCGCGATGACCCGGCACCCGGTGCGTCCGGTCGAGGTCGAGGGACTCCGGGTGGCGTGGAGCGACGACGCCGGCGGCCTGCCGATCGACCCGTCGGTCCGAGCCGTGCACCGTGCGTTCGCCGAGCAGCTCACGGGCCTCGGGGCGGTGGTCGAGGCGTCCGAGCCCGACTTCGCCGGCGCCGACGAGGCCTGGGAGACCATCGAGACGTTCGAGTTCTTCCTCGGCGGTCGGCACGCCGTCGACGCCGGAGCGAAGGGGTTCCGACCGGACTACGTCCGCAACGTCGAACAGGGGCGCGCCACGACCGCGACGCAGCTGGCCGACGCGTACGAGCGGCGGACGCGCCTGTACCGGGACACGGCCGCGGTCCTCGACCGGTACGACGTGCTGGTCCTGCCGGCGACACCGGTCGTCGCGCCGCCCGCCGACGTCGAGTGGGTCGACGAGGTCGACGGGCACCGCTTCGAGCGCTACTTCACGTGGCAGATGCTCGCGAACCGGCTCACGCTGACCGCGCACCCCGTCGTGGTGACCTCCGCCGGGTTCACGCCGGAGGGGCTGCCGGTGGGCGTGCAGGTCGTCGGGCGGTACGGCCGCGAGGCGCAGCTGCTCGCGGTGACGCGCGCGATCGAGGAGGCCACCGGCTGGATCCGGCGGGCTCCGACCCGGTAGACGAGGCGGGAGGCCGGGAGGCGCGGGTCGACCCCGCCTCTCGGGCTCGGCCGGGTGCTCGACTCAGCCGGTGAAGACGGTGGACGAGCGGCGCTCGTACCAGTGGGCGAGGTGCTCGCCGGCCCGGAGCACGTGGTCGCGCATGAGCCCGGCCGCACGCTCGTGGTCACCGGCGACGAAGGCCTCGATGAGTTCCTCGTGCTCGCGGAAGTTCTCCTCGCGGTGCCGGGAGTTCTCGCGCAGCACGAGTGCCGAGACGTTGCGCGGGAACGCGTCGTTGATCTCGACGAGCATGCGGGTCAGTCGGGTGTTGCCGGACGCCTGGTAGATGAGCCCGTGGAACTGGTCGTTGTCGACGCCCTCGCGCTGCTTCGGCTGCTCCCCCTCGGCCGCGGCGAGCGAGCGCTCGTACATCGCCTGGTTCACCGACCGCAGCTGCGTGATGGTGGCGTCGTCGAGGCGGTCGACGGCGCGACGGGCGGCGAGGGACTCGAGCTCGGCGCGGACCTCGTAGGCCTCGCGGACCTCCCACGGCACGGGCACGCGCACGACGGCGCCGCGGTTCGGCACGACCTCGATGAGCCCGCCGGTCTGCAGCTGCCGCAGGGCCTCGCGCACCGGGGTGCGGCTGATCCCGAACTGTGCCGCGAGGTCGGCCTGGCGCAGCGGGGCGCCGATCGGGATCTCGCCGGACATGATCTTCGCGCGGATCCGGGCGGCGAGGTCGTCGACGAGTGCGTTGCCGTCGGTGGTGGTCACGGAAGTGGTCTCCTCGGTGCGTCATCGCAGCGAGCCCCCGCTGCGGATCCAATCCTGCCAGGTGTTGGATCCCGTTGCCGGATCCGACTCACCCATGATTGGATCCAATCATGACCGTGCTGATCGCCGTGACCCTCAGTGGGTCGCTCGTGGCCCTCGTGCTGGGCGCCGCCGGGCACCGGCGCGTGGGGTGGTCGGCGCTCGTCGGCGAGGTCGTGATGCTCGCCGCGATGGCGGACGTCCACCTGCCGGCCCTGGGCCTCGTACCGGCGCCGTTCTGGGCGGTCATGCTCGGCGGCTGCGCGATGGTGACCGCGCTGGTCGACCGGGTCCGCCGCCCGAGCCGCCCGCAGGGAGACCACCTGCACGCGCTCGGCATGCTGCTCGGCGCGGTGTTCGTGCTCCTGGGCACGGTGCACGCCGGTGGCGCCGGCGGACACCACCACGGTGGGGCACTGCTGCTGCCGATCGCCGTCGCGGTCGCGGTGCACGTCGGCGCCGTCGTGTGGGGCGTCGGGCGGCGCCGCGCCGCTCGCGTGGAGTCGGTGCGCCGGATCGCGTCGCTCGTTGGGGTGCTCGCGATGGGGGCGATGGTCGCCGTCCACTGAGCCACCCGGTCCCGTGACGGACGCGGACGAGGCGGGCCGCGCCTCCTGGACCGACCGGGCGCTACCAAATTGGATCCAATTCTGGCAGTATCGGATGACATGTGGGGCGGATCGTCCCCGCGAGCAGCCGACGAGGAGACGCCCACGATGATCATCGACGCCTACAACACCACGCAGGACCGCCGTGGCCGCAGCGACTACCTCAGTGGCGTCCGACCGGGCGAGGAGCCGCCCGCGTACACGCCGTTCGACGCGAACCGGATCCTCGACCGCATGGACGCAGCCGGTGTCGACCGCGCGATGGTGTGCTCGCTCGCCCAGGGGATCGAGAACGACTTCCTGATGGACCTCGTCGCCGCGCACCCGGACCGGCTGTTCGGCTTCGGGCAGGTGATGCCGCAGTGGGAGAACGCGACCGACGAGATCCGTCGCTTCGCCGACGGCGGACTGGTCGGCCTGAAGCTGCACCCGAGCCTGCACGGGTACCACGTGGCGGACCACGGCCTGCTCGACCCGCTGTTCGAGGTGTGCGCCGAGCTGGGACTGCCCGTGCTCATCAACGCCCTCGACGACGCGTTCTGTGCGCCGTTCGCGATCGAGGAGATCGCCAAGGGCTTCCCGACGGTGCCGACGATCATCGCCCACATGGGCGCGGTGTGGAACGTGCCCGAGGCGATCATCGTCGCCGAGCGGAACCCGCACGTCTACCTCGAGACCTCGGCGACGCTGATGTCCGACGTCAAGCGCGCCTACGCCCGGCTGGGCGCGGAGAAGATCCTGCTCGGGTCCGAGTGGCCGGGCAGCGACTTCGACCTCGAACGCATGAAGATCGCGAAGGCGATCCCGGACGAGGCCGACCGGGCGCTCGTCGAGGGCGGCAACATGGCGCGGATCCTGGGCTGGTCGTGAGCGACGGGCGCGCACCGGCGTCGTCGGACCGTCCGGTCCTGGACGGGCCGCCTCCCGGCATGGACGCGGCCGACCGTTCGCTGCTCGCCGTCGCGACCGACGTGCTCGAGCGCCGGTACCGCGCCGGCGTCCACGAGGTCGCCGCGGCACTCCGCCTGGTGGACGGCACCGTCGTCACGGGTCTGCACGTCGAGGCGTCGGCGGGCAGGGCCTCCGTGTGCGCGGAGTCCGCGGCCCTGAGCGCAGCGGTCGTCGCCGGCGCCGCGGTCGAGTCCGTCGTCGGCGTCCTGCGTCGACCGAGCGGGACGCTGCACCTCATCGAGCCGTGCGGGGTCTGCGCCGAGCTGCTCGGCGACCACGCCCCGGACGCGCGGGTGTGGGTCGCGGTCGGCGACGGGTTCGGCCCGGTCGGCGTGGCCGAGCTGCTGCCGTTCCGACGGCGCCGAGCGGCGCGGAGCGTGTCGGACTCCGCGAGCGGCGTCGAACTCCGCGACACCTGAGGTTTAACGCCGCTGTAACACCCATGACCCGTGCCGTGTCGGAAGCCGTCGGAGACTGGCGGCGACGGCGCGCACCGGTCCCCACCCGAGTGCACGATCCGTCGTGGAAGGAACCACCGCATGCTCGCCGTCTCCGGCAACCCCGTCCTGATCGTCGTCGACATCCAGGGCGGCGCCGCTTCGACGATGCCCACACCGGGCATCCCCGTCATGAGCGGTCGCGCGGAACGCGCGCCCCGCGTCCGCGACCTCATCGAGCACTGCCGGTCCGCCGGGGTGCCGGTCGTCTTCATCCAGGAGGTCCACAAGCCGGACCTCGTCGACATCGGCCGCGAACTCGACGGGGCCGAGGGCCCGCACTGCATCGAGGGTGACGAGCAGACCGAGCTCGCCTCGTGGATCGACCCCCGACCGGAGGAGTTCGTCATCCGCAAGCGTCGGTACTCGGCGTTCTTCGGGACGGAGCTCGAGATCGTGCTCAAGGCCTACCGCGCCGGCACCGTGCTGCTCGTCGGTGGTCTCACCGACGTGTGCATCCACTACACCGCGGCCGACGCCCACCAGCACGACTACGCGGTGCGGGTGCTCACCGACTGCGTCGCCGGGTCGAGCGAGCGTGCGCACGACGCGGCGCTCGAGGCGATCGCGTACCTGCAACGTGACGCGCTCGTGACCGCGGACGACGTGCGGTCGTGGCTCGACGAGCGGGAGCCGGCGCGTGCCTGATCGGCACGGCACACCGTCCGGCACCGCCCGGGTCGTCGTCGGGCACATCCGGACCATGGACCCCGCCGTGCCGACGGCCGAGGCGATGCTCGTCGACGGCGAGCGGATGCGTGCGGTCGGGACCCTGGCCGAGGTGCGGGCGGCTGCCGCGGCGGCGGTCGGCGCCGTCGCGGAGGACCACGTCGAGGGCACGGTGCTGCCGGGGTTCACCGACGCGCACGCTCACGCACAACGGGCCGGTCTCAAGGCGCTGCAGCTGCTCGACGACGAGGCGGACGCCGAGGCGTTCTCGGCCGTGATGCTCGCCGACGGCGATGCGGACCCGGACGCCCCGGACTGGCTCGGTGACGCTCCACCCACGATCGAGGACCGGCTCGCCGCGATCCGTCGGGTCCAACCGCTCCTCCACGCCATGGGGTTCACCGGGGTCGTCGACCCCGCGGTCACGCTCCCCGAGCTCGCCGGGTACCGCGAGGCGCACCGTCGTGGGCTGCTCACCATGCGCGTCGTCGCGATGCCCTACCCGGAACTCGGAACGCCCGCCGTTCCCGACGTCGACGCGGCGCTCGCCGTCCTCGGCTCGATCGACGGCGTCACCGGGGACGGCGACGACCTGCTGCGGCTCGGCCCGATCAAGGTCTACTACGACGGCGAGGGCATGAAGGGTCAGGCCCTGCTCGAGCGTCCGTGGGCGGGGGGCGACCACGGCGTGCAGCGCATCTCGGCCGAGGAATTCGCTCGGCTCGCCACCTGGTGCGTCGAAGCGGGGTGGGGGCTCGGCGTCCACGCGGTCGGCAGTCGAGCGGTCGCCGAGGTCCTCGACGGCCTCGAGACGGCCGAGGGGCGCACCGGCCGACCCGTCGCACCCCTGCGGTGCCAGCTCATCCACGCCTACCTCGAACCGAGCCCGGCGAGCGCGGCACGGGCAGCTCGCCTGGGCGTAGTCGCGTCGCTGCAGCCCTCGATCGCCTGGAAGAACGCGGCCGGCCTCCGCCGACGGCTCGGTGACCGGGTGGACGAGGTGAACCCGATGCGCACGTGGCTCGACGCCGGGGCGGTCGTCGCGATGGGCTCGGACGCACCGTACTTCCCGTTCGACCCGCGCGAGGTCGTCCGGGTGGCCGCTGCCCGTCGGATGCGCGGGATCGACGAGCCCCTCGGCCCGCACCAGGCCACCTCGGTGCTCGAAGCCGTCGCGGCCTACACCCGAGGTGCGGCGCACGCCGCTTTCGCGGACGACCGGCGCGGTGTCCTGCGCGCCGGAGCCCTGGCCGACTGGGTGCTCCTCGACGTCGACCCGGGCGACTGCACCGCCGACGAGTTCGCCCGAGCACGCGTGCAACGGACGGTCGTGGGAGGGCGGACCGTCTTCAGCGCGGATCAGATGTAATCCACACGAAACATAGTTGGATGCGGATTGTCCTAGATTGGATCCAAGTTGGACCCGACCCTGGGACTGACTCCCTGGCATCACCCCGAATCCCATTGGAGGACAGCACCATGGTGAGGAAGCGCATCCTCGTCGGCGTCGCGGTGGCGACCGCCGTCGGCCTCTCCCTGAGCGCGTGCAGCACGTCCGGCTCCGCCGACGGCGGCAGCAGCGGCTCGACGACCAGCACGATCAACGCGGAGCTCTGGTACGCCCCGGCGACGTTCGACCCGGCGAAGGCCTCGGCCAGCTCGGACGTCGAGGTCGCCCGACTCGGCTTCGACACCCTGCTCCGACAGGGCGAGGGCGACGACGGCGGGTACATCGGTGGCCTCGCGACCAAGTGGGACGCCGAGTCGGCCTCGAAGTACGAGTTCACCATCCGGGACGGGGCGACGTGCTCCGACGGCACCGAGATCACACCGAGCGTCGTCGCGAAGTCCTTCGAATACCTCGTGGGCCTCGACGACTCCGGTGCGCAGACGTGGAAGAACCAGGCCTTCGGCTCCGGTGAACCGACCTTCACGCCCGACGACTCCGCCGGCACGCTCACGATCTCCCTCAGTTCGCCGTACTCGCAGTTGCTCGGCGGGCTCACCCGTCCGGGGACCGGCGTCATCTGCCCGGCCGGCATCGCCGACCCGGAGGGACTCGCCGCCGGAACCGTGAAGGGCGCGTGGTCGGGGCCGTACACCCTGACCAAGTCCTCCGCGGGCAAGAGCGTGCAGTACTCCCTCCGTTCGGACTACGACGCCTGGCCGGACTGGAAGACCGTCACCGGCAAGCCCGCCAAGACGATCAACATGACCGTGCAGGGCGACTCGAACACGAGCGCGAACCTGCTGCAGTCCGGTGGCGTCGACGTCGCGCGCTTCTACGACTCGAACGCCGAGCGCTTCACCGGCGGCGACTACTCGACCGTGAAGTTCGCCAGCTCGGCGTACAACCTCGTCTTCAACGAGGCCGAGGGCTCCGGCTCGGTGTTCGCCGGCGACCAGGCACTGCGTGCGGCGGTCGCCCAGGCGATCGACACCAAGGGCTTCAACAACGCCGGTCTCGACGGGCTCGGGGTCGCCCAGACCACCGTCAACGCCGCGAGCTACCGGTGCGCCGTCGACGGCTCCTCCATGGTGCAGTCGTACGACCCGAAGGCAGCGGCGAAGGAGCTCAAGGGCAAGACCATCCGCCTGCTCATCATGTCGAACTGGGACCCCGCGGCCGACTTCCTCGCGGAGTCGCTGCGGAACGCCGGGGCAACCGTGAAGGTCTCCGCGCCGGACCCCGCCGACTGGACGACGCAGATGCGCACGAAGCCGGACACCTGGGACGTCGCGGTCGCGGCCGAGGACGCCCAGGTCGGCCTGATCAACCTCTCCATCGCCCGGTACCTCGGCCCGACCTACCCCGAGGGCGGCACCAACGTGTCCTCGAGCGACAACCCCGAGGGCCTCAAGGCCTACGAGGCCGCGATGGCGACGACCGATGAAGACCAGCAGTGCGCGGACTTCGCCACGGCGCAGAAGTCGATCCTCGAGCGGGTCGACATGACCCCGCTCATCACCGACACGCACCGCTACGTCGCCCGCAAGGGCTTCGAGACGCACGTCTTCTCGGGCTACTGGGACCCGTCCGCCATGCGGATCGTCTCGTGACCGACTGACGCGACACCACCCAGCACCACCCCACCACCGCCCGGACCGGAGCACCTGGAGGACCCGCGATGAGCACCACCACCGTCGACCATCCCCCCGTGCCCGGTCCGGGCACCCCGGACGCGCAGGGCGCCCCCGCCGCCACGGCTCCCCGAGCCGCCGGCCTCGGGAGCGCCTGGCGCCGGTTCCTGCTCCGCCGCGCGGTCGGCCTCCTCGTCAACCTCGCGCTGCTCGTCCTCGTGACGTTCCTCATCGTGCAGCTCATCCCCGGCGACCCGGCCACGGCCATCGCCGGCCCCACGGCGTCCCTCGCGCAGGTCGAGCTCGTCCGGCACCAGCTCGGCCTCGACCAGACGCTCCCGGTCCAGCTCTGGCACTACGTCGCCGGAGTCGTGCAGGGCGACTTCGGGGACTCGTACAAGTACCGCGCACCCGCCATGGACATCGTCATGACCGCGGTGCCGTACACGCTCACCATCACGATCGTGGCCGTCCTGCTCCTGCTCGTCCTCGGGCTCGCGCTCGGGATGACCGTCGGCGTGCTGACCCGCGGCGACCGCCACCGCTGGCTCGACGTGACGTTCACCGCGGTCACCGGACTCATCTCCTCGATCCCGACCTACGTGCTCGCCACCGGGTTCGTCGTCGTCTTCGCGGTCCTGCTGCACGTGCTCCCGCCGGCGTACTCGCCGGCGTACGACTTCGGGGCCGCCGCCGTGCTGCCCATCGCCTCGCTCACCGTCGGCGGCACCTGCTCCGTCGCCCGCATCGTCCGTCGGGAGACCGCGGTCATCCTCGAACAGGACTACATGCGCACCGCGCGCGGCTGGCGGCTGCCGGCGCTGTCGATCTACGCGAAGCACATGCTGCCGAACCTGCTCACCACGGCTCTGACGCTCTCCGGCATCATCCTGACCGCCCTGCTCGGCTCCGCGCTCATCACCGAGGCGGTGTTCGCCTGGCCCGGGCTCGGCGGCGTGATCGTCCAGGCGATCGCGGTCGACAAGGACTACCCGGTGATCCGCGCCGCGGTCTTCGTGATCGGCCTGATCTCCCTCGTGATCACCCTCGTCATCGACATCATCCTGGGTCTCATCGACCCGCGCACCCTCGGAGAGAAGCGTGGCTGACACCATCACCGCAGTCCGAGCCGCCACCGTCGATCGGCCCGCGCGACCCCGTGCCTTCGCCTGGAACGCGGGCCTCGTCGTCGGACTCGCGATGTTCGCCCTGATCCTCGTCGTCGCCGTCGTCGCTCCGTTCGTGCTCGGTGCGCAGGCGACGGGGATCGGCGGCACCGCGGGACTCGGGTCGACCGCCGCGCACCCGCTCGGCACGGACACCCTCGGCCGCGACATGCTCGCCCGCACGCTCGTCGCCACCCGCGCGACCGTGCTCATGGCGCTCGCGGCCACCGCGCTGTCGGCCGTCGTCGGCATCGCGCTCGGCATCGGCGTGTGGCTCGCGCCGCGTCGGCTCCGCGAGTTCGGCCTCCGTGCCATCGAGTTCGCCGTCAGCTACCCGACGATGCTCGTCGCGATCATCGTGGCCGCGATCCTCGGGCAGGGCATGGTCCAGGTGGTGGTCGCCATCGCCGTCGCGAACATCGCCGGGTTCGCCCGACTGACCGCGAACCTCGCCGCGAAGATCTCCACCAGCGAGTACGTCACGACGGCCCGGCTGATGGGCGTCCCCGCGCACCGGGTCGCCGTCCGGCACGTGCTGCCGAACATGGCCGAACCGACGCTCATCCTCATCGCCGGCGCGTTCTCCGGTGCACTCGTCGAGATCTCCGGCCTGTCCTTCATCGGCCTCGGCGCGCAGACCCCCGCGTTCGACTGGGGCACCCTGCTCAACGACGGCCTCGACCGCATCGTGGTGAACCCCGTCGTCATCGTCGGCCCCGCGGTCGCCCTGACCTTCGCGTCGCTCGCCGCCCTGCTCGTCGGCGACGGCCTCGCCGCGGCCGCGAACCCCCGCTCGAACACGACCCGCGCCCGGACGACCCGTGCGTCAGGGGCCCCGACGCTCGCCGTCGAGGAGGACGCGGTCCTGGTCGCCGACGGCATCACCGTGCTGCACGGCGCGAGCGGACGCCCCCTCGTGGACGACGTCTCGTTCACGATCCGTCGCGGCGAGGTGCTCGGGATCGTCGGCGAGTCCGGTTCGGGCAAGTCCCTCACCGCCTCCGTCGTCGCCAAGCTCCTCGGCGAGGGGCTCGAGGCGTCCGCCCGCCGGCTCGAGCTCGGCGGGACCGACCTGCTCGGCCGCGTGCCGGACCGCGAACTCGCGGCGCGGATCGGCCTGGTCTACCAGGACCCCGGTACCGCCCTGAACCCGGCGATGGTCCTCGGCATCCAGCTCTCCGACGTGCTCCGGATGCGCCTGCGCCACAGCCGCCGCGACGCGATGCGCCTGCTCACCCAGGGGTTCCGGGCCGTCAAGCTGACCGACCCCGAAGGCCGCCTGCGGCAGTACCCGCACCAGCTGTCCGGCGGGATGAAGCAGCGCGCGATGATCGCGTCCGCGATGAGCACGAAGCCGGACCTGCTCATCGCCGACGAGCCGACCACGGCACTCGACGTGACCGTGCAGCGCGAGGTGCTCACCGTGCTGAAGCGCATGAACGAGGAGTCCGGCACCGCCGTGCTCTTCATCTCGCACGACCTCGGCGTCGTCCGCGCGCTGTGCGACCGCGTGCTCGTGATGCGGAACGGCACGATCGTCGAACGCATCGACGACGTGGCCGGCCTGTCCCCGGACACGGTCGAGCACCCCTACACGAAGCAGCTGCTCGCGGCCACGCCGGTCGTGACGGTCCCCTCGGAGCAGACGGAGGCGCACGCGTGACCGACACCGAACCGATGATCGACGTCCGCGCGCTCGACGTGGCGTTCGGTTCGACGACCGTCCTGCACGGGGTCGAACTCCGTCTCGAGCGCGGCCGCACCGTGGGCATCGTCGGCGAGTCCGGTTCCGGCAAGTCCACGCTCGCCAAGGTGCTCGTGGGCACGGTGAAGCCGGCGGCCGGGAGCGTGACGGTCGACGGCGTCGACCTCGGCTCGGCACACCGGTCCGCCCTGCACGCCGCCCGGCGCCGCATCCAGATGATCCCGCAGGACCCGTACTCGTCGCTGTCCCCGCGACGCACCGTGGCGCAGACACTCGCCGAGGCGATCGACCCGATCCGCCCGCGCGTGGCGACCCACGAGGAGCGCATCGGCGGCTGGCTCGAGCGCGTCGGCCTCTCACCGGACATGATGCACCGGTACCCGCACGAGTTCTCCGGTGGGCAGCGGCAGCGGATCGCGATCGCCCGTGGGCTCGTCATCGACCCGCACCTCGTCATCGCCGACGAGATCACCTCGGCGCTCGACGTGTCGGTGCAGGCCCAGATCCTCGAACTGCTCGCCGACATCAAGGAGTCGCTCGGCCTGACGATGGTGTTCATCTCGCACAACCTCGCCGTCGTGCAGCGCGTCAGCGACGAGGTCGTGGTCCTCTACCAGGGCGAGGTGGTCGAGTCCGGCCCCGTGGAGCAGATCTACGCCGACCCGCAGCACTGGTACACGCGCCGGCTGCTCGACGCGGACCCCGGCTCCGCCCGCTTCAGCCTGACCAGCTGACCGACACGGAAGGTCCCGTCAGTGGCGGCACGACTCCCGACGACCCCGCACGCCCCCGGCGCGCTCCGACTGGTCGGAGCGACCCTCGTCGACGGCACCGGCGCACCGCCGCGCGCCGACGCCGAGGTCGAGCTGCGCGACGGCGTCGTCACGTACGCCGGCCCACGACGTCCCCCGGCAGCCGGGATCCCCGTCGCCGACCTCACGGGCACCTGGCTGCTGCCCGGCTTCGTCGACACGCACGTGCACCTCAGCATGGTGCCGACCGCCCCGGAGGAGCAGCGGGGCCGGTTCCCCGAGGAGGACGTGCTCGAGGTCGCCGAGGTGCTCCGCTCCACGCTGGACGCGGGCGTCACCACGGCGCGTGACCTCGACGGCCTCACCCCCGGCTACCGGAACGCCGTCGCGCGCGGCACCGTGACCGGTCCGCGGCTGCACCTCGCGATCGCGATGCTCTCGCCCACCGGCGGGCACGCCGATCCCGTCCGACCGAACGGCTCGCTCCCGGCGTGGGCGGTCCGGTCGGGGATGCCCGAGCCCGGGGTGGTCGACACCGACGACGACATCGTCCGCACCGTCCGCGCGCTGCTCCGCACCGGTGCCGACGCGATCAAGGTCTCCACCTCCGGTGGGGTCGGGTCACCCACCGACGACCCCGACGACGTCGGCATCACCGAGGAGCAGGTCCGTCTGGTCGTCCGGCTCGTCCGCGAACGCGGCGGACGCCCGGTCACGGCGCACGCCCTGACCGACGCCGCGGCCCGCGCGGCCGTGCTCGGTGGGGCGTCGAGCATCGAACACGGGTACGCCCTCAGCGACGAGACCATCGCCCTCATGGTCGAGCGTGGGACGGTGCTGGTCCCCACCCTCAGCACGCTGCTCCGCGAACTCGACCCGGCCACCGCCTCCGAGGAGCGACTCCGCCACCGCGCCGCGCTCCACGAGCGCGGGCTCGACAGTGTCCGCCGCGCCCTCGCGGCCGGGGTCCCCGTCGCGCTCGGTACCGACGCCGGTGTCCACCCGCACGGCCGGAACCTCGCGGAGCTCGCACGGCTCGTGCAGGTCGGACTGTCCCCGCTCGCCGCCGTCACGGCCGGCACCCTCCAGGGCGCGCGCCTCCTCGGACTGGAGGCACGGCTCGGCTCCGTCGAGCCCGGCAAGGAGGGCGATCTGGTCGTCACGCGCGTCGACCCGCTGACCGACGTCGGTGCGCTCGCCGACGCTGCCAGCGTGCGCGCGGTCCTGCAGTCCGGACGCGTGGTGAAGGACCTCGACGGCCTGGTGACCACGGCCTCCTGAACCGCGGTGACGACCCGTGGCTCAGGAGGCCGCTGCGACCGTGGCGATCGCTCGCTCGATGACCGCGACGACCCGCTCCGGAGCCGCGTGGGCCACGGCGTGGCTGGTGTCGACCTCGTCGGCGTCGGCGCCCATGCGCGTGACGAAGTCGCGCTGGATCTCCGGCAACAGGTGCCGGTCGCTCGTCGCCACCAGGTACCAGCTCGGCCGGGTCGCCCACGCGGGCTCGCCGGTCGGCTGCTGGAACGCGGCGTCCGCGGTCACGCGGCGCTCGTACCGCGCGGCGCGCAGGACGTCGTCGGGCACGTCCCACGCGAGGGCCGCGCGCGACTCCTCGTCGTCCCGGGTGATCCACTCGCCGCCCGGGCCCCGGTGCGTGTAGCGCGACACGAGTGCGGGCTCGTACCGTTCGACGATCGCGGAGACCGACTCACCGGTGTCGGGGGCGAACGCCGCGACGTAGACGAGACCGACGACACGCTCGTGCGTGCCGGCGTTCGTGATGACCGCGCCGCCGTACGAGTGCCCGACGAGCAGCACCGGACCGTCGACAGCGTCGACCAGTGCACGCACCGACGCCTCGTCGTCCCGGAGCGACGTCATCGGGTTGTCGGCGAGCGTGTGGGCGATCCCGCGGGCGCGCAGGAGCGGTGCGACGGAGGACCACGCCGACGGCGACCCGCCGGCACCGTGGACCAGGACGACGTGCACCGCCGGGGCACTCACGAGCCGACCGCCGCGACGAGGGGGAGCAGGACGGTCGGGGCCGGTGCGGCCTCGCGTCCGGCGAACGGCACCGGCTGGCAGACCATGAGGTAGTCGCCCGGCTCGACGGCGGACAGGTCGGCGTTCTCGAGGATCACGACGCCCGCCCCGCACAGCGCGACGTGCGTCGGCCACGCCTCCGTGTGGGCCGGTGCCTCCATCGTCATGTAGTCGATGCCCGCGAACCGCACCCCGTGCTCGACGAGCCACGCGGCTCCGGTGGGTCCGAGGCCGACCCACGTCTCGGAGCGCACGTTCCGTGTCAACGCGTCGGTGGAGTTCCGTGTGCGGAAGAGCACGCGTTCGGCTCCGGTGGCTCCGGCGGCGGCCAGGTCCTCGGCCGTGATCTCCTCGGCGACGTGGCGCAGATCGAGGACGCGGACCGGCCCGACCACACTGTCCATCGCGATCTCGTCGACCGTGGTCGCCCCCGGGACGAAGTGGGACGGGGCATCGACGTGCGTGCCGGTGTGGGCGCCGATCAGCCACCGGGAGACGTCCGAGGGGTACCCGTCCGCGATCTCCTCGACCATCTCGAAGGTCGGCCGACGCCCCCAGTGCAGCATCTCGGTGTGGATCGGGATGTTGATGTCGATCGCGTCGGTCATGGGTTCCTCCCGGAACTACGGCACAATGGATTCGGTTTCTACTGAATTGTATCCAATGTGAGGCGAGGAGCAAGCATGGTCCGATCGGTCCGCGACCTGGAGCCGGACGAGATCGCGATCTCGGGGCGTCCGCGTCGGCTCGTTCCCCTCGTGCTCGGGTGGGAGCCCATCCCCGAGTCGATCTCGTTGCGCGGGGGCGACCCGGCCCGGTTCCTCCTCGAGCCGGTGACGGCCGTCGCGGTGGCGTTCGACGAGGGCTGGGTGCTCGTCGACGGCGGCTTCGACCTCGGCCGCGTCCGGGATCCCGAGCAGCGCGCCGCCCACTACGACCACGAGAGCTACACCGCCGTCGTGCCACCGGGTGACGCACTGGCCGAGGGCGTCGCCGTCGCCGGACTCGCGTGGGAGACGCTGGCGGCGTGCGTCATCTCGCACGTGCACCTCGACCACACCGGTGGTCTCCGGCTCGTCGCACCGGGGACACCCGTCGTGCTGCAGCGCCGCGAGTGGGACTGGCTGCGGAGTGGGATCGGGCGGCGGGAGACCGTCGTGGTCGACGACGTGCTCGCCGCCGACGTCGCCGTGCTGCTGGTCGACGGGGATGCCGACCTGGCCCCGGGGCTCACCGTGCTCGACACCCGCGGGCACACCCCGGGCCACCAGTCGGTCCGGATCGACCTGCCGGACCGCTCGGTGGTGCTCGCGTGCGACGCGGCCGACCTCGAGCGGAACCTGACCGAGCGGACGCCGTGCGGGTGGGTCGGTGTGGCCGGTGACGAACCCGACGCCCAGCGGTCCGTCGATCGGCTGGCCGACCTCACCGGGCTGCCCGGCGTCGAGGTCTGGCCCGGTCACGACCCGGGGTGGGGGCCCTGGGTCCGGTGATGCGTCAGGCGGTGGTGTCCTCGAGCGCGTCGAGCGTCGCGACGTCCTCGGCCGACAGCACGAAGTCGACGTCGGCGTTCGCGGCGATGCGGGACGGGGTGGTCGACTTCGGCAGCGGCAGGACGTCCTTCTCGAGCAGGTAGCGGATCGCGACCTGGGCGACGCTCTTGTCGTACTTCGCCGCGATCTCGGCGATCTGCTCGTTGTCGAGGAGTCCACCGGTGGCGAGCGGGGAGTACCCCTCGGTGAGGATGTCGTGCTCGCGGTCGAAGGCCGTCGTCTCGTCCTGCGTGTTGCCGATGAACCAGCGGATCTGGTTGGCGTGCGGGACGACGTCGGTGCGGCCGAGCAGGTCCTCGAGGTCGGCGACGGCGAAGTTCGAGACACCGATGCTCTTCGTCCGGCCGGCGTCGTAGACCTCCTCGAGGACCTTCCACACCTCGACGTTGCCGTCCCGGTGGTCCGACCCCATGTCGCTCCAAGGCCACGGCGCGTGCACGAGGTACAGGTCCACGTGTCCGAGGTCGAGGTTGCGGCTGGACTCGTCGAAGGCCTCGCGCGCGCCGGACGCGGTCTTGACCTCGGCCGGGAGCTTCGTGGTGATGAAGAGCTCGTCGCGCGGGATGCCGCTGTCACGGACCGCCTCGCCGACGCTGGCCTCGTTGCCGTACGCCAGGGCGGTGTCGATGTGGCGGTAGCCGGCGTCGAGCGCGGCCTTGGTGGCGTCGTAGGCGTCAGCGCCGGACGGGATCTGCCAGGTGCCGAACCCGATCTTCGGGATGTGCAGGCCGTTGGACATGGTGAACGTGTCGATGAGAGCGGGCATGCACCGGACAGTACGCCGCGCGGACGTCGGTCGGGTCGTCTACCATTCGAACACACGTTCGAACGAGGAGGGCGAGATGATGCTCACGCAGGAGGTCGCCACGCTGTGGTGGGACCGCGGTGTGCCGGTCCGGATGGTCTGGCGCGAACGGCGGTGGCGGGTCTCCGACACCCCGACGCGGCTGACGGCGACGGCGGAGTACCTGCCGTCGGCGGTGACGCACGCGCCGGAGCAGACGGTGGGCTGGCGGTTCCAGGTGAGTGCCGACGACGGCGACGACGTGGTGGTCGTCGACGTCGCGCCGGACGGCACGGGGTGGGTCGTGGCGCGGACCTGGCGCTGAGCGCCGCGGGCGTCCGGGCGTGCCGGGGCTCGCCGGGTGATCAGCCCAGCACGTCTCCGGCTCGCTGGTAGAGCCCGGTCGCCAGGTCCGCGAGCACGCCGAGCAGTGCTCCGCCGTGCGTCCGGTCGACCTCGGCGAGCACCTCGGCGTACCGCTGGCGGTGTTCCCGCACGACCCGCTCGCCCTCCGGCAGGAGCCGCAGGAGCGAACCGCGGCGGTCGTTCGGGTTCGGCGCGCGCTCGAGCAGGTCGGCGGCCGTCATGCGGTCGATCATGTTCGTCACGGCGCCCGAGGTCAGCCCGAGGTACCCGGCCACCTCGGTGGGGGTGGAGTAGCCGGTGTCGCTCACGAGCACCAGGGCGCGCAGGGCGTTCTCGTGCACGCCGGCCCGCGCGCTGAGCTGTCCGACGAGGCTCGCGTTCGCGCGCACGACCGCGTCGAACGCCGCGATGAGGTCGGCCGCGTCGGTCGGGTCGGTCGGCGGCGCAGGGGTCACGGGTTCCTCGCTTCGGGTCGGGTGCGGTGGCGTCCCTCGCACTGGGGTCAGTATACGAGTGGTCAATTTGATGAATGACTGACTATCTTGATGATCGAAGCAAACGAGCCCGAGCCGATTGCTCCTCCACTTCCCTGAACGCCCGACCGAAGAGGTTCCCGTGTCCGACAAGCTCCGCACCTCCGCCCTGAAGCGGATCCGATTCGCCCCCGTCGCACTCCTCGCGGGCATCTTCGCCGCCGTGCTGCTCTCCCTCTCGCTCACCGGCACCCTCTCCGGGTTCGCCGCGAGCATCACCAACAGCAGCAACACCGCAGCCAGCGGCACGCTCACGATGCAGGAGCAGAACGCCGGCGGCACCGTCACCTGCACGAGCACCGACGGCGGCTCGGTCTCGACGAACTCCGCCACGTGCTCGACGATCAACAAGTTCGGCGGCAGCACCACGATGACGCCCGGCAACACCGTCACGACCGCGATCTCGATCAAGAACACCGGCACCGCGAACGCCTCGACGTTCACGCTCACCCCGGGTGCCACGTGCACCCAGTCGGCGAACGGTTCGGTGAACGGCACCGCGACCGACCTCTGCGCGAAGATGAACCTCGTCATCTCCTCCGGCTCGACCACGGTGTTCAGCGGCACGCTCGCCAGCTTCAAGGGCGCGGCCGCCTCGGCGTTCACGATGCCCGCCGCACCGGCCGCTGGCGCCTCCGTGCCGTTCACCTTCGCCGTCACGCTCGACTCCTCGGCCGGCAACACCTACCAGGGCCTGGCCGCCTCCGTGCCGATGACCTGGACCTTCACGGCCTAGTCACCCCGACCGGCGACGCTCGACCGACCCCCCTCCGGTCGAGCGTCGCCACCCATCACCCCACCCCGTCCCACCCCCGCCCCTCCCAGCCGCACACGACCGGAGCAGCAGATGAGCCAGACCGCCGCCATCCCGCTCAGCGGCACGCTCGACCGTCCGCTCCTCGGCGGCCACACCGCCACCCGCTTCGAGACGGTCCTCGCCTGGACGGTCGCCGCGGTCGCCGCCGTCCTCCTCACCGCCGCCGTGCTGTTCCTGTCCGCCGGCGGGCGGTGGTTCGTCGTCGAGACGCCGTCGATGGGCGAGGCCGCTCCGGTCGGCACGCTCGTCCTCGACCTGCCCGTGGACGTCGCCACCCTGCGCGTCGGCGACGTCGTCTCCTTCGAGACCGCGGCGAACCCCGGCGTCGTCTACACCCACCGGATCATCGACGTCGACGCCGCCGGGCTGCACACCCGCGGTGACATCAACGGCGCGACCGACCCGTGGACGCTCACGCAGGAGAACGTCATCGGTTCCCCGGTGCTCCTCGTCCCGAACCTCGGGTGGCTGTTCCGGGCGGCGCCGCTCCTGCTCATCGGCACGCTGGTGATCTGGACGCTCACGAGCGTGTTCACCGACCGGGTCACCCGCACCTGCCTCCGCATCGCCGGCGGTGCACTCACGCTGTCGTACGCGGCCTTCATCCTGAAGCCGTTCGTCAACGTCACGACCATCACGAACTCGGCCACCCACGGAGGCGTCGAGGCCACCATCGTGTCCTCCGGCATGTTCCCGGTCCGGGTCGAGGCCCGTGGTGCCGAGAGCGTCCACCTCGTCGACGGGCAGGTCGGGCACATGGTCATCCGCGAGCTCACGAGGAACGGGCACTACCAGCTCACCTCGAACATCGACCTCGGGCCGGTCGGGTGGGGACTCCTCGTCGTCGCCTGCCTCGTCCCGCTCGTGCTCTGCCTGGCCGTCGGTCGGGTCGAGGCGGTGCGTCCCTCGTGAGACTCCGCCGCCTCCGTGACGGTCGCGTCGTCGCCCTCGTCCTGGTCCTCGCCGTCGCCGTCGTCGGCCTCGCCAACGCGTTCGCACCGACGCGGTCCGCCTTCAGCGCCGTGGTCGCGAACACCGGCAACAGCGCCGCGACCGCGCCCTACTTCACCTGCGCCGCAGCGGTCGGTGCCGACACCTCGACCGCCCTCTTCGCCTACCGTCTCGGCGAGGCCTCCGGTTCGACGACCGCCACGGACTGGTCGGGCAAGGGCCTGAACGGCACCTACCAGGGCTCGATGACGGCGACCACGCCGAGCCCGAACGCCTGCCCGCGTGACGCCGGGAGCTCGTACGCGCTGAACGGTTCGACGAGCTTCGTCTCGACGCCCCGGTCGTACGCGAACCCGACCACCTTCAGCGAGGAGGTCTGGTTCCGCACGACGGTCGCCGGCGGCATGCTCGTCGGGTTCGGTAGCAACCAGGTCGCCGCATCCGGGCAGCACGACCGCCAGGTCTACCTCAACACCACCGGGCAGCTCGTCTTCGGCACCTACAACGGGACGACCCAGGTGGTGACGTCACCGAAGGCGTACACGGACGGCGCGTGGCACCACGTCGTGGCGACGATGTCCGCGAGCACCGGGATGCGCCTCTACGCGGACGGCACCCTCGTCGCGTCGAACGCGGCCTTCACGACGCCGGAGAACTTCACCGGGTACTTCCGGGTCGGGTACGACACCGTGTCCGGGTGGCCCGGGCAGCCGTCGAACTTCGCCTTCACGGGGTCGATGCGGTACGCGGCGGTCTACGGCTCCGTCCTGTCGGCGACCCAGGTCGCGAACCACGCGGCGGCCGGTCGCTGAGACGACGACGGACGGGAGGCGCGGTGCCAGCTGGCGCCGTCCCTCCCGTCCGCAACGGTGTTGCGATAATCGCAATTCCGGTACGCTGGGGCCATGGACGAACCGGTTGAGACACGCGTGCTGGCGGTCATCGAGGAATCCGGGATGGCCCACGCACAGTTCGCAGCAGCGGTCGGGATGGACCCGACGAAGCTCTCGAAGTCCCTGGCCGGTCGTCGCCGCTTCACGTCGCTGGAACTGGCGCGGGTGGCTGACGTCGGCCGTCGAAGCGTCGATTGGCTCATCACCGGAGCCGCGCCGTTCCGCCCGGTGTTCGCGCGTCGCGTCCGCAGCGCAACGGTGGACGACGATGACGGAGCGGCGATCGTCGAACGGGTCGTGACCGCGGTCCGTGGCCTGGCGGAGCTCGATCGGCGTCTCGTCCTGCCACCGCTGCCGCAGCCTGCCGAGCACTCCAGTTGGTACACGGTCGCCGCGCCACGTCTGGCACAGCAGTACGTGCAGCAGATCGGGGTCCCGCTCGCCGGTCTCGCGACGCACGAGCTCTTCGCCGTGATCGAGCGGACGTTCGGCATCGTGATCGTGGTGGCCGATCTCCCGGACGACGTCGACGGGCTCTCGTACGAGGATGCGGACGCGAGAGTGATCGTCCTCGCCACGGCCGATCAGCCGCTGCGGCAGCGGTTCACGCTCGCCCACGAACTCGCGCACATCGCGTTCGGGGACGCCCGGCAAGGCATGCTCGAGGAGCGGATGTGGACGGACAAGTCGAAGGTCGAGTCCCGCGCGAACGCCTTCGCCGCAGCGTTCCTCGCCCCCTCGGTCGAACTCCGGGCCGCCCTGGCTGGTCGGGATCCCCGCGAGGTGTTCCCCGAACTCGTCGAGCGGTTCCAGCTGTCACCCTCATCGCTCGCATGGAGGCTCCTCAACGAGCGGCTGATCGATCAAGCAGCCTGCGACGAACTCAGGAAGATGACCGCGAAATCGGCGTACCTCGCCCTCGGCAAGCCAGCTGAGTTCGTCGACATCGCTCTCGCGGCAGGAGAACCGCGTCCCGGATGGTTGCTCGTGAACGCGTACGCGGATGCGTACCGCGACGGCGAGACCACGATCAAGCCCGTGGCGCGGCTGCTCGGGTGGGCACCGGACGAGACCGAGGAGTTCTTCGCGACCGACGGGGTGGGAGAAGACGAGGACCCCGGACCGGGCGAGCGCTGAGCCGTGCCCGTCCACTGGTTCCCCGACAACTCACTCATCTGCAACTTCGCTGCCGTCGACGAACTCGAACTCCTCCGCACGAGTCTCCACGGATCAGGTCGGATCGTCGAAGCCGTGGAGTACGAGATCGGACGCTCTGCGCAGCGCGTCCGCAATCTCGTCCGGCTCGACACCACCGCGTGGTTCGGTGAGTCGATCAGCTTCGAGGACGAACGGGACATCGCGGCCATCGAGAGCATGCGTCGGAACCGGTTCGGCGGCGACGACACGGCTCCGCTGGAACACCTCGGGGAGAGCCAGACCCTGCATCTCCTGCGGACCCGGCCCGAGTTCGCCGGCAGCGTCTGGATGAGTGAAGACGGTGGGGCACTCCGCGTCGCGAGGACGATGGGCATCGTCACGCGCGACACGAGGGACGTCCTCGAAGAACTCGTCGCGTTCGGTGAGATCAGCGCTGTCCGTGCCTTCGAGATCGCGGTCGCGATGGTTGGCGAGGATCGCCCCGTCCTGCGCATGCCCGGATCCGCTCGCGACTTCGGCTGAGTCGATCGTCGCGGCCGGTTGCTCTGGGGCATCCGCTCAGGGGCAGGCGACGGCGACGGAACCGGTCGCGGTCGTCTCCGCCGGAGCGGTGGCACCTTCCGGAGCGGGGGCCGCGGGAGCGGCGACCTGCGCCGGGGCGGCACTCGAGCGGCGCGCACCCAGCGTCACGAGCACGATGGCCCCGACGACCGCGACCCCACCGGCGAGCCAGAAGTCGACGGCCAACCCGAACGACGACACCGCGGCGCCGCCGAGCACCGACCCGGCCGCGATCGCCAGCTGGATCGTCGTCACGAACAGCGCGAGCCCGGTCTCCGACCCCGCGGGCGACGACGTGGACATCCAGGTCTGCATGCCGAGCGGCAGCGCTCCCCACACGAGGCCCCACACGACCAGCAGGACGAACACCCCGACGACCGAGTGTGCGAGCAGCGGGAGCAGGACGACCGCGCCGGCGAGGACGAACTTCGCGGAGCCGATCGTGCCGAGGACGCTCCGGCCGAGCGTGAACCCGGCGACGAAGTTCCCGACGATGCCCGCGATGCCGAAGACCAGCAGTGCGATCGTCACGGTGTCCGCGCCGACCCCGACGAGGTCCTGCAGGTACGGCGCGATGTAGGTGTAGGCGGCGAACTGCGCGGTGAAGAGGAACGCGGCACCGATCAGGCCGACCCGGGCCCTGCGCACACCGAGCAGCGACCCGAGCGTGCCGAACCGGACGCGCTGCTGGGCGGGGATCCGCGGGAGCATCGCGAGCTGCAGGCCGAGCGCGACGAGCCCGAGCACGCCGCCGATCACGAACGCCAGCCGCCACGTTGCGAGGGACGACACGAGTGCGCCGAGGGGCAGGCTGACGACGGTCGCGACCGAGACGCCGGCGGTGATGAGGGACGTGGCGCGGATCACGGACTCGGGGCGCACGAGGCGTCCAGCGATCCCGGCGCCGATCGCCCAGAAGCCGCCGATGCCGACGCCGAGGAGCATCCGGGCCACGAGCAGCACCCAGAACGAGGGCGCCACCGCTGCGAGCGCGTCCGCGACGACGAGCAGCACCGTCAGGCCGACCAGGACGACCCGGCGGTCGAGCGCGGACGTCCACACCGTGACGACCGGTGCGGCGACCGCTCCGACGAGGCCGGTCGCGACGACCATGAGCCCCGCGGTGCCGACACCGACGTCGAGGTCGGCGGCGATGGCCGGCAGCAGGCCGATCGGGAGGAACTCGGACAGGACGAGGACGAACGATCCGAGTGCGACGGATGCGACGCTGAGCCACCCACGGCGCGTTGCTGACGAGGTCATGCGGGCGTCAAGCACGCGCCCGCGCGGTCCATTCCCGCGTGACGGGTCGGGTCAGGCGTCGAGGGCCCGGCGCGCGGCGGCGACCACCTCGGCGTCGGTGACGAAGTGCGCCGAACCGTCGTCGGCGCCGCCCATCGGCACACCCGCGTGGGCGCTGTCGGCGGCGGGTCGCTTCGCCGAGAGGTGCACGGCGGCGGCCCCCGTCGCGACCAGGGCGGGGACGTCGGCCGGGGTGACACCGGCGCCCGCCATGACCTGCACGGGCCCGGCGGCGTCGACCATGCGCGTGATGGTCGCGGCACCGGCCACCGCGGTGGGAGCTGCACCCGAGGTCAGCACCCGGGTGAACCCGAGGTCGGCGAGGGTGGCCGCGGCGGCGACGGGGTCGGCCGCGTGGTCGATCGCCCGGTGCAGGGTGACCTCGGCGGTCGCGCTGACCGAGCGTGCGGCGTCGACGAAGCGCCGGAGGGCGTCCTCGTCGAGCGTGCCGTCCGGACGCAGGGCACCGACCACGACGCCCGCTGCCCCGGAGCGCAGGACCGTGCGGACCTCACGCACCATGAGCTCGACCTCGTCGGGGGTGTGCACGAAGCCGCCGGGACGACAGCGGACGAGGGCGTGCGCGGGGATGCCGGTCTCGTGGGTCGTCTCGACGAGCGCCTGGGACGGCGTGAGACCACCGAGCTCGAGCCCGACGCAGAGCTCGACACGGTCGGCGCCGCCGTCCCGTGCGACGATCGCGCCGGCGGGTGAGGTGACGGCGATCTCGAGGGCGACGGGGGCGGCGGTGGTCACGCGATGGCTCCGAGCGGTTCGTTCGACGGCGGGATGATCCGGGCGCCGAGGTCCGGCGCCGACGGGAACACTCGATCGTAGGGGAACATCGGCCGGACGATCCTGTGGTGTCCGAGCCGCTCGAGGTCCTGGTCGACCCCGCCCGGCGTCAGCGCGAGCATCCAGTCGGCAGCCATGTCGAAGAGCTCCGGCTCGAGGTACCCGATCTTCACGATCACCACGTCGGCGTCCCGCGGGGCGAGGTCGAGGTCGGTGAAGTCGTGCTCGTGGTGGTACGGCTTGCGGAGCGTCGTCAGGATCGCGAACACACTGCCGACCTGCAGCACCACCTCGGTCTCGGCGTCGCGGTCGCCGTGCTTGATCGCGTGCACGCGGCCGGTCATCGTGATCGGCCCGGCGTGGACGGCGTCGACCGACGCCCCCGCCGTCACGGTGACCGTCGCGCCGACGCCGGCCTCGACCGCCGCCGCGACGGCCTCGGGGCCGGGGACGCTCGCGTAGATCACCGTCGGGCCGTCGAGCTCCGCGAAGGCCGGGTTCGCCAGCACCTGCGTGAGCCCCCAGGTCATGTCGCCCGAGCCGCCGGCGGTCGGGTTGTCGCCGGAGTCGGACACGAAGAACGGCCTCGCGGCGCCCGGTGCGAGCGCAGCGGCGAGACACTCGTCGAACGTGCCGGTCGGTGCGACGAACACGAAGTCCTCACGCACGTCCCAGAAGGCCCGAGCGAGTCGTTCGGCACCCGCGGCGACGGCGTCGGCGTCCCAGCCCGTGACCACGGTGACCGCGCGGTCGCGGGGCTGGTCCGCCCAGGCGTAGCCGACCCAGATCGCCGCGTCGAGCACGCCCTCGGACTGCTCGACGAGCGGCACCTGCGCGTAGAGCGACGCCGCGGGCTCGAGGCGCGTCGAGGTCTGCTCGCCGGGCAGGAGCACGGGGATCGGCACCCAGGCCTTCACCGGGCGCTGCTGCCCGACCGGTCGGGTGGTCAGCACGTCGACCAGGTTCCGGACGGCGCGCTCCTTGGTCTCGAGGGCGTCCTCGTGCGGGGCCATCCGGTAGCAGGTGACGAGATCGACCTGGTGCGCGAGCTCCGCCGTGACGTTGCCGTGCAGGTCCATCGACGCCGACACGATGACGTCGAGACCGATCACCGCGCGGATGCGGCCGAGCAGGTCGGCCTCGGCGTCGTCCAGGCCCTCGACCACCATCGCGCCGTGGATGTCGTACCAGAGCCCGTCGATGTGCTCGGCCTCGACGATCGCCGCCAGCCGCGAGACGATCTCCGCCGCGAGCGACTCGTACGAGTCACGGTCCACGATCCCGCCCGGCAACGCGTGCCCGATGAGCGCCCCGCGGAAGTCGGCGTGCGCCGACAGCGGCCCGAGGAAGTCGTAGCGGGCCACGACCTCGTCCCCGCGGTCCGGGTGGAACGCCGGTGCGTGGGTGCGCGTCGGCGTGAACGTCGAGGTCTCGATGGCGAGACCGGCGATCGCGATGACCGGGCGGTGGGTGGCGGGTGCGGTGGACACGGGCTCAGACACGGACGTTCCTGTTCCTGGTGGTGGACTGGGGGATGGGCGCGGACAGTTCCTCGAGCGACGCGGCGAGACCTCGCTGCAGGGCGAACTGACCCGCCCCGACGAGCCCTGCGTCCGCGCCGAGCGAGACCGGCTCGATGACGAGGTGCTGCGTCATGAGCGGGTGGCAGCTCTCGTACAGCTGGCTCCGCACGGCGGCGATGAACGGGTCGAGGGTGGAGAGGATGCCGCCGAGGTACACGGCGTCCGGGTTGAAGAAGTTGACGTTCGCGGCGAGCACCTCGCCGAGGTACCGGCCAGCGAGCCGCACGGCCCGGGTCGCCTCGGGGTGGGCGTCCGAGGCCAAGCGGACGACGTCGGCGGTCGAGGAGACGTCGACCCCGGCGTCCGACAGGATCCGCACCAGGGCGGCTCCGGACGCGACGGTCTCGAGGCACCCGGTGTTCCCGCACGAGCACGGGGTGTCCCCGGCGGCGTCGATCCGGACATGCGTGATGTCCCCGGCCGAGCCCGTCGCCCCGCGGTACAGCCGACCGTCGATGACGATCCCGGCCCCGATCGCCGAACCGGCCTTGATCGTGATGGTCTGCCGCCGGCCCGGGTCCTGCACGGTCTGCTCGCCCGCCGCCATGCAGTTCGCGTCGTTGTCGACGACCGCCGGCAACCCGAACCGCTCGGTCAGCCACGACGCCACCGGGAACCCGTTCCATCCCGGCATCCGGCTCGGCAGGTCGACCACGCCGGCCTCGACGTCGACCGGGCCCGGGAGGCTGAGGCCGACGCCCCGCAGCCCGTCGCGACCGCGCTCGTCGGCGAGCCGCTCGAGCAGGGCGGCCAGCCGCTGGAGTCCCGCGGTCGGGCCGTCGGAGAGCGCGAACGGGACGTTCGCGACCGACTCGAGCGCGCCTCCTGGCAGGACGATGCCGATGCGCGCGTGCCCGCCGCCGACGTCCGCGGCGACCGCGTACTCGTCGACGCCGCCGATGCGGAGCACCTTGCGGGGGCGGCCGCCGGTCGAGACGTCGGTGCCCTCCTCGGCGAGGAGTCCGTGCGACAGGAGCTGCGCGACCACGTGGGACACGGTCGAGGGGGCGGCGCCGAGCAGCGCGGCGATCTCCGTCCGACTGGAGGCCTGCCCGGACGCGACGAGCTCCAGGACGCGGGCGCTGAGGTCCGGCACGACTTTCTCCAATCCGGGCGGAACACGGCGGGTGACCACCGACTGCCGCGAGCCTAACCGGCAGATCGACCGGTCCACCCTTTCGCCCGAACGGCAGAAACGAACTATTTACACGGAGATGTTTGTTTTTCCAACGGCTTTGGACATTGACTGTCCCCGTGCCGCTCGGCACGCGTGCTCCACACCCCGAACCTCCCACGCACCAGGAGACACACATGACCAAGCCCCGTCGCTGGGCGCTCCTCACCGGAGCCGCGATCGCCGTGAGCGCGTTGCTCGCCGGCTGCTCCGGGGGCGGCAACGCCTCGCCCAGCAGCAGCTCCGACACGATCGACTACGCACTGCCGGCCAACTTCACGCCGAACTGGATCCTCCCGATCGGCACCGCAGCGCACCTCAACACGAACAACGGCTCGATCGCGCAGTCGCTGTACGAGCCGCTCGTCGCCTACGACGGTTCCACCGGCAAGATCGCGTGGAACAAGGCCGGTTCGGTCGCGACGGACGCGACGTTCGCGAGCGACTCGAAGAGCGTCACGGTCACCCTCGGCGACCGGCACTGGTCCGACGGCAAGCCGATCACGAGCCGGGACGTCGAGTTCTGGTTCAACCTGATCAAGGCGAACAAGGACGAGTGGGGCTCCTACTCGAAGGGCAAGGCGCCGGACAACTGGACCTCCTTCACGGCCGACGACGACACGCACTTCACGATCACGTTCGACAAGGCGTACAACCCGGACTGGATGCTCGCCAACCAGCTGAGCCACATCATCCCGCTGCCGCAGCACGCCTGGGACAAGACGAGTGCGAGCGCGAAGGTCTCCGACGCCGACGAGACCGCGTCCGGTGCGAAGCAGGTGTGGAAGTACCTCAACACCGCCGCCGGCAAGATCTCCGACTACGCCAGCGACGACCTGTGGAAGACCATCTCCGGGCCCTACGGCGTGAAGACGTTCACCACGGCGGGCAAGGTCACCCTGACGGCGAACACGAAGTACGACGGCGGCGAGAAGCCCTCGATCACGACGGTCAACCTGCTGCCGTTCACCACGACGGACGCCGAGGTGAACGCGGTCCGCTCGGGCGAGGTCGACTACGGCTACATCAACGCCACCGACATGGACCAGAAGTCGTCCTTCACGTCGAAGGGCTACGACGTGCAGCCCTGGACCGGCTGGGCGATCACGTACATGCCGTACAACTTCAACAACCCGGACATGGGCGCCGTCTTCAAGCAGCTGTACGCCCGCCAGGCCGTGCAGATGTCGATCGACCAGACCTCGCTCTCCAAGGTCGTCTTCAACGGCACCGCCACCTCGACCTACGGACCGATCCCGCAGGCGCAGGAGTCCGACTACGTGTCGAGCACGCAGAAGGACAACCCGTACCCGTTCAGCACGAAGAAGGCCAAGGCGCTGCTCGAGTCCCACGGGTGGGCGGAGCAGGGCGGCACGATGGTCTGCACCGACCCCGGTACGTCCGACAGCCAGTGCGGCGAGGGCGTGGAGCAGGGCACGAAGTTCACCATGAACGTCCTCTCGCAGTCCGGCTCGACCGTCACCGACAACATGATGAGCGCGATCCAGTCCTCGCTCGCGAAGACCGGCATCGGCTTCACGATCAAGACCGCGCCGGTGTCGAGCGTCCTGTCGCAGACCCCGACCTGCACGAGCGACGAGGCCAGCTGCGACTGGGACCTCTCCTTCTTCGGCACCGCGGGCAGCTGGTACTTCCCGGCCTACCCGACCGGTGAGTCGCTCTTCCAGACCGGTGGTTCGGCGAACTTCGGCTCGTACTCCAACGCCGACGTGGACAAGCTCATCGACGCGACGACCACGTCGCCCGACGCCACCGCCGTGCAGGACTACAGCGCCGCGGTCGCGAAGGACCTGCCGGTGATCTGGCTGCCGAGCCCGGACTACCAGATCTCGGTCGTCAAGCAGGGGCTGACCGGGTTCGACCAGGACTCGCTCGCCAACTTCCACCCGGCCCAGTGGAAGTGGTCGAAGTAACCACCTGACACCCCCTGGAGGCGCGGCGCGGGTCCGACCCGCACCGCGCCTCCCGGGGCCCACCGCACCAATCCAGACGACGGAAGCCGCATGACCACAGCTCTCTACCTCACCAGGCGCGTCCTGCAGGCGCTCGCGGTGATCCTCATCGTCACGATCGTCGTGTTCTGCCTGCTGCACGCCCTGCCGGGCGGCCCCGCCCGCGGCGTGCTCGGCGTCTCCGCGACGCCCGCGCAGATCGCCGCGTTCAACACGGCGCAGGGGCTCGACCAGCCGCTGCCCGTGCAGTACCTCCGGTTCCTCGGCCGCCTCCTCACCGGCGACCTCGGCACGTCGTACACGCTCAACGAGCCGGTCTCGCAGCTCATCACGGAGCGGCTGCCGAAGACCCTCGTCCTCACCGGGATGTCCGCGGTGCTCGGCATCGTGCTCGCGATCCCGGTCGGCATGTGGCAGGCGGTCCGGCGCAACGGCGCGGTCGACTACGCGGCCACCGCCCTGGCCTTCGTCTTCTACTCGACGCCGGCGTTCTTCCTCGGGCTCGTCCTCATCATCGTCTTCAGCCAGCAGCTGCCCTGGCTGCCGTCCCAGGCACCGAGCGGGAACACCCTCGCCGAGGTCTTCCAGGACCCGGCCGGGCTCGTGCTCCCCGTCGTCACCGGTGCCCTCTCCATGATCGCCGTCTTCAGCCGGTACATGCGGGCCTCGACGCTCGAGAACCTGCAGGAGGACTACGTCCGCACCGCCCGCGCCGGCGGTGCCTCGACCGCGGCGATCCTGCGCCGGCACGTGTTCCGGAACTCGCTCACCCCGGTGGTGGCGATGCTCGGGTACTACCTGCCGGTGCTGTTCGGCGGGGCGCTCGTCACGGAGCAGCTGTTCAACTACCCCGGCATGGGGCTCCTCTTCTGGAACGCCGCGCAGACCTCGGACTACCCGACGCTGCTCGGGTGCGTCCTCGTCATCTCGATCGCGACCGTGGTGGGCACGCTGCTCGCCGACGTCGCGCAGTCCTTGATCGACCCCCGAGTGAAGGCAGGCCGAGCATGAGCGCCGTCCAGATCGCACCGGAAGCGCCCGGCGCGCCCGTCGTCGTCGCCGCCACCGGCTGGCGCCTCGCCGTCCGCCGCTTCCGCCACAACACCCTCGCGGTGATCGGCCTCGTCGTCATCGTCGTCATCGTGCTGTTCTGCTTCGTCGGCCCGTTCCTGTACCCGACCGACCAGACGCACACCCAGCTCTCCCAGGCGAACCTCGCCCCCGGCGCCGCGCACCTGCTCGGCACCGACGCCGTCGGGCACGACGTGCTCGGCCGACTGATGTTCGGCGGCAAGGTGTCGCTCATGGTGGGCATCGCCGCCGGCGTCCTCGCCACCGTCGTCGGCACCCTCTGGGGCTCGATCGCCGGGTACGTCGGCGGCTGGGTCGACGCGGTGATGATGCGCGTGGTCGACGCCGGCATCGCGATCCCGGCGCTCTTCATCCTGCTCGTCATCTCGGCGATCACGACGCCCGGTGTGTGGGGACTCATCGTGATCCTCGGCTTCGTGTCCTGGCTCGTGCCCTCCCGGCTCATCCGCGCCGAGACGCTGACGCTGAAGAACCGCGACTACGTGCTGACCCTCCGCGCGATCGGCGGGTCGCACGCCCGCGCCATCGGCCGCCACCTGCTGCCGAACTCGGTGTCCACGATCGTCGTCGCCGCCACGTTCCAGGTCGCCGACGCGATCCTCCTCGTCGCCTACGTCTCCTACCTCGGGCTGGGCGTGCAGGCACCCGCGACGGACTGGGGTGGCATGCTCTCGGCAGGACTCACCGCCGCCTACTCGGGGCGGTGGTGGCTCATCGTGCCACCGGGTCTCGCCGTGATCCTGGTCGTCTGCGCGTTCAACGCGGTGGGCGACGGGCTCCGGGACGCCTTCGACGTGAGGGGCCGCTGATGTCCATCCTGACCACCACCGACCTCGGGGTCTCCTTCAGCACGGAGTCCGGCACGGTCGACGCCGTCCGCGGGGTCTCCCTGCACGTCGAACCCGGTGAGACGCTCGCGCTCGTCGGGGAGTCCGGTTCCGGCAAGTCCACCGTCGCCCTCGCCGCGATGGGGCTGCTGTCCGGCAACGCCACCGCCGCCGGCAGCGCGGTCGTCGACGGCCACGAGGTCGTCGGCGCCGCCGAGCCCGCCCTGCGGTCGCTCCGCGGCAGCACCGTCTCGATGGTCTTCCAGGAGCCCGCGACCGCCCTCGACCCCCTCACCCGCGTCGGGGCGCAGATCGCCGAGGTCATCCGGAACCACGGCGACGTCTCGGCAGCGGACGCCGCGGCACGGGCCGTCGACCTGCTCGACCGCGTCGGCATCCCCTCGCCCGCGCAGCGCGCCAGGGCGTTCCCGTTCCAGCTCTCCGGCGGACAGCGGCAGCGCGTGGTCATCGCGATGGCGATCGCGAACTCGCCGAAGCTCCTCATCGCCGACGAGCCGACGACGGCCCTCGACGTCACCGTGCAGGCGGAGATCCTCGAACTGCTGCGTCGCCTGGCGGCGGACACCGGCACGGGAGTCCTGCTCGTCACCCACAACATGGGCGTCGTCGCGGACTTCGCGGACCGGGTCGCGGTCATGTTGCAGGGGTCGATCGTCGAGACGGGCTCCGTCGAGGACGTCCTGCTCCGGCCGCAGCACGAGTACACGAAGCGGTTGCTCGCGGCGGTGCCGCGGCTGGCCGTGGCCGAGACCGGCGTGGCCGTCGCGTCGGGTGCGTCCGGTGCGTCCGGCGTGGCCGTCGCGTATGGTTCGGACGGGAGGCGCGGCGCGGCCCCGGTGGTCGACCTGCGGGACGTCTCGGTGACGTTCGGGCGCGGGGCGCGCGCCGTCCACGCGCTGCAGGGCATCGACATCGCCGTGCACGCCGGCGAGACCGTCGGCCTGGTCGGGGAGTCCGGTTCCGGCAAGTCCACCGCGGCCCGGGTCGCGCTCGGCCTCGTCAAGCCGACGTCCGGCAGTGTGCACCTGTTCGGCTCCGACCTGCGGACGGCTCGTGGTCGCGACCGCCGAGCGCTCCGGTCGGGCATCGGCGTCGTGCTGCAGGACCCGGTGGCGTCGCTCGACGCCCGGATGTCGGTCGCCGAGTGCATCGCCGAACCGCTCGCCGTGCACCGCCGCGGCATGTCCTCCGCCGACCGTCGGAAGCGCATCGACGAGGTCCTCGACGCCGTCCGGCTGCCCCGGACCCTGGCGTCGCGTGCACCCCGGGAGCTCTCGGGCGGGCAGCGGCAGCGCGTGTCCCTCGCTCGGGCGCTCGTGCTCTCGCCGCGGTTGCTCGTCGCCGACGAACCGACCAGTGCGCTCGACGTCAGCGTGCAGGAGACGGTGCTCGAGGTCCTCCGCGAGCTGCAGGACGACCTCGGGTTCGCGTGCCTGTTCGTCTCGCACGACCTCGCCGTCGTGCAGCAGTTCGCCGAGCGGGTCGTCGTGATGCGCCAGGGCGTCGTCGAGGAGCAGGGCACGACGGGTGCCACCCTCATGCACCCGACCACCGACTACACCCGACGGCTGCTCGCCGCCGTGCCCGTCCCCGACCCGGTGGTGCAGCGGCAACGCCGGGTCGAGCGACTCGCCACCCTCGGGGCGGTGACCGCGTGAGCGAGGTCGTCGCCGGCGTCGACGTCGGCGGGACGAACACGAAGGTGGTCCTCGCGACCCCGGCGCTCGAGGTGATCGACCGCATCGACCTGCCGACGCCCGCTCACGCGGGTGGCGCCGCGATCGTGACGGCCGCCCTCGGTGCCGTGACGGACCTGCTCGACCGGCACCGCGCCTCCGTGACCGGTGTCGGGGTGGGCGCTGCCGGCGTCGTCGACGCGAGCACGGGGACGGTGCTCGTGACGGGCAACTCGTTCACCGGCTGGGCCGGTTACGGCGTGACGGACGCGGTCACGTCGGCCCTCGGCGTCCCCGCGACGCTCGACAACGACGTGAACGCGTTCCTCCTCGGCGAGGTCGCCGCCGGTGCCGTGGCGGGGGAGCCGGACGTGCTCGGCATGACGCTCGGGACCGGGGTCGGCGGTGCGCTCGTGCTCGGCGGCTCGCTGTTCGCCGGGCCCCGCGGCGCGGCGGGCGAGATCGGCCACGTCCCGGGCTTCGGCGACGCGGTGTGCACCTGCGGGCAGGTCGGCCACCTCGAGACGATCGCCGGGGCGCGCGGCATCGCCGACCGCTACGCCGAACGGACCGGGCGCCGGGTCACCGTCCGCGAGGTCGCCGACGCCGCACGCGCCGGGGACCCCGACGCCGCCGCGGTGTTCGAGACCGCCGGCTGGGGGCTGGCGCGTGCTGCCCTGCTGACGGCGGGGATCCTCGACGTGACGACCATCGTCATCGGCGGCGGGATCGCGCGGTCCTGGGACCTGCTCGAGCCGGCCATCAGCACCGCCATCGCCCTGGAGCCGCCGGTGAGCGGGGCGCCGATCCGGCTGGCCCTGTCGTCGCTGGGGTCCGACGCCGTGGCGCTCGGTGCCGCTGCGCAGGTGCGGGACCTGGTGCTCGGGAGCGCGACCGCGCGCTGAGGCGACCGCTTCCCGGAACGACGAGGAGCCGGCCTGGACCACCTGATCGCGTGGCCCAG
Source organism: Curtobacterium sp. 320 (assembly GCF_031455235.1). Classification (NCBI taxonomy): domain Bacteria; kingdom Bacillati; phylum Actinomycetota; class Actinomycetes; order Micrococcales; family Microbacteriaceae; genus Curtobacterium; species Curtobacterium sp. 320. The sequence goes on along the minus strand of NZ_JAVDSI010000005.1, from coordinate 194,890 downwards.
ACCGGCTCCGGTCGTGGGTGCTGTCGGCGGGAGGACCGCCGACGGTCGGGTCAGACCCGACGGGCGCCGACGCGGGGGAGCAGCAGGCCGAGCACGATCATCGCGACGGCGAGCACCAGGTGCAGGACGTTGTCGGCGCTGTTGAGCGGCACGAAGTTCGCCGGGTCGGCCATGCCGGCGGTGAACAGGCCGTAGACGAACAGGACCGCGTAGACGATCCCGCCGACGAGCAGGTAGAGCCGGGCGCCGCGAGCGCTGCGGGCCGCGAGGAGCCCGACGACGCCGAACAGCAGGTGGACGATGTTGTGGAGCACGGACACCTGGAACGTGCCGAGCAGGAGTGCCATCGAGCCGTGGCCGGCCACCGACATCGTGCCCATGTCCATCGTGAGTCCGGGGATGAACCCGGCGATGCCGACGATGAGGAAGACGACCCCGAAGACCAGGGCGCCCTTCTGCGTCCAGGTGGAGCCGTTGGCGGTGCGGTTCGTTGCTGCGTTGCTGGTCATGATGCGACCTCTCTCTCAACGAGGGCCGGAACGCCGGTGCGCCGGTCCGGGCGCTCATGACGCCCACAGTGCATTCGGAGCATGTGCCGGGTCGGTTTGCAGGTACTTCGCGATCCACACATCCGCGGGCTGGCCGTGCCTGGGGCCTGAGCCGTCGCGGAGGGGACGCCGGGCATCGTGGAGCGCATGAGCCAGTACGACAAGCGCGATCCGAAGACCCTCTACCCCGCCCCGCCGTACCCGGAGCAGGAGCAGTCGCTCCCGGGGGCCGCGTGGAAGATGGACCCGAAGCCCGACCACGGCGAGGAGAGCTACGTCGGGCTCGGTCGCCTGAAGGGTTTCCGGGGCATCGTCACCGGCGCCGACTCGGGCATCGGCCGCGCCGCCGCCATCGCACTCTCCCGCGAGGGCGCCAACCTCGTCCTCTCCTACCTGCCCGACGAGCAGGAGGACGCCGAACAGGTGCGCGACCTGCTCGAGGGCGAAGGGCGTCGTGCGGTGCTCTTCCCCGGCGACATCTCCGACGAGCAGTACTGCACCGACCTCGTCCAGAAGGCCGTCGACGAGTTCGGTGGCCTCGACACCCTCGTCATGGTCGCCGGGCGGATGGACAGCAACGACGACATCCTCACGCTTACCACCGAGCACTTCGACTCGACCTTCAAGACGAACATCTACTCGCTCTTCTGGCTGACCAAGGCCGCCGTGCCGCACCTCGAGCCGGGATCCACGATCGTCACCACCGGGTCGATCCAGGCGAGCACGCCGTCGCCGGACAAGATCGACTACGCGGTGTCCAAGGGCGCGATCAAGCTCTTCACCGAGGCCGTCGCGCAGCAGCTCGCACCGAAGGGCATCCGCGTGAACTCGGTCGCTCCGGGACCGGTGTGGACGCCCCTCCAGCCGGGGTCCGACGACGCCCAGACCGTGGCGCACTTCGGCGAGCAGTCGCCGTTCGGCCGCCCCGGTCAGCCCGCCGAACTCGCTGCCGCGTACGTGCACCTCGTCAGCCCCGAGTCCAGCTACCAGTCCGGGTCGACGATCACCATCGCCGGCGGCACCCCGGCCTTCTAGGAGGACACGATGAGCGGGACGACACACGTGGTCCTCGTCGCCTGGGACGGCGAGGCGGCCGACCGGTCGGTGCAGGCCGATGCCATCGTGCGCGAGCACCTGCCGCGGATCGACGGGGTCGAGTCCGTGCGGTCAGGCGAGAGCATCAGCACCGAGGGGCTCGAGGGCGGTTTCGACTGGATGCTCGTCGTCCGGTTCCGGGACCGCGCGGCGCTCGCTGGGTACCTGCCGCACGAGGAGCATCAGCCCGTCGCCGCGTACATCCAGGGCGCGAGCGAACGCGTCGTGGTCTTCGACGTCGAGGACTGACGTCGGGGTGGTCGTCGGGCGTGCCGATCAGCGCGACCCGACGACCGCCGTCCGCCGGGCCATGGCGTTGCCCGATGCGCGCACGAGCACGGCGATCACGAGGAAGCCGACGAGCAGCGCCGCGCAGTACAGCGCGACGCCGCCGTACCCGCCCACGCGGGCCGGGTTGAAGAACGGGTAGGGGTAGAACCCGACGAGCGCGCCGCGGATGAGCGTGTACGCGGTGTAGACGGCGGGCACGATCGCGGCCGCCCAGACCATGGTGAACGGCTGCCGGTGGCGCGGACGGTCCACGAACCAGTCGACCACGACGGCCGCCGGGATCACCATGTGGTGCACGACGTTCACCCACGGCAGGAGTTCGCCGAGGTCCGCACCGGCCAGCAGCGTGTTGAACACGATGCCGACGAACGCCAGGTAGACGACCGCGGCGCCGCGCGCGACCTCCCACCCGCGCGACGACGGGACACCCCGCAGGAGCCGGACGGCGCCGATCACGAACACGGTGCTGGCGTAGAGGTTGCCGAGGATCGTGAAGTAGCTGAAGACGTTCACGAGGCTGAAGTCCACCCGCACGCTCAGCACGACCTGGGTGACGACCCCGGCGACGGACGCGGCCGCGAGCGCGAGGCGGACGGCAGCCAGGACGGTCGTCTTCATGGCGCCACCCTACCGACCGCCGGCCTTCTCGCGCCGCTCCGTGTCGACGCCTATGATGGGAGGACGACGGGCCGGTTCCCGGAACGTCGCCAGCCGAAGGCCCCGCTCGCGGGGCCTTCGTTCTTGGTCGGGCCGTTCGTCACGGCACCCAGTTCTGGTCGTGTGCGATTGCGGGGGCGATCAGACGCCACTGCCGGTCGAGCGTCCTGCGGGCGGCGGGATGCGGGTTGTCGACGCGCTGCCGCCGGAAGTGCACGTACACAGCCAGATCGACTGCCTGCAGGCCTTCGCTCAGCCGCGAGGACGCGAAGTTGATCGGGGCCGAGATGTGTCTGAGCCGCGATGGGCGTTCGCCCGTCGTCCCGAACTCCTGGTACCCCGAGAACGCGCGCTGGTGGTCGGCCTGGGTCGTGATCTCGTCGGCGACGACGATCGCCTGCTCGTCGGGATCCTGGTGCGCGGCGTAGTCGTCGACCTGTTCGAGCAGGTGACCGAACACGACGGCGTGCGGCGTCCGGGGGTAGCGGAACCGTGCGTTGAGCCGTGCGACGTCGACGACCTCGGAAGACGTAACGGACCCCGCACTCCGCCGTGGCTCCGAGTACAGCGGTCGAGACACCCGCTGCCTCGCGGTGGCGGCCACGGAGCGCACGCCAGGGGCCGTTGCCACCCATGAGTTCGTGACCGTGGAACTCGATGTCGTCTGCCGTGCCGTGTTCACGAGCGGTTCGACGGCGGATCTCGGCGAACCGTTCCGCCACGACTTCCCACTGCTCGAACGTGGCGATCGCCGCGCCGATGAAGTAGTAGTCCCGATCGTACGATTCATCGACGTAGGCGATGAGCATCCGGCAAGCGTTCCACAGCCATCGACCGCACGCCGAGCCCTGTGGATACACGACGGAACGTCGGCGTCCCGGACGGGTCGGTCACCCGACGAGCGACTGCGTCCCGAGCACGACCGCCAGCGCCAGCCGCTCGGCATCGGCACTGCCCGGCTCCGCGGTGTACGCGAGCACCGTCAGGTCATCGGTCGCGATCCGCAGGGTGTCGCAGTCGAGGGCGATCCGGCCCACCGCCGGGTGCTCCACGACCTTGCGCCGGCCGGAGCTCCGTGGCGGTGCGGTGTCGCCGGTGTCCCACAGCTCGACGAACCGCTCGCTCGCTGCACGGAGGTCCCGCACGAGCTGCCGCAGCCCGCGGTCGAGCGGGTACCGGGCGACCGTGAGCCGGAGCTCGGCGACGACCGAGGCCTCGAACGCCCGCTGCTCGGCGTCCGAGTGCACCGCTCGGCTGCCCGGACCGACGAGGTGGCGCCACGCGGTGTTCCGCTCGTTCCCACGGAGCGCACCGACCGGCCCCATCAGCGCGTCGTACGGCCCGTTCGCAGTGAGGATCGTGCCGGCGGCGTCGAGCACCGCGACCGGGGTGTCCGACAGTCGGTCGAGCAGCCGCTGCACGCTCGGCGGGATCCGCGAGGGCACGACGTCGGCGCCCGGGGCGGCGTGCCCAGCGAGCCGGAACAGCAGCTCGCGCTCCGCGTCCGCGACCCGGAGCGAGCGTGCCAGCGCCTCGACCACCTGGGCGGACGGCGAGGTCGCCCGCCCCTGCTCGAGCCGGGTGAGGTAGTCGGCCGAGATCCCGGCGAGGGCGGCGAGCTCCTCGCGACGGAGGCCGGCCGCGCGCCGACGGTTCCCCGCGACGACGCCGACCGTGTCCGGCGCGACGTGGTCGCGCAGCCGACGGAGGGTACGGCCGAACTCGGTGTGTTCCACGGCTCCAGTCTGCGACCCGTCGCGCCCGCTGTCCTGGGTCCAGCAGTCCTACGACAGCGGGACGGCTCCCCGAGGGCGCTCGCCGGAGCGACGCTGGGGCCATGACAACGACATTCGTCACCGGGGCCACACGCGGCCTCGGCAAGGAGACCGCCCGCCAGCTCGCCGCCGCCGGCCACACCGTGTGGATCGGCGCCCGCGACCTCGACACCGGCCACGCGGTGGCCCACGAGATCAGCACGGGACCGAACGCGGTCCGTGCCGTGCAGCTCGACGTCACGGACGACGCCTCGGTCGCCGCGGCGTTCGCGACCATCGGCGCTGCCGGCGGGCTCGACGTGCTGGTGAACAACGCCGGCATCGGCAAGCTCGGGCTGGACGGACCGGAGGCGCTCGAGGTGTTCGACACGAACGCCGTGAGCGTCGTCCGCACGACCGAGGCCGCGCTGCCGCTGCTGCGGTCCTCGGCCGCCCCGATCGTCGTGAACATCTCGAGTGCGCTCGGTTCGTTCGCGGCCAACCACGACCCGGAGAAGCCGGCGTCGCAGTACCAGGCGATCGTCTACGGCGCGAGCAAGGCGGCGGTGTCGATGCTCACCGTGCAGTACGCCCGTGCCGTGCCGGAGGTCCACTTCGTCGCGGTCGAGCCCGGGTACACCGCGACCGAGTTCGGGGGTGTTCCGAACCCGCACGGCCGTCCGGTCGAGGTCAGTGCGGCGACGGTCGCCGCGGCGGCGGCCGCGGGCCCGGACGGTCCGACAGGTGTCTTCCTGGAGGACGGTGCGCCGCTCGGATGGTGACCATCCGACGAACGGGAGGCGGGCCCCACCCGCCGGTCCCGGCGCACCGCGCCAGCGGGGTGACGGCCGTGACGGGAGGGACGGGTCGGCTCCGCACCGCGCCTCCCGGCCCGCAGGTCCCTACGATGAGGACGTGGCTGACGCGACCGAACCGACCGTCCTGCTGACCGCCTTCGAACCGTTCGGCGGCGACGCCGTGAACCCATCGTGGGAAGCCGCGCAGCGGCTCGCGGCCACGTGGGACGGACCGGCGACGCTCGTCGTCGAGCAGCTGCCGGTGGTCTTCGCCGAGGAGCGGTCGCGGCTCGCGGCGGCGATCGCGAAGCACCGTCCCGCCGTCGTCATCGCGACCGGGCTCGCCGCCGGACGGGCCGCGGTGACACCGGAGCGCGTCGCGATCAACGTCATGGACGCCCGGATCCCGGACAACGCGGGCGCGCAACCGGTGGACGAGCCGATCGACCCGTTCGGTGCCCCGGCAGCGTTCAGCGGACTGCCGATCAAGCGGATCGTCCGGGACGTCCGGGCGGCCGGCGTCCCCGCGGCGGTGTCCAACACGGCGGGGACGTTCACCTGCAACCAGGTGTTCTACGAGCTCATGTCCTTCGCCGACCGCGAGGGCTTCCGCGCCGGCTTCGTGCACGTCCCGGCGACCCCGGACATCGCCGGGGACGGCCCCTCGCTCGACCTCGACCGGATCGTCTCCGCGCTCGACGCCGTGGTCCGCGCCTCGCTCGACCCGGCGCCGGACATCGTCGCCGAGGGCGGCGCGGAGTCCTGACCCGCGCCGCCGTCGTCGGTCAGATGAACTGGCGGAAGTTCGTCGACGCGAGGTCGAGCAGCTCGTCGCCGCGGCCGGACAGCACGGTGCGGATCGCGTAGAGCGTGAAGCCCTTCGCCTGCTCGAGGGTCACCGCCGGCGGCATCGAGAGCTCCTGACGGTCGGCCTTCACCGACACGAGCGCGGGGCCGTCGTGCGCGAGGGCGGCGGCGAGCGCGTCCTCGAGCTGGTCGGACTCGTCGACGCGGAAGCCCGCGATGCCGATCGCCTCGGCGACCTTCGCGAAGTCGGGGTTCTGCAGCTCGGTGCCGTAGGTGACGAACCCGGCCGCCTTCATCTCGAGCTCGACGAAGTTCAGGGACGAGTTGTCGAACACGACGATCTTCACGGGCAGCTTGTTCTGCACGATCGTGATGAGCTCGCCGAGCAGCATCGCGAGGCCGCCGTCGCCGGCCATGGCGATGACCTGCCGGTCGGGGAACGCCGCCTGCGCACCGATCGCCTGCGGCACCGCGTTCGCCATCGTGCCGTGCACGAACGACCCGATCAGTCGCCGGTCGCCGTTCATGGTGAGGTACCGCGACGCCCACACGACGGGGGAGCCGACGTCGGGGATGAACACGGCGTCCTGGTCGGCGAGCCGGTCGAGCGCACGCGCGACGTACTGCGGGTGCAGCGGCTTGTGCTTGCCGGCCGGCACGGCCAGGTCGTCGAGCTTCGCACGGGTCTTCCGGTAGTGCTGCAGTGCGTCCTGCAGGTGCTTCGTGGGCTTGGAGCCGTCGAGCAGCGGGATGAGGGCGAGCGCCGTGTCCTTGACGGTGCCCACCAGGCCGATGTCGACCGGGTGCCGCTTGCCGAGCTGTTCGCCGCGGATGTCGACCTGCACGTGCTTCGCCTTCGCGGGGAAGAACTGCTGGTACGGGAAATCCGTGCCGAGCATGAGGACCACGTCGGCGTCCTCCATCGCGCGGTACCCGGAGGCGAAGCCGAGGAGCCCGGTCATGCCGACGTCGTACGGGTTGTCCCACTCGATGTGCTCCTTGCCGCGCAGGGCGTGCACGATCGGGGCCTGCAGACGTTCGGCGAGGGCGATGACCTCGTCGTGGGCGCCCGCGACGCCGGCGCCGGCGAGGATGGTGACCTTGTCGGCGCCGTTGAGCAGCTGCGCGGTGCGCTCCAGCTCGGCCTGTGCGGGGATGATCCGCGGCTCGGCGCGCTCGATGGTCGTGACGCGGGGCGCGACGGCCTCGGCGAGGAGCACGTCGCCCGGGATGACGAGCACGGCGACACCGCGCTTCTCGACCGCAGCGCGCATCGCGATCTCGAGCAGGCGCGGCATCTGGGACGGGTCGGCGACGTACTCGACGTAGACCGAGCACTCGCGGAACAGCTCCTGCGGGTGGGTCTCCTGGAAGTAGCCGGAACCGATCTCCGCCGTGGGGATGTGCGCAGCGATCGCGAGGACCGGCACGCGGGAGCGGTTCGCGTCGTAGAGGCCGTTGATCAGGTGCAGGTTGCCGGGACCGCAGCTGCCCGCACACACGGCGAGGTTCCCGGTCAGCTCGGCCTCGGCGGAGGCGGCGAACGCGGCCGCCTCCTCGTGGCGGACGTGCTCCCACCGGATCGTGCCGTCCTTGCGCAGCGCGTCGGTGAAGCCGTTGAGGGAGTCCCCGGGGAGACCGTAGACCCGTTCGACGTCGTTCTGACGGAGGGTGGCGACGATGTTCTCGGCAACGGTTGTCATGCCTTCGTGTCTAGTCCTGGCGGCTGATCCCCGCCGTTCACTGAGCGACCTCTGATCGTCCGACACCGAACTCGGGGCCGCCCGGACGCCGCACCTGCGACGATGGGCGGATGTCCGACCACGATCTCCGCCCCCGCCGACGAGCGTCCGACGAGTACGGGATCCTCGACCGGAGCCGCTACCCGCTCGCGTCGGTGGCGATCGCCGTCGTCGCCGTCGTCCTCATCACGATCGTCGGGTTCACCCTCGGCACGGTCGACCTCGGGCTCTCGAAGGCGCTCAACGGGCTGCACACCGGCGCCCTCGGGGCGTTCACGACGGCGGTCTACCACGTCATCAGTCCCGCCCCGGCGATCGGGATCACGGTCGTGGTCGTCGCGGTGATCTGGTGGCGGACCCGCGACCTCCGCCCGGCGCTGGCGTTCGGGGGCACGATCGCGATCACGTGGGTGCCGTCCGCCGTCGTCAAGGAGATCGTGCACCGGGCACGTCCGGACGTCGCCGTGCTGCCGCACCCGTTCCCGGTGCAGCCGGACCCCGGCTACCCGAGCGGGCACACGGTCTACATCACCGCGTTCGTCATCGCGCTCATCTGGCTGCTCCGCGACACCCGGTGGCACCGCCTCGCGCTGGGGCTCGGGGTCGTGGCGATCGTCGTCGTGTTCTTCGCGGTGTCGATCGACGCCGTGCACTACCCGACGGACGCCGCCGCGTCGATCCTGTGGGCGCTCGCCGTCGCGCCGGGCGTGCGGGTGGTGTGGGTCGACTGGCTCATGCCGAAGATCCCGTTCCTGCGACCCCGGGGCCCTGCGGCGCAGCGCGAGGTCACGCGCTGACACCGCGCCGACCGCGCGCGGCCAGCAGCGCCACCACGGCGACCACCGCGGCCGCGAGCATCACGACCGCGAGCGGCGCCGCCGTGCCCTCGCCGCCGATGCTCACGAGCGGCGACACGAGCGCCGCGAGCCCGAACTGCAGGGCACCCAGCACCGCCGAGGCGCTCCCGGCAGCCTGCGGCACCGCCCCGAGCGCGAGTGCGGTCGCGTTGCCGAGCACGAGGCCGAGCGACCCCACGGCGGTGAACAGCGGGACGGCGAGCCAGAACACCGGTGCCGACGTGACGACGAGCAGCGCGAACGCGACGGTCGAGGCCAGCACGAGGACGATGCCGAGCGCGAGCACCCCGGTGACCGATCGGGTCGCCGTGAGCTTCGCCGAGAGGATGCTCACGCCCATCAGTGCGAGGGCGTTGCAGCCGAACGCGAGACCGTAGCCCACGGTGCCGAGCCCGAGCATGTCCTGGTACAGGAACGGCGACGCGGAGATGTACGCCATCATCACGGCGAACGCGAAGCCGAACACCGCGGTGTACCCGACGAACGTCCGGGAGCGGAGCGCCCGCAGCGGCGTGCCCGTCGCGCCGGACGCCCGTCGCTCGGCGCGCAGGGCATCGCGGCGCGACCGCAGGTGCGTCTCGCGGACCACGGCGAGCACCGCCACGAGCATGAGGACCGACAGACCGAGCACGATGGTGAGGAGCCCGCGCCAGCCGATCGGCCCGGTGAGGAGCCCACCGAGCAGGGGCGCGACCACCGGGGCGACCCCGCCGACGATCATCATGAGCGAGAACGCCCGCGCCGCCGGCTTGCCCGTCGCGAGGTCGGAGATCACCGCGCGACCGATCACCATGCCGGCCGCACCGCCGAGGCCCTGCAGCAGCCGGGCGACGACGAGCACGCCGACGTTCGGCGCGAGCACGGCCGCGGCGCTCGCGAGCACGCACAGTGCGGCACCGGCGAGGAGCGGCGGCACCCGGCCGAACCGGTCGGACAGTGGCCCGAAGACGAGCTGTCCCGCGGTCACGCCGACGAGGAACGCGGTGAGGGTGAGCTGCACGGTCGTCGCCGACGCCTGCAGTTCGGTGGTCATCTGCGGGAAGGCCGGCAGGTAGAGGTCGGTCGCGAAGGGCGCGACGGCGCTCAGCAGGCCGAGCACGAGCAGCAGGCCGGTGGTGATGCCCTGCTGTCGGGTCGTGGGTGTCGCGGCGTGCGCGCGGATGGAGCCGGTGTCCGTGGTCATGATTATGAAAGCATAACTGATGCGGGACGTCGGTAGGGTGACGGCATGGGATCCGAGCCGTCCGACGACCTCCTCGCCGAGCTCGCCGACGTCGTGCTCCGGATCTCGCGCGAGATCGACCCGCACGGTGCGAGGTCGCTCGACATCGTGCCGCTCACCGGCACCGAGGCCCTCGTGATGCGCTGGGTCGACCGGAACCCCGGGTCGACGCCGAGCGCGGTGGCCGAGGCGACGGCCCTCAAGCGCAGCAACCTCAGCGTCGCGGTCGGGTCGCTCGTGGCGAAGGGGATGGTCGAGCGCCGGCCCGACCCGGACGACGCCCGGACCGTGCAGCTGTACTCGACCGAGCTCGCCGCGGGCAGCATCGAACGGCTGCACGCGCACTGGGCCGGCATGCTCCGGCAGGCGCTCGGGGGCGACGACGAGGGTGTGGCGACGACGTTCGCGACGCTCACGCGCATCGACGGCCACCTGCGCGACGCGACGCGCTGACCGCGACGCGACCGGTCGACGGCCTGGAGGCGCGGGTCGGGCCCGCACCGTCCCTCCTGGCCGTCAGACGGTCCGGTCCGGCACCTCGTCTTCGATCGGCAGCAACCGCCGGGCTCCGTGCCCCTCGGCACCGAGCTCGTCGCCCGGGTTCATCACGAGGCAGGCGTTCAGCGACACGCAGCCGCAGCCGATGCACTGCGTCATCTCCTCCTGCAGGCGCTCCAGTTCGAGCTGCCGGGCGCGGAGTCGTGCCCGCCACCGCTCGTTCAGGCGGTTCCAGTCCCGCAGCGACGGCATGCGGTCGGACGGCAGCGTCTCGAACTGCTCCGCGACCTCGCTGAGCGGGATCCCGAGCCGCTTGGCGACCTGGATGATCGCGATGCGCCGCTCGACGTGTCGTGGGTAGAGGCGGGTGCCGCCGGCGGTGCGCTCGGGGTGGATGAGGCCCTTGCGCTCGTAGAAGTGCAGGGCCGACGCCGCGACCCCGGTCCGGGCGACGACCTCGCCGATCGTGAGGAGGTCGGTCGGGCTCGGACGCGAGATCTCCACCATGGTCGAGATCCTACGACGCGGGAGTCGTCGAGACCGCGTGACATAGCAGTTGACATGAGAACTGTTGTCCAATATGTTGTGTACCACGAGCCGCGAGGGGCGGCTCCGACCCGGAGGTCCGACCATGACCGCGATCCTGCAGCCCCGCACCGCCCGCACCACGACCGCCCGCCCGGTCGCTCCCGCACGGACCAACGGCACCGCCGACGCGACCGGCGCCACCCGCCAGCCGCTCGCCCTCGACGGCGTGCTCGGCCGGCTCGAGCGCGCCGCCGCTCGGCTCCCGCACGCACTGGCGCTGCCGGTCATGATCGCGCACGCCGCGGTCAGCACGGTCGCGTACCGCTGACCGCCTCCCGCTGACGGGGTCCTCGCGTCAGTGGGTGAGGACGCGTCCGCGGAGCCGCTCCCGGCTGAGCCCGGGCAGCTCCACCCCCGTGTCGCGTTCCAGCACGTGCGTCCCCGGCGGCACGACCTGGTCGATCGCGTCGAGCACCTCGTCGTCGAGCACCACCTCGGCCGCCTGCGCGTACGCGTCGACGTGCGAGACCGTCCGCGGACCGATCACCACGCTCGACACGTCCGGGTGGGTCAGTGCGAACCCCACCGCGAGCTCGAGCAGGGTGAGCCCGGACTCGTCCGCGAGGTGCCCCAGGCGGTCGGCGACGTCGAGCTTCCGCCGGTTCGCCGGGGCGCCGATGTCGTACGCGTGCGGCTGCTCCACCACCCGCGGCGACCGGGGCTGCACGGTGCCGTTCCGGTACGCACCCGCGAGCCAGCCACCCGCGAGGGGCGCGGCCGCGAGCACACCGAGCCCGAACCGTCGGGCGACCGGGAAGGTCGTCCGCTCCGCCGTCCGGGTGAGGATCGAGTACGGCGCGTGCGTCGCGCTGGCACTCTTCCCGCCCGACCGGAGCCACTGCGCCTCGACGAGCTCCTCGGCCGGGAAGCCCGGGATCCCGAAGGCGCGGATCTTGCCCTGCGTGACGAGGTCGGCGAGCGCGTCGAGGGTCTCGTCGAGCGAGGTCGCCGGGTCCGGGTGCGCCGGCTGGTAGAGGTCGATGACGTCGGTGCCGAGCCGTTCGAGACTCCGTTCGACCGCGCGGAACATCCACCGCCGTCCGTTGCCGTGGTGCGACGGATCTCGGTCGACCGGGTCCCCGAACCGCACCGCCAGGAACACGTCGTCGCGGCGGTCGCCGAGTGCGGCACCGAGGACGGTCTCGGCGAGGCCCGCCCCCTCCGCGTCGGACACGTCCACCGCGGTGACCCCGCGCCCGAGCGCCTCGTGGACGAGTCGGACGGCGTCGTCCACGTCCCGCTCGGCGACCGTCGACACGGCACGGCTCCCCAGGGTCAGCGCGCTGACGGGAGCCCCCGTCCGCCCCATGCGTCGCTGTTCCATGGCGGCCACGATAGGAGGACGCCCGTGGCACCGGGCCCCGGGTGACGAACCGTTACCGCTGGTACCCTGGGGCCGCTCCACCAACACGCAGTGTGTATCTACCGGCCGTCGGCACCCCGACGGACAACGGCGGCACCCGATGGGTCCGCCCCAGGAGATCCCCGGCCGGGCCGAGAAGGCACACCTCCATGCTCCACACCAGTTCCACGGCGCCCGCGCCCGCGACCACCGACGACCGCTCGCTCGTCGCCCACGCCGGACGCTGGTACTTCCCCGTCGCGTTCGTCGCCCGGCTCCCCTTCGCGATGATGGTCGTCGGCGTGCTGACGCTCGTCGTCTCCGCGCGCGAGTCCGTGGCGCTCGGCGGCGTCAACTCCGCGTCGGTCGGCATCGGCGCCGCGGTCTTCGGCCCGCTGGTCGGTGCCGCCGCGGATCGCTTCGGCCAGCGGAACGTGCTCGTCCCCGTCGGCCTGGTGAACGCCGCGCTGCTCGGGGTGTTCCCGTTCGTGGTGGACGGCACCGCGCCGGACGTCGCCGTGCTCGCGCTCGCGTTCTGCATCGGGGCCTCGGCGCCCCAGGTCGCCCCGATGTCCCGGACCCGACTCGTCGCGATCATCGGACAGCGGATGGCCCCGGCACGTCGCGGCAAGGTCCTCAGCGGCACGATGGCGTACGAGTCCGCGGCCGACGAGACCGTGTTCATCATCGGCCCGTTCCTCGTCGGGATCCTCGCGAGTGCGATCGCCCCGTGGGTCGCCGTCGCCGGTGCCTCCGCGCTGACGTTCGTCTTCGTCACGGCGTTCGCGCTGCACCCGACCGGCAAGCTCGTCGTCGGCCGGCACGAGGAGCTCGAGCAGGCCCCGGCCCGTCAGCTCCTGCGGCCCCGGCTCGTCGTGGTGGTCCTCGGGATCCTCGGCGTCGGCCTGTTCTTCGGCTCGACGCTCACCGCGCTGACCGCCTTCATGGAGACCCACGGCGAGCCCTCGCAGGCGGGGCTGCTCTACGGACTGATGGGCATCGGCTCCGCGGGGCTTGCCCTCGGCTCCGCCGCGTTCCCGCGCGGGTTCGCCCTCGGGTGGCGGTGGCTCGTGTTCGGTGTGGTGCTGCTCGGCGGTGCCGTCTGGTTCTCGCAGGCCGGTTCCGTCATCGCCGTGGGCGTCGTGCTCGCGGTGATGGGGATCGGGATCGGTCCGACCCTGGTCGCGCAGTACAGCCTCGGTTCCGACCGCTCACCCGTCGGGCGCTCGGCCACCACCATGACGATCCTCGGTTCCGCCGTGATCGTGGGGCAGTCCATCGCGTCGGCGATCACGGGCGACGTCGCCCAGCAGCACGGGGCCGACGCCGCGATGCTGCTGCCGGCCGCGTCCGCGGCGGTCGTCGTGCTCGCCGCGGCGGCGAACCTCGTGCTGTCGCGTCGCGCACACGCGTGACCGCCTGACGGCCTGGAGGGACGGTGCGGGCCCGCACCGCGCCTCCAGTCCGTCACCTGGTCACGACTCCGTGTCGTCGACCAGCAGGTCCTCGTGGCGGTAGTCGTCCGCCCGCAGCCCCGCGCGGGCGATCATGTGCGTCGACACCGGCACGAGGAACAGCTGGAACACCATGATCGGCAGGACGACCCACAGCGCCGTCCACGTCCACACGGCGACGACGATCGCGGCGAGGGCGAACGCCAGCCCGAGCACCTGCGGCTTCGCCATCGCGTGCAGCCGGACGAGCGGGTCGGGGAACCGGACGATCCCGACGCCGGCGCCGAGCGACAGCACCGCCCCGACGAGCAGCAGCCCGACGGCGATCCACGCGCGGACCCCGGCGCCGTCGATGAACCCCTGGATGATGTCGATCACTGGGGACGCTCCTGGTCGTCGGCGTGCTCGGGCGTGGTCACGGTCAGCCCCTCGTCGGACGGATCGGAGGACGGGGTGACCGCACGGGCGACGGCGATCGTGGCGAAGACGCTCGTCGCGGCGATCACCACGAGGACGGGCACGGCGGTCAGGTCACGCCGGATCACCATCGCGGCACCGATCACCACGAGCGCGGTCGTCAGCACCATGTCCGAGCCGATCATCCGGTCGAGGATGGTCGGGCCCCGCACGATGCGGAGGACGGCGAGCACGAGGGTGGCCCCGAGCAGCGCGAGCACCAGGGCGATCGCGATCCCCATGACGACGACTGCGGCGCTCATCGCGTGACCTCCGGCAGGGGTTCGGACAGTTCGGAGAGGTCCTGCTTCGACCCGAGCGCCCGGATGACGAGCGTCTCGATGCCGAGGGCCTCGCGGCGGGCCGCTTCGACCTGCTCGACCCGCTCGGTGTCGAGGACGTGCAGGAGCAGCCGGCGGCGTCGCAGGTCGACGTCGGCGACGTAGGACCCCGGCACGAGGGAGATCGCGAGCGTCGCCAGGGTGAACGTCATCTCGGAGGTGGTGTGGAGCTGGACGAGCGTGATCGAACTCCGCCGGACCCCGCGGGGGCGGAGCGCGACCCAGGCGACCCGGAACGAGGCGAGCACGACCAGTCCCGACCACACCACCAGGAACCACGCGGCGTGCGGGATCGAGAACCGGGCGGACAGCGGCACCGGCGGCAGCGGCAGCAACTGCGTCACGAGCAGCGCGACGACGATCCCGCACAGCAGGGTCAGCGGCGTCCACGAACCCCAGAGCAGCGCCCAGAGCACGGTCAGCCCGGCGACGAGCGGGACGTCGTAGCGCCACGCGACGGCGATGCGCCGCGCGTTCGTGATCCGCCGGGTGCTGTCCGCGGTCATCGCGTCCCCCCGAGCACGGCCTGCACGTAGCGGTCCGGGGACTCGAGCGACTCCGCCGCGCGGGTCGCGTAGCCGTACAGCGGGCCGGCCACGACGGTCAGGGCGACCGACCCGAGGACGGCGACGGTCGTCACGCCGACCAGCATGCGCGGCAGCTTCACGCGCGTGGGGGCCTCACCGACACCGTCCTGCGTGGCCGTCGGTGCGGTCTCCGGACTGGAGGCGCGACTCGCGTGCGGTGCGTCGGTGACCGTCACCGAGCCTCCTGGGTGGAACGCCTTGCCCGTGTCCTCGGACACGGTCAGCGGCGCCGGTTCCGGCGACCGCAGGTGGGCGTGCGGCTCTGCGGTGCTCGCGTGCGGGGCAGCTGCCTCGGCCGCGGGCTTCGGACGCCAGAACGCGGCGTCCCAGACGCGCATGAGCGCGTACAGGGTCAGGAGGCTCGTCACGACACCGGCGGCGACCGTCGCGTAGGCGAGGGGCGAGCCGTCGATCGCCGCGGCACGGAAGAGGCCGAGCTTGCCGATGAAGCCGGAGAACGGCGGGATGCCACCGAGGTTGAACGCCGGCACGAGGTAGAGCGCGGCGAGCAGCGGGGCGGCCTTGAGCAGCCCGCCGAGCGATCGGGTCGAGGTCGTCCCGCCGACGCGTTCCATCAGCCCGGAGACCAGGAAGAGCGTCGTCTGCACGACGATGTGGTGGACCGTGTAGAACACCGCGGCGGCCGTCCCGGCGACCGAACCGAGGCCGACGCCCATCACCATGAACCCGATGTGGCTGATGAGCGTGAAGGACAGCAGTCGTTTCACGTCGGTCTGCGACACCGCACCGAGCACACCCACCACCATCGTCAGGATCGCCACGACGAGGAGCACGGTGTTGAGCTGCGGCCTCGGGAAGATGATCGTCTCGAGCCGGATGATCGCGTAGATGCCGACCTTCGTCAGCAGGCCCGCGAACACCGCCGTCACCGGAGCCGGCGCGGTCGGGTAGGAGTCCGGCAGCCAGAACGCCAGCGGGAAGACGGCGGCCTTGATGCCGAACCCGATGAGCAGCATCGTGTGGAGGAGCAGCTGCACGTGCTCGGGCAGGGCGGCCATCCGCTCGCTGATCTGGGCGATGTTGACCGTGCCGGTGGCGCCGTACACGAGGCCGATCGCCGCGAGGAAGATCGCCGACGCGATGAGGCTCGTGACGATGTACGTGGTGCCAGCCCGCACGCGCTGTTCGCTCCCACCGAGGGTGATGAGCACGTAGCTCGCCACCAGCAGCATCTCGAACGCGACGTACAGGTTGAAGAGGTCCCCGGCGATGAAGGAGTCGAGCACACCGGCGGCGAGCACGAGGTACGTCGGGTAGAAGATCGTGACCGGCGCCTCGCCGTCGTCGGCCGCGAGCCCCTGACCGATCGAGAAGAGCAGGACGACGAGGAGCACGCTCGCGCTCACGGTGAGGAGCAGCGCGCTCAGCCGGTCGACCACGAGCGAGATGCCGTACGGCGCGTCCCACCCGCCGACCTGCACCACGATCGTGCCGTGCTGGTCGACGAGCACCATGAGGGTCGCGGCGACGGCCAGGGCGACGACGAGCACCACGACGGTGATCGCGCGCTGCAGCTTCTGGTGGTTGAGGAGTCCGAGCGCGACCGCGGCGCCGAGCAGCGGGACGAGGACGAGGAGCGGGACGAGCCAGGTCATCGGGTCGCCTCCTGTTCTGCGTCGGTGGTGGTCTCGGGGTCTTCGTCCGCGGGTTCGTCGCGTTCCCGACCGATCGCGACGTCGGCCTCGTCGACCTCGACCTCGTCGGCGCGGGAGAGCTTCCACGAGCGGTGGATGAGGGCCAACAGGAACGCGCTCACGGCGAAGGTGATGACGATCGCGGTCAGGGCGAACGCCTGGGGGAGCGGGTCCGTGATGCCTTCGGAGGTCTTGCCGATCGGCGGGTTGCCGGCAGCACCGGACATCACGAGGAGCAGCAGGTTGAGGGCGTTCCCGAGCAGGAGGAAGCCGAGCAGCATCCGGGTCAGCGAGCGTTCGAGGAGCAGGTAGACCCCGCAGGAGAACAGCACCGCCATCGCGATGACGAGCACGAGGGTGACGGTCACGTGGCGCTCCCTTCCGGGGTGGGGGCTTCGGTCATGTCCTGCACGGGCGTCGAGGCGTCCTCGAGCCGCTGCCGGTCGACCTCGGCGCCGAGGCTGCGGAGGACGTCGAGCACGAGGCCGACGACCACGAGGTACACGCCGATGTCGAAGAACGTGGCGGTGACGAACTCGACGTGGCCGAGCACCGGGACGGTGGCCTCGAAGAACTCGGAGTACAGGGCTTCCCTGCCGAAGAACATCGGCACGAGGGCGGTGATCGCGGCCGTGGCGACGCCGAGCCCGAGCAGGCGACCGGCCCGGACCGGGGCCGCGGCGCCGAGCTCGGCCGGGCCACCCGCGAGGTATCGGGCCGCCAGGGCGATGCCCGCGACGAGACCACCGGCGAACCCGCCGCCCGCCGCGTTGTGCCCGGCGAAGAGCAGGTAGACCGACAGGACGATCAGGCCGTGGAACAGCAGGCGGACGACGACGTCGAGCAGCGCCGAGCGGCCGGTCGGGATCGCGGCGCTCGTCGGCAGCCAGGCGCGGGGCTCGCCGTCCGTGCGCTCGTCGCGGTCGGCGGTCAGCCGGGCCGGCAGGTCGCGGAGGCGGGGGAGCGTGTCCTCGCGGGAGTTCACGAAGATCAGGCTCGCGACGCCCGTCGCGGCGGCGACCACGACGGTCAGCTCGCCGAGGGTGTCCCAGCCTCGGAGGTCGACGAGGGCCACGTTCACGACGTTCAGGCCGTGCCCGAACGAGCTCGTCAACGCCGGCAGGTCCGGCCAGAGCGGCTCGGCCGTCCGTGCCGATGCGGCGACGACGACCACGATCGCGAGGGTCAGCCCGGCGAGGCCCGCGAAGAGCGCCCGCACGACCCGGAAGCGTGATGGGTTCGCGGTGGCGATCCGCGGGGGGAGCCGGCGCAGCACGAGCACGAACGCGATGAGTGTCACCGTCTCGACCACGAGCTGGGTCAGGGCGAGGTCGACCGCCCCGTGCAGCACGAACAGGACGGACATGCCGTACCCGGTCACACCGACCAGCACCGCTGCGGCGAACCGGGTCTTGGCGGTGAGGACGGCGATCGCGGCGATCGACATGACGAGGACGACGGGGATCTGTCCCCACGAGTCGGCGAACCGGACGTGGAACGCCCACGGTCCGCCGATGACCAGGTTGACGAGCGCCCCGGCGACGAACACCGACAGGATGACGGTCAGGTAGTAGGGGAGCGAACCGCGCTGGACCCCGGCGGTGAGGCCCGTGGCCACCCGGTCGAGCCCGCGCATGAGGTGGCGGTAGATGCTCGACGCGCTGGGGGAACCCGCGAGGCGGTGCTGGAGCGCCTCGACCGGGCGGCGGAGGGCGAACAGCGCGAGACCGCCGACGAGCGTCACCGCGGAGAGGCCGAGCGCCGGCTCGAGACCGTGCCAGAGCGCGAGGTGCGGGACCTCGCCGGGGAGGGCGGCGGCGTGCGCGGCGGGCTCGATGCCGTGCGCCACGAGGGGCGTCGCGAGGCCGAGCGCGAGACCCGTGAGCGCGAGGACCGACGGGACGACGCCGAGGCCGTGCAGGCCGTGCGGTTCGGTGTCGGGTACGCCGGGCTTCCGGGCGAAGGCGCCCCACAGGAACCGCAGCGAGTAGGCCACGGTGAGCACCGAGCCGATCGTCACGCCGACGAGCGCGAACCACGCCCACCCGGCGTCCGGGCCGTGCAGCGAGTCGATGAAGCCGGTGAGCACGGCCTCCTTCGCGACGAAGCCGATCGTCGGCGGGATGCCCGCCATCGACAGCAGTGCGAGGACGGCCACGACGGTGAGCCAGGGCATCCGGCGTCCGAGGCCGCTCAGGCGCGCGAGGTCGCGGGTGCCCGTGACGTGGTCGATCGCCCCGACGACGAGGAACAGGGTCGACTTGAACGCCGCGTGGGCCACCAGCAGCGCCACCCCGCCGAGGGCGACCTCGGGCGCACCCCACCCGGCCGCGAGCACGAGGAACCCGAGCTGGGCGACCGTGCCGTAGGCGAGCAGGAGCTTGATGTCGGTCTGCCGGAGCGCACGGTACCCACCGATGAGCATGCCGAGCACCCCGAGCACGGTGATGGTCTCGCGCCACCCGCCGAGGAGCGCGAACGCGGGCGCGAGCCGGGCGACGAGGTAGATGCCGGCCTTGACCATCGCCGCGGCGTGCAGGTACGCGCTGACCGGGGTCGGGGCGGCCATCGCGGCGGGGAGCCAGAAGTGGAACGGCACGATGGCGGACTTCGTCAGCGCGCCGAGCAGGACGAGCACGACGGACACCGAGACGATCGTCCCCGACGGCGGGTCCTGGACGATCCCGGAGAGCGACGTCGTCCCGGCGGTCACCGACAGCACCACGAGACCGGCGAGCATCGCCAGACCACCGGCGGTGGTGACCACGAGCGCCTGCATCGCCGCCGCGCGACTGGCACGCTTCACCGAGTCGTGGCCGATCAGCAGGTAGGAGAAGACCGTCGTCGCTTCCCAGAGGACGAACAGCACGATGACGTCGTCGGCGACCACGAGCCCGTACATCGACCCGGCGAAGGCGGTGAGGACCCCGGCGAACCGACCGAGTCCGGGTTCGTCCGGCCCGAAGTACGTGGCGCAGTACACGAGCACGAGGGCACCGACCACGCTCACCACGAGGGCGAGGACCCACGAGAGGGCGTCCATCCGCAGGGCGATCGCGAGGTCGAGCTGCGGCACCCACTGGAACCGCTCCGTGACCGCGCCGTGCAACGCCGGACCGGTCTGCGCGACGGTCAGGACCGCGGCTGCTGCCGGTGCGAGGGCCGCCACGTAGAACACGCGGCGGCCGAGGACGGGGGTCAGGGCGGGGACGATCAGGGCGACGATCGCGAACGCGACGAGGACGATGACCATCGGGCACCTCCTCGGGGTCGGGCTGCAGTCCGGCTCACTGGGCCCTCACAGCCTACGGAGAAGGGGATGTGGAGTTCCTGAGTGGGCGGACAGGGAGGCCGATCGAGGATCAGGCTTCCAGCACCACTCTGCCCGTTGACCCACCGACCTGTCCGGCCCAGGCCGCCTCGACCTCCGCCATGCGCACCGCCGTCGCGTCCACCCGGATCGTGCCGTCGGCGATCGCCGCCACGATCCCCGGGAGCTCCGCGACGAACGCCGCCCGACCGACGGAACCCTGGCCGCTCCCGACGATGGTCAGGCCGGACGCACGGAGCGCTGCGGAGGGGATCCGCGCCTCCTGGCCCGCCGTCGAGCCGATCGCCACCCAGTCGAGCCGGCGTCCGCGCTCCTGCCGGGCCGTGACGAGTGCGCGCATGACGTCCGCGGCGGGCTGGCCCCACACGTAGTCGATCACGACGTCGACGTCCGCGGCTGCCGCACCGACCGCGTCGACGTCGTCGAGCGGGACCACGACGTCCGCGCCGAGTGCCGGCAGCGCTCCGAGTCGTGTCGCGTCCCGTCCGCTCGCGACGACGTGCTCGGCGCCGAGGTGCTTCGCGACCTGCACCGCCGCGGAACCGGAGGCGCCCGTCGCGCCGAGTACGAGGACACGGCTGCCGGGCGCGAAGTCGATGCGGCGTCGGAGCGCGACCCACGAGGACATCACGGGGTTCGCGCCGGCGGCGACGGCGACCGGGTCGGCACCCTCGGGCAGGACGACGCTCGCCCGCGGGTCCACGGCGACCCGTTCGGCCATCGTGCCGCGGGTGTCGCTCGCGACGGCGAAGTAGCGGAGCGTCCCGTCGGGGAACCGCCCGACCGCGTCGACGCCCGGGACGAGGGGGAGCGCCCCCTCGCTGGTGTAGTGCGACCCGTCGGCCTGGGACCGCACCCGTGGGTGCAGTCCGGCGGCGACGACGTCGACGACGACCTCGTCGGCGGTGGGGACGGGGTCGGTGAACTCCTGCCAGACCGGGGACTGGCCGAACTCGGTGACGACGGCTGCGTGCATGACTGCCTCCTGAAAGGTTCGTGTTACGAACAAAGTAGTTCGTAACACGAAGTGAGTCAAGTAGGCTGACGGCATGCAGGAGATGACGGAGGACGAGCGGCTCGTCGACGCCCTCGGCGAGAGTGCGTTCCGGACGATGGGTGCCCTGACCGGCATCGCGGCGGACGCCGGGCTGTCGCTGACGCAGCTGCGGGTGCTCGCGATCCTGCGTGACCGGCGGATGCGGATCGGCGACCTGGCGCAGTACCTCGGCCTCGAGAAGTCGACGATGACCGGGCTGGTGGCGCGCGCGTCGGCCAAGGGGCTGCTCGGGCGGGTGCCGAACGCCGAGGATGCCCGGGCGGTGGACGTCGTCATCACCGATGCCGGGCTCGACGTCGCCCGATCGCTCGAGGCGGCGATCCGGGAGTCGCTGCTGCCCCTGACCACCCGGTTGTCCGTGGGGGAGCGGGGGGAGCTGCGGGTGTTGCTGGAGCGGATGCTGCGCTGACCTGATCACGTATCAAAAATATTTGCATATGAAATGTTGCATTGCTACCCTGGAACTCGTGCCCGACCGGGTCCGAGAACGAGAGGTGAGTCGATGCGCACCATGGAACGGATCTTCCGCGACACGATCGCGGTCAAGGAGCGGGTCCTCGACGACCACGCGCTCCTCGCCGCCGCCGACGACGTCGCCGCGGCGATGGTCGCGACCTACCGCAACGGCGGTCGCGTGTACTTCTGCGGCAACGGTGGCAGCGCCGCCGACGCGCAGCACTTCGCGGCCGAACTGAGCGGTCACTTCATCTTCGACCGACCGCCCCTCGCGGCCGAGGCACTGCACGGCAACGCCTCGCACATGACTGCGGTCGCGAACGACTACGACTACGAGAGCGTCTTCGCCCGGGCGCTGACCGGCTCCGCCCGTCGGGGCGACCTGCTGGTGGCCATCAGCACCTCGGGTGACTCCGCGAGCATCGTCCGCGCAGCCGAGGCCGCGCGGGTCCACGGGGTCTCGGTCGTCGCCATGACCGGTGCCGGTGGCGGCGCACTCGCATCCCTGGCCGACATCGCGCTCCGCGTCCCGTCGAACGAGACCGGCCGGATCCAGGAGTCGCACATCGTCTTCGTCCACGCGATCTCGGAGCGCGTCGAGCACGTGCTCTTCGCCGAGGAGTACAAGCTCCCCGCCGAGCGCTCCTGTGCCTTCGAGTCCGCCGATGTGGCCGCTCTTCCTCGACCGTGACGGCGTGGTCAACCGGCGGATCGTCGGTGACTACGTCCGGAGCGTCGAGGAGTTCGAGTTCCTCCCGGGGGCGCTCGACGCGCTCGTGTCCCTCGCGTCCTGGGCGCCTCGGATCGTCATCGTGACGAACCAACAGGGCGTCGGGCGCGGGATCATGTCGGCCCGTGCCGTCGACGAGGTGCACGCCGAGATGACCGCTCGGGTCGCCGCCGCCGGTGGACGCATCGACGACGTCCTCGTCTGCCCGCACCTCGCCGGTACCTGCCGGTGCCGCAAGCCGCTCCCCGGGATGCCGCTCGGCTGGCTCGCCGACCACCCCGAGGTGGATCCCAGCCGCTCGGTCATGGTCGGGGACTCCGATTCCGACATCGCGATGGGACGAGCCCTCGCCTGCCACACCGGTGGGTGCCGGACCGTCCGCATCGGGGACGAGGACCCCGCCGCAGCCCAGTCCTTCCCCTCCCTCGCCGCGTTCGCCGCGTCGATCGCCTGACACCCGCCCGAACGGAGATCAGCCATGCACACCATCCGCAGTCGCGCACCCCTCCGCCTCGGCCTCGGGGGTGGCGGGACCGATGTCTCGCCCTACTCCGAGCAGTTCGGCGGCCGCGTCCTCAGCGTCACCATCGACCGCTACGCCTACGCGACGGTCTCCGTGGCACCGTCCGGCGTCGAGTTCCACTCGCCGGATCGACGGTGCACCGGCCGTGCCGCGCACGCGGACCTCGACGCGCTGCTCCCCGACTTCGCCCTCCACGTCGCGGTGTACCGACGCATGATCCGTGACCACAACGGCGGTCGCGACGTCGCGCTCCGGCTTGCCACCGAGGTCGATGCACCTCCGGGGTCCGGGCTCGGTTCTTCCTCGGCGCTCGTCGTCGCGATGGTGCAGGCGATGGCGGAGTTCCTCGGCGCGAGCCTCGGGCAGTACGAGCTCGCCCGCACCGCGTGGGAGATCGAGCGCGTCGACCTCGGGCTCGCCGGCGGTTGGCAGGACCAGTACAGCGCGGTGTTCGGCGGCTTCAACTACATGGAGTCGGACCGCGAGCGCGTGGTGGTGAACCCCCTCCGCATCCGGCGCGAGGTGCAGGCGGAGCTCGAGGCATCCCTGCTGCTCTACTTCGGCGGTGTGTCGCGTGACTCGGCCGTGGTCATCGAGCAGCAGCAGCGCAACGTCGTCGCGGGTCGCGAGGACGCCCTGGCCGCGACGCACGCCGTCCGGGCCGAGGCCGAGCGGATGAAGAACGCCCTCCTGGTCGGCGACGTGCCGGACTTCGCGATCGGCCTGCACGAGGGATGGTCGGCGAAGAAGCGCACCGCGTCGAGCATCAGCAACGCAGCGATCGAGCGCGCGCACGAGGTCGCGGGCCGACACGGGATGATCGCCGGCAAGGTCTCCGGCGCCGGTGGCGGGGGCTTCATGATGCTCGTCGTCGACCCGGAGCGGCGGCTCGAGGTGACGCGGGCGCTCGAGTCCGAGTGCGGCGGGATCGTCACCGGCGCGCACGTGACGCACCACGGCGTCGAGTCGTGGTCGGTCGCGAAGGCGGTGCGGTGATGCAGGTCGTCGTCCTCGCCGGTGGGCTCGGCACCCGACTCCGCGGTGCGGTCCCGGACGGAACGCCCAAGCCGATGGCCCCCGTCGCCGGTCGGCCGTTCCTCGAGTGGCTGCTCGAGGACTGCGCGCGAGCGGGGGCGACCGAGTTCGTCCTGCTCGTCGGGCACCACGCGGCCGTCATCCGTGACCACTTCGGCTCCGCGTTCGCCGGCGTCCCCGTCCGGTACTCGACGGAGACCAGCCCGCGCGGGACCGGCGGAGCGGTCCGGGACGCCCTCCCCCTGCTCCGCGATCGCTTCGTCGTGATGAACGGCGACACGTACGGCGCCGCCGAACTCCCGACGCTCCTCGCCGCGCTCGACGGCGCCGACTTCGCGATGACCCTCGCCACCGTCCCCGACGTCGGACGGTTCGGTGGGGTCGACACGGACGGGGCGCGCGTCGTGGCGCTCCGCGAGAAGGGATCGACGGGGCGGGGGCGGATCAACGCGGGTGTCTACGGCATGCGCAAGCGGTTCGTCGAGACGTTCCCGACCGACCCGTTCGTCTCGTTCGAGCGCGACGTGATGGAGGTCAGGATCCCGGAACTCCGGCCGCCCTTCGTCGTCGGGGGTGCGACCTTCTTCGACATCGGGGTCCCGGACGACCTGCGCGCGGCCGACACCTGGTTCCGCGAGCGCTGACGGACGAACGGGCCGTGGGACAGTGCCCTCAGCGCCCGTGCGCCCGCGCCGGGATCTGGGTGGCCAACTTGCCGCCGGACACGTCCAGCAGCGTCCCCGTGACGTACCCAGCGGCGTCGCTCGCCACGAACACGAGCAGGTCGGCCACGTCGTCGGCCGTCTCCCACCGACGGAGCGACAGGGTGTCGAGCAGGCGGTCCTGGGCCTCGGCGGGCATCGTCGCGAAGCCGTTCATCGCCGTCGGCACCATCCCCGGGGCGTACGCGTTCACGGTGATGTCCCACGGGCCGAGCTCCGACGCGAGCACCCGGGTGAACGCCACGACGGCCGACTTCGACGCCGCGTAGGCAGCGCTCCCGACACTCGGCACGATCGCGGCGAACGACGCCGCGTTGATGATCCGTCCGCGCCCGGCGGCCTGCATCACGGGTGCCACGGCCTGGCTCATCAGGAAGGTCCCGCCGAGGTTCACGTCCATGCATCGGCGCCAGTCGTCCCACTGCAGGTCGGCGACGACTCCCTCGACGTTGATGCCGGCGTTGTTCACGAGCACGTCGATCGTGCCGTGCCGGGCGACGACCTCGTCCACGGCGGCGCGGACGGACTCGGGGTCGGCGACGTTGCAGCGCACACGGTCGACCGGCAGCGCGGCGCCGGCGGCGGCCTCGTCCCCGGCGGCGGCCCTGTCCCCGGCGGCGGGCGCGTCCGCGGCAGCGGGTCCGTCGAACGCCAGGTCGAGCGCGACGACCCGGCACCCCTCCGCGTGGAACCGTGCGGCGATCGTGGCGCCGATGCCGCGCGCGGCTCCGGTCACGACGACCACGCGGTCGGTCAGGTCGAGGTGCATCGTCGCTCCCGTCGTCAGTGCGGCCGTGGTCCGGTCGCAGCAATAGGCATACTATTCCCCCATGAACGACGCACGCGTGCTCTGGATCACCGGCGGCGGCAGCGGCATGGGAGCGGCGAGCGCTCGTGCGGCCGCCCGCGACGGCTGGACGGTGGTGCTCAGCGGACGCCGGGCGGACCGGCTCGCCGCGGTCGCGACCGCGATCCGCGACGACGGCGGGACGGCGGACGTGCTGCCCCTCGACGCGAACGACCCGGAGGCCGTCGCCGCGGCCCGCGACACCCTGCTCGCGCAGTACGGGCGGCTCGACGGACTCGTCCTCGCCGCCGGGCTCAACAGGCCGGCGCGTCGGTGGGACGACCAGTCGCTGCCGGACTTCCGCGCCATCGTCGACACCAACCTCACCGCCGTCGTCACGGTCGTCGACGCGGCGCTGCCCGCGCTGCGCGAGTCCGGCGGGATCGTCGTGGTCGTGTCCTCGTACGCGGGCTGGTCGTTCCAACCCGCGGCCGGGGTCGCCTACTCGGCGTCGAAGACCGCGCTCGGCTCCGTCGTCCGGACGCTCAACCAGCAGGAGGCAGGGCACGGCGTCCGAGCGACCCACCTGTGCCCCGGCGACGTCGCCACCGACTTCCTCGACCAGCGCCCCTCGGTGCCGGACGCGGCCGCACGCGCGGTCATGCTCCAGCCGGAGGACATCGCCCGCTCGGTCTCGTTCGTGCTCGAGGCCCCGTCGCACATGCGCGTCGACGAGCTCGTGGTCAGCCCGGTCGCACAGCGGTGATCTTCGACCGGGTGCTCGACGGGCTCGGCGCCGCGATCGTCGACGGATCGCTGCCGACGGCGCACCGCGACAGCATCGACGGGTTCGTCACCCGCACGGGCTCGAGCCGCAGCATCGTCCGCGAGGCCGTCCGCGTCCTCGTCGGCCTCGGCCTCCTCAGCGCCGGTCGTCGCGTCGGGCTCCGGGTCCTGCCCGCGTCGGAGTGGGACGTCCTCGACCCGCGCGTCATCGGCTGGCGGCTCGCCGGTCCGGAGCGTGGGGGCGTCCTCGGGGAGTTGCGCGCGCTGCGCCGCGCGGTCGAGCCGGTGGCCGCCGCGGCAGCCGCCGGGCGCGCGTCCGACGCGTCGCACCGTGCCGACCTGGAGGCGCTGCTCGCCGCCGCCGACCGTCTCGCCGCCGCCACGGGTCCGGACGACGCGGCCACGTTCCTCCAGGCAGACCGCGAGGTCCACCGACTGGTGCTGGAGCTGTCCGGGAACGTGATGTACGCGCGGCTGCACCGCGTGGTCGCGCGCGCACTCGACGACCGGGCCGGGATCCGCCCGGGGCTCCACGACGTCGGACTGCACGTCCGACTCGCCCGCGCCGTGGCCGACGGAGACGCGGACGGAGCCGCCGGGGCGATGACCGAGATCATCGACCGCACGGGCGAATAGGGTCGAGGTGTTCGAAGGAGAGCACATGTCGTTCACCGATCTCGTCCCCGACCCCGGCGCCGTCGAGCGCATCGCGACGGGCAGCACCTGGGCCGAGGGGCCGTGTTGGATCCCCGCGAGCCGGACCCTGCGGTGGTCGGACATCCCGGGCGACCGCATCCTGCAGTGGCACGCCGACTCCGGCGAGACGTCGGTGTACGCCGCGGGGGTCGAGTTCACGAACGGCCGCACCCTCGACCGTGACGGCAGCGTCGTGCAGTGCTCGCACGGGAACCGACGGGTCGAGCGCGACCGGGACGGGGTCGTCACGCCGATCGTCGACGCGTGGGGCGGCGGCCGCTTGAACTCCCCGAACGACGTCGTCGTCGCGCGGGACGGCAGCGTGTGGTTCACCGACCCGGCGTACGGCATCACCCAGCCGCGCGAGGGGCACCCGGGCGAGCGGGAGTACGGCGACCACTGGGTGTTCCGCTGCGGCCCGGACGGTGCGGACCTGCGGCCGGTCGCCACCGACCTCGACCAGCCGAACGGGTTGGCGTTCGACCCGACCGAGCAGGTGCTCTACGTCGCGAGCTCGTCCGGCGACGACCCGGTCATCCGGGCGTACGACCGGCGGGGCGACCGGGGTGACCTGCTCAAGAACGGGCGGGTGTTCGCGCGGTTGGAGCCCGGCGAGGGCGCCCCGGACGGCATCCGCGTCGACGTGCACGGCAACGTGTGGTCCTCGTCGCACCGGGGCGTGGTCGTGTTCGACCCGGACGGCACCCGGCTCGGCGAGATCGCGGTCCCCGAGGTCACCGCGAACCTGTGCTTCGGCGGCGACGACGGCACGACGCTGTTCCTCGCCGCGACGACGTCGATCTACCGGATCGCGACCACGACCCGGGACGCCGCCGCCCAGTAACCCGCTCTTCCGTCACCTGGAACTGCAATGTAGAATATCATTGCAGTTATCGGGTGAACGAGGGAGCGGGTATGTCCAAGCGTGTGGCGATCATCGGGACGCGCGGGTACCCGTCCTACTACGGCGGATTCGAGACGGCCGTGCGGCACATCGCACCGCACCTGGCCGACGCCGGCTGGGACGTCACGGTCTACGGCCGTCCCGGACAGGAACGCGTGGACGATCCGTCGCTCGACCACCGGGTGACCCGGCGCACGACCCGTGGCCTCGAGTCGCGGTCGCTCTCGACCCTCACGTACGGCCTGACCGCCGTCCTCGACACGATCCGACGACGGCCGGACGTCGCGCTCGTGATGAACTGCGCGAACGGGTACTGGCTCCCGCTCCTTCGGCTCGCCGGCATCCCCACCGTGGTCAACGTCGACGGGATCGAGTGGGAGCGCGCAAAGTGGGGGCGGCTCGCCAAGGCGGTGTTCAAGACCGGTGCCCGGGCCACCGCACGGTTCGCCGACCGGCTCGTCTTCGACGCCGACGCCATCGGGGACTACTGGTGCCACGAGTTCGGCCGCTCCGGCGTGATGATCCCCTACGGCGGCACGGAGTCCGACGTCCTGCCGCTGCACCCCGACGACGCGCACCTCGCCGGGCGACCGTTCGCCCTCGTGGTGGCGCGGTTCGTGCCCGAGAACACGGTGGCCGAGTTCCTCGTCGCCGCGGAGCGCATCGCCGAGCGCCACCCGGTCGTCATCGTCGGGTCGACGGGCTACGGCGGGGAGCTCGACACGGCCGCGCAGGACCTCGCCGACCGGAACTCGGGTGTGACCTGGCTCGGCCACGTGTCCGACGACGACCGGCTCTTCGCGCTGTGGCAGCACGCCGGTGCGTACTTCCACGGGCACAGCGTCGGCGGGACGAACCCGGCCCTCGTGCAAGCGATGCACTGCGGGGCGCCCACCGTGGCCCGCGACACCGTCTACAACCGCGAGGTCCTCGCCGGCACCGGCGTCCGGTTCGTCCAGCCCGACTCCGGCGCGATCGCCGATGCCGTCCTCGACTTGCTCGCCGACCCCGTCGAGCAGGAGCTGCTCCGGGGCGGCGTGCGTGACCGGGCCCGCTCGGCGTACACGTGGTCGGGGGTCTGCGGCGCGTACGAGCACGCCCTCGCCGAGCAGGCCGGCGTCGCGACCCGCCAGGCGGTGGCGGCGTGAGCGCATCGGTGGGGAGCATGCGGATCGTCCCCGAATTGCGGGCCGCCCACATCGAGCGCCACCTGCGCGGCACACCCGCAGAGCTCCTCTACCTCGACGTGAACTACGACCTCGCCGGGACGGACCTCGCTCCCGGCATCCAGCGCGTGACCATGACGGGAGCGCTCCGCCGGTTCCTGACCACCACGGCCACCACGCTCGAGGTCCCGGAACCGCTGTGGATGCGGTTCTGGCCGAAGCACGTGCTGCTCGCGGCCGGGTTCCGCGCTGCGGGGGTGCTCCGGCGTCGTCGGCACCGGGTGGTCACGTACGCGATGGAGAACAACGACCTCGCGACCCTCGTGGGCGGGCGTCGCCGGGTGCCGGGCGTCGTCGTCCGGCTCGTGGGTCTGCTCGTCGGCGCCGTTGCGCGACTGACCATCGACCGCATCGCGTTCGCGAGCGACGATGCACGTGCCACCTACGCGTCCCTCCCGTTCACCGCGGCGATCGAACAGTCGTCGACACTCGAACTGCCCCGCCCCGACGATGCCCCGGTCGATCCGACCCCGCTGACATGCGTGTTCGTCGGGGCGATGGAGCAGCGCAAGGGCGTGCAGGAGCTGATGGATGCCTGGCCCGCCGTCGAACGCACCGTTCCCGGCGCGACGATCGTGCTGATCGGGCCAGGGCCACTCGAGCCACTGGCAGCCGAGTGGGCCGCCTCGTCCCCGTCGACGCGGCGAGTGACGGGACGACTCCCGCACGCCGCCGCTGCCGCCGTGGTCCGCTCGTCTGCGGTCCTCGTCGCTCCCTCGGTCGCCGACGGACGCTGGCGGGAGCAGATCGGTCTGCCGATCAAGGAAGCCCTCGCCGCTGGCCTGACGATCGTGACCACCGACCAGACCGGGCTCGCCGGCTGGCTGCGCGACCACGGTCACGGCGTCGTCCCGCCGACGACCCCGGCGTTCACCCGGCGACTCGCGCGAGCGATCACGAGCGCCCTGCGGGCCCCGCTGGACCGAGAGCAGGTGCGAGCTGCGCTGCCCGAGCGGGACGGCCGACTCGCTGCCGACGCCTGGTTGCACGGTCAGCAGGCACGACTCGTCGCCGACGTGCCGACCCGTCCGATCGGAGTCGTCGCATGAGTGCACGCGACGTCATCGTGGTGAACACCCTCGGCGGTGCGCTGCACCACTACGCCCACGGACTGGCTGCGACACTCCGCGCCTCCGGAGCACGGGTGTCGGTCACCGACGTGCACGAGCCGAGCGTCGCAGGAGGCTCGGGTATCGACTGGGTACGGCGGTACCTCCTCGCATTGTGGGCCGCTCGCCGGGATGGCCGTCGTGGTGGGGCCCGGGTCATCGTGACGTGGCCGGTCCTCGGCCACCTGGATCGCGTGATCATGCGCGTCGTCCTCGGCCGACGGGCCGAGGCGGCCCTCGTCGTGCACGATCCCCACCCGCTGGTGCGAGCCCGCGGGTACGGCGTCGTCGCGCGTCGGATCGGTTCGCTCGCGCGTGGTGTCCGCCTGATCGTGCACAGCAGGACCGCCGCGACCGCCCTGCGAGACGACTGTCCGGGCACCGAGCCCGAGCTGCTGCCGCACCCTGTCGCCCCGCGCCCGGTCCCCGTCACGGTGTCCACCCCTGGCGACCGTCCGGTGGTCCGGGTCCTCGGGCAGTTCAAGCCCGACCGCGACCTTGCGTTGCTCGCCGGGATCGGTCAGGAGATCGGACACTCGCACCGCCTCGAGATCGTCGGGCGACGGTGGCCCGAGGTCGACGGGTGGTCCGTGACGGACGCCTTCGTCGACGAGGACCGGCTCGACGAGCTCCTGGCCACCGCGGACGCCGTCGTCGTGCCCTACAAGCGGTTCTTCCAGTCCGGCATCGCGATCCGCTCGCTCGAGGTCGGGACGCCCGCGGTCGGTCCCGCTGGTTCGAGCATCGCCGACCTCTACCCGGACGACCGCTACCTCGGCGACGGTTCGGTGTCGTCCTGGTGCGACGCGATCTCGTCGGCCTCCGCCGCGGAGCGCGACGAGACGCGTGCCGTGGCGTCGCGAGCCGACCGCGTCTGCCGTGCGGCCTGGGCGGAGTGGCTGATGCGCTGACCGCGACCGGCGGCCGCTGCCGTATCCTGACTCGGCCATGCAGTGCGACTACTTCGACCGCGGGGTGTGCCGCTCGTGCACGCTCATGGGGCAGCCGTACGCCGAGCAGGTCCTCGACAAGGAACTCCGCACGCGCGAACTCCTGCACGACGCGGTCGAGGCCGCCGGGGGCCCGGGCTCGGTCGAGTGGCTGCCTGCGATCACCAGCCCCGAGTCCGCGTACCGCAACAAGGCGAAGATGGTGGTCGGCGGGACCGTCCAGCACCCGACGGTCGGCATCCTCGACCACCGGCAGCGCGGGGTGGACCTCCGGCACTGCGGCATCTGCACGCCCGGGATCCAGCACGCGCTCCCGATCCTCGCCGGGTTCATCGCGGACGCCGGACTCATCCCCTACGACGTCGCCACCCGCCGGGGCGAGCTGAAGTTCGTGCTCGTGACGGAGTCGCCGGACGGGGAGCTCATGGTGCGGTTCGTCCTGCGCTCCGAGGGACAGCTGGCGCGGCTCCGGCAGCACCTCGACGCGCTCCACCGGGTGCTGCCGAACGCCGTCGTCGTCACCGTGAACCTGCTCCCGGAGCACAAGGCCGTCACCGAGGGGGAGCGGGAGATCGTGCTCACCGAGCGGGAGACGCTCTCGATGCGACTCGGTGACGTCACGATGCACCTCCGCCCGCAGAGCTTCTTCCAGACGAACACGCACGTGGCCACCGAGTTGTACGAGCAGGCCTCGGCGTGGATCGACGAGGTGGCGCCGGCGTCGATGTGGGACCTCTACTGCGGCGTCGGCGGCTTCGCCCTGCACGCCGCCCGCCCCGGTCGCGCGGTGACGGGCATCGAGACCAGCCGCGAGGCCGTCCGGTCGGCGGGGCAGTCGGCGCGCGAGGCCGGCCTCGAGGGCGTCCGCTTCGCCGCGGACGACGCGACCGAGCACGCACTCCGTGCCCGACCCGACACGGTCCCCGAGCTCGTCGTGGTCAACCCGCCGCGGCGCGGGATCGGCGAGACGCTGTCGACCTGGCTCGAGGAGTCGGACGTCCGGCACGTCGTCTACTCGAGCTGCAACCCGGTGACCCTGGCGAAGGACCTCGCGCGGATGCCGTCGCTCCGCCTGCGGCGCGCGCGGGTGCTCGACATGTTCCCGCAGACGGGCCACCTGGAAGCGGTGACGCTGCTGTCCCGAGGGTGACCGACCGGCGGACGGGAGGCGCGGGTCGGCGCCGCCACGTGCCTCCTGGCCGTCATTGCCAGGGAATTGCCAAGGTGACGTACCCGGGTCCGCCGCGATGACCATGCCCATGGGGATCCACGCGTACAGGTTCCGTCCTGGGAGGCATAGCACCAACGGGTAGAACCGTTTGTCTCGGTTTGATAACGGTGAAGAGTTTCCTATGGTGGCCGACCGAGGCGCCACCGGCACGAGACCACTGCCCCCGGCGGCGCACCCCACGACACGACCGCGATCGGTCGGGACGGGCAGTGGCGATCGGCTCTCGATCCGTGGTCCCGGTGGAGCAATCAACCATGAAGAAGCTTTCTCGTACCCGCACCATCGTCGGTGGCCTCGCCTTCGCAGGCATCGCCGCGACGGGTGTCGGCCTCGCGGCGGCGCCCGCGAACGCAGCATCCGGCTCGACCTGGGACGCCCTCGCGCAGTGCGAGTCCGGCGGCAACTGGGCGATCAACACCGGCAACGGCTACTACGGCGGCCTCCAGTTCAACCTCGGCACCTGGCAGGCGAACGGCGGCACGGGCAACCCGGCCTCCGCGAGCCGTGCGACCCAGATCGCCGTCGCCGAGCGCGTCCTCGCCTCGCAGGGCTGGGGCGCATGGCCGGCCTGCTCCGCCCAGCTCGGGCTGAGCGGCACGACCGGCGCCGCCCCGCAGGCCGCCGCTCCGGCTCCCGCCGCCCCGACCCAGCAGGCCGCCCCGCAGCAGCAGGCGCCGGTGCAGCAGGCCGCCCCGCAGCAGGCCGCGCCGTCGACCCCGGCCCCCGCGACCGAGGCGGCCCCGGCTGCCCCGAGCAAGCCCGCGGCCGTCAAGACGAGCGGCAAGACCTACACGGTCGTGTCGGGCGAGACCCTCGACAGCATCGCGACGAAGCTGCACATCAACGGCGGCTGGAACAAGCTCTGGGCCGCGAACACGTCGACCATCGACGACGCGAACCTGATCTACGCCGGCCAGGAGCTCCAGCTCCCCGCCTGATCGTTCCTCCGATCGACAGGACGCCCGGTGACCGCGTGGTCACCGGGCGTCCTGCTGTGTCCGGCTACTGCGGGTTGTCGGCCAGCCACCCGGCGACGTCGTTCGACCGGAGCGCCTGGGACAGCGACTGCACGGCGATGGTGTTCACCGCGACGTAGGACTGTCCGTCCGCCGAGGTCCCGCCGCCCGCGGTCGGCATGGTGAACGTCCGCAGGTCCGACGGCCGGACGTCGCGCAGGGACCAGCCGAGGTCGACCATCGTGCGGACGGTCAGACCGGCGTCCACCGAGAGGTACTCGCTCGTCGCCCGGACGAAGTCCTGCACGCGCCCGGGGTTCGTGAGGGTGTCGCGCGAGAGGAGTCCGTCGACGATCCCGCGCATGAACGCCTGCTGGTTCCGGACGCGGGTGTGGTCGGCGTCGGCGAAGGCGTACCGCTCGCGGACGAACGCCAGGGCCGCGTCGCCGTCGAGGTGGTTCGCGCCGGCGGTGAACTCGTACCCGCGGGCCGAGAACGCCGTCCGTGACTGCACCGTCACCCCGCCGAGCGCGTCGGTCATGCCCGAGAAGCCGGCGAAGTCGATCTCGGCGACGTGGTCGATGCGCACGTCGAGCAGGCGTTCGACCGTCTGCACCGTCAGCGGGACCCCGCCCCAGGAGTACGCCGCGTTGATCTTCGCGGTGCCGTGGCAGGGGACCTCGACCCACGAGTCGCGCATGATCGACATGAGGTACACGGCCCGCTTGTCGGCCGGGACGTGGGCGAGCATCAGGGTGTCCGACCGACCACCGGCAGCGCGGTCGCCGTCGGGGTCGGCGCCCTGGCGGGAGTCCGATCCGATGAGCAGGATGTTCTGCGCGCCCGCGGCCGGAGCGGGGCGCGCGCCGGTCGGGAACGGGTCGGCGAGGACGTCGGCGTCGTAGCTGCGGACGAGGCCGGCGATGAAGAGGCCGGCGACGACGGCGAGCACCGTGGCGACGGCGACGAGCGAGCCGGCGGTGCCGAGGACGGCGACGAGGAACGGGCGCTTCCGGCGACGTCGGCGCCGCTTCCGGCCGTTGCTGCCCCGGCTCCCGCTCCGGCTCGAGCCGCTGCTGTGGGGCCTGCGGGCGCTCGATCCGCTCCGGGGTGCCCGCGGTGCGGGGGCGTCGGTGCCGGCGTCGGCGGCAGCGATCGATGCTGCCTGCGCTGCCGCCTCGGCCAGTTCGGCCGCATCGGCTGCTTCGGCTCGTTCGGCGGCCTGACGGGCTGCTCGGCGCTCGGACATCGGGTCTCCTGCGGGTCGGGTCGGTCGTGCTACCGACTCCGCGAGTCTACCGTATGTGGTATATCAACCGCTAGGTCATCAGTGGGGACGGTGCTTCTCGAGCAACACCGTGAGCGCCCCGCGCAGAGCCGGGTCGTCTGGCAGGAGGTCACGCTCGATGTGCCGGGCGGTCTCCCACGCCTCGCGCCCGTGCTCCGTCACCGTGACGATCCGACGTCGACGGTCGTCCGGGTGCGGCGAGCGTTCGACGAGCCCGTCGCGCTCCATCCGCTCGAGCGTGCGGGACATCGTCTGCGGTTGCACGCGTGCCGTCCGTGCCAGGGTGTCCGCGCCGGTCGGGCCGGTCCGCACGAGGATGTCGATCGCGATGAGCGCCGCGTGCGGGAGGCCGATCGCACGCAGACGCTCGTCCCAGTCCCGTTCGATCGCCCGGGCAGCGGCGGAGAGGAGGCGCCCCAGCGGCCATGCGTCGGGGGTGTCGTCCATGACCCGAGTCTACGGATCCCGTTCCTTCGACCTCTCTAGTAATCAGCATGCTGACGATTGGAGTACGCTCACCGACGTGTCCCGCTTCCTCCGCATCGTCCTCCCCGCGCTCGTCATCGTGGTCTGGCTCGCGATCGCCTCCGTCGGCGGTCCCTTCTTCGGCAAGATCTCCGAGGTGTCCACGAACGACCAGACGTCGTTCCTGCCGGCATCGGCGGACGCCACCAAGGTGCAGGAACGCGCGTCCGAGTTCCGGCAGGCGTCGGGCGCCCCGGCGATCATCGTGCTCGAGCGCGACGGCGGCCTGACGGCTGCGGACCAGCGCGCCGCGACCACCCTGGCCCAGCGGCTCGGGGACCGCGACGACGTGCAGGGCGTCAGCCCGGTGATCCCGAGCGAGGACGGCGACGCGGTCGAGATCGTCGCCACGCTGACCCAGAGCGCGGACACCGGTGACGCCGTCGAGGCCGTCCGCGCCGACGTCGAGGACGCGCTGCCGTCGGGGGTGCAGGGCTACGTCACGGGTCCGGCGGGCTTCACCGCCGACCTCACCGAGGCCTTCGCGGGCATCGACGGGCTACTGCTCGGTGTGGCGCTCGCCGCGGTCTTCGTGATCCTCATCATCGTCTACCGCTCGCCGCTCCTGCCGATCCTCGTGCTCGGTACGGCGACGTTCGCCCTGTGCGCGTCGATCCTCGTCGTGTGGTGGCTTGCCAAGGCCGACATCGTGACCGTGAACGGCCAAGTGCAGGGGATCCTGTCGATCCTCGTCATCGGCGCCGCGACCGACTACGCGCTCCTCTACACCGCACGCTTCCGCGAGGCACTGCGCGACCACCGCACCGGGTGGGACGCGACGAAGGCCGCCCTGCGGGGAAGCCTCGAGCCGATCCTCGCCTCGGGCGGGACCGTGATCGTCGGCGTGCTCTGCCTGCTGCTCTCCGACCTCAACTCGAACAAGGCACTCGGTCCCGTCGCTGCCATCGGCATCGCGTTCAGCCTCCTCGCCGCGCTCACCCTGCTGCCCGCGCTCCTGCTGGCGTTCCGGCGCGCGGCGTTCTGGCCGCTCCGCCCGAAGTACGGCAGCGCGCACCCCGTCCTCACCGGGCCCGACGCCCGCGGGCTCTGGGCACGGGTGGGCCGGCTCGTGGCGCGCCGCTCCCGGGTCGTCTGGATCGTGTGCACCGTCGGGCTCCTCGCGATGGGCACCGGCCTCGTCGGACTCAAGGCGGACGGGGTCCCGCAGAGCGACCTGGTCATCGGGAGCTCGCAGGCGCGCGACGGTCAGGACGTGCTCGCCGACCACTTCCCGGGCGGGTCCGGCAGCCCGGCACAGGTCATCGGCGCCGCGTCGAGGACCGACGAACTCGCCGCTGCGATCACGGGCGTGGACGGTGTGGACAGCGTCGTGGCGGCCGCGAAGGACGCGCCGTCCGGCACCGTCCCCGTGACGACGAGCGGCAACCCGGGTAGCACCGCCGGTGCGACCCCGACCGTCTCCCGCGGCGACGTCCTCCTCGAGGCCACCCTGTCCGACCCGGCCGACTCCGACGCCGCCGAGCAGACCGTGCGTGCCCTCCGCACGGCGGTCGAGCGGGTGGACCCCGGCGCGATCGTCGGTGGCGCGACCGCGACCGCCGTCGACACGAACGACACCGGCATCCGGGACCGCACGCTGATCATCCCCGTGGTGCTCGCGGTCATCCTGCTCATCCTGATGCTGCTGCTCCGGAGCATCGTGGCGCCGCTCGTGCTCATCGGCAGCGTCATCGTGTCCTTCGCCGCGGCGCTCGGCGTCGGGGCTCTCGTGTTCGACCGCGTGTTCCACTTCCCCGGGGCGGACCCGAGCGTCCCGCTGTACTCGTTCGTGTTCCTCGTGGCGCTCGGCGTGGACTACAACATCTTCCTCATGACCCGGGTGCGCGAGGAGGCCCTGCAGCACGGTCCGCACGAGGGCGTCCTGCGCGGGCTCGGGGTCACGGGCGGCGTGATCACCTCGGCCGGGGTCGTCCTCGCGGCGACGTTCGCGGCGCTCGGCGTGATCCCGATCCTGTTCCTCGTGCAGATCGCGTTCGTGGTCGCCTTCGGTGTGCTGCTCGACACGATCGTCGTCCGGTCGCTGCTCGTCCCCGCGCTGGCGTACGACCTCGGGCGCCGGGCCTGGTGGCCGTCGCGCCTGTCGCGTCCGGCCCATCACATGTGACACGCTGGGCGCATGCCAGTTCCTTCGACGCAGCCCGCCGCCGAGCGGAAGCTCCTCCGTGACACCGTGCAGGACAAGATCCGGGCCGCGATCATGAACGGCACCCTCGAGCCGGGCGAACGGCTCAACGACGACGACCTCATCGCCTGGCTCGGTGTCTCCCGCACCCCCATCCGTGAAGCCCTCGCCGAGCTCGCCCGAGCCGGACTCATCGAGATGGCGCCGAACCGGTACACCCGCGTCGCCGCCCCGACGAAGGACGAGCTCCTCGACGCCTACCGCACGCTCGGCGTGATCTACGGCGGTGTCGCCCGCCTCGCGACGCCGCGCTTCACGGACGCGCAGCGCAAGAAGGTCGTGAAGACCCTCGACGACGTCACGGCGCAGGTCGAGGCCCGGCACCAGGGTGAGGTCGCCCAGCACGGCGCGGACATCTACGCGATGTGGGCGGACCACTGCGGCAACCCGTCGCTCGAGCAGCTCTGCAAGGCGACGACGGACGGGCTCGCGTTCAAGCTGCGGGTGCCGGAGCTCGCCGAGCTGATCCCCGCCGACGTCGTGCTGCCCGAGCTCGAGAAGCTCAAGGCCGCCGTCGTCGCGAAGGACCCGATCGCCGCCGAGCTCGCCATGGAGGCGATCCACCTGCTGCCGTCGCGCGACTGACGCGACGAGCGCGACCGGCGCGACGAGCGCGACCGGCGCGACCACCTGACGGCCAGGAGGGACGGTGCGGGCCCGCACCGTCCCTCCTGGCCGTCAGTCAGTGCGTCAGTGCGCGACCGCGCTGATCATGCCGAGGCCGACGCTGATGCGGTCGGCCACCTCGATGAGGTCCTCGGCGAGCGACGCGGTGTCGCGGTCCCGCAGCTGCGTCACCCGCCCGGAGATCGACAGCGCCGCGACGATGCGCCCCGACGCGTTCCGGATCGGTGCCGCGATGCAGAACCGGCCGAGCGCGACCTCTTGGTTCTCGACGCACCAGCCGCGCTTCGCCGAGGCCTCGAGGTCCGCCGTCAGCGCGTCGTGCGACGTGATCGTGTGGTCCGTGTAGCGCGCGAGGTCCGCGCCGAGCAGCGCCTCCCGCTCGGCCTGAGACAGGTCGAGCATGAGCGCCTTGCCGAGCGCCGAGGCGTGCAGCGGCTGCCGCATGCCGATCATGGTGTGCGACTTCGGGGCGAGTGAGCCCTCGAAGTGGCAGAGGTAGATGCAGGCCGCGTCGTCCTGCACCCCGACGTTCGCGGTGAGGCCGATGCGGTGCGCGAGCTCCTGCGCGGCGGCCCGGCTCTCGCGGTGGACGGGGTTGTGGTTGAGCCCCTGGCTGGCGAGCTCGAGGACGGCCCGCCCGACGGAGTACCCCTGCGACTCGGGGTCGCGTCGCACGTACTCGAGCGACTCGAGCGTGGCGAGGAGCCGCCCGGTCGTCGACGTGCCGAGGCCGATCGCCCGTGCGATGTCGGAGGCGCGCATCGCCCCGTCGGCGGCACCGAGCGCGCCGAGGACCGCCGCGGCGCGCTCGATGCTCTGGTTCGGAGGGGTGGTGGCCATCCGCCCATTCTGTCCCGTGGAGTCGATCAGGACACCGTGACACCGCTGACGAACTGGTTCGTCCGCACCTGTGCCGTGGTGAGGGGTGCGCCGCCGAGCACGACGTCCTCGAGGGCGACGTCCGACACCCCGTGCGTCGCGTCCCACCCGGACAGCGTCACCAAGTCGGCCGTGACGTCGGTGAAGTCGCGGATCGTGATGCCCGTGATCCTGCCCCGCTCGTCGCGGTACCCGGTGTCGTTCGAGTACTGGCCCTTGAGCACCTGCAGCACGATGGCCTGCCCGCCGACCGGCTGCGACTCCACGTGGAAGCCGTCCACGGTGACGTCGGAGACCGTCGCCCAGTCCTGGACGTCGAACTTCAGGGCGACCTCCTTCGCGCGGAGCACGTACGACTGCGTGATGGAGACGTCGGTGAAGACCTCGGTCTCCATGGACGAGCCGAACCGGACGGGGTTGCCGCCGGTGACGTTCCAGAACGTGGTGTCGGTCGCGTGCAGCCCACGGGTCTCCGGCTCGCCGTTCGTGGCCGCGTCGAGGGCGTGCCAGCCGAACCCGTCGTCACCGCTCATCACGAAGTTGTGCTCGACGGTCATGTCCTGCACGCCGTCGGTGTCGATGCCGTCGTTGTTGATGAGCGTGCCCATCAGGTTCAGCAAGGACACGTGGATGCCCGAGGAGCGGATGTACAGCGTCTGCCACCACTGGGCGTTGCGGACGCCGATGCCGGACACCGTGACGTCCGAGCTGTCGTGGAAGCGGATCGCCATCGTCTTGTCGGTCCGCGACGTGTCCGAGCCTGCGTCGAGGATCCCGCGCCCGAGCACGTGCACGCCGGTGACGCCGTCGCCGTCGATGCGACCGTGCACGAGGGCACCCGGCGCGAGGTAGACCGTCTGGCCCGACACCGGACGGATCACGCCGGCGTCGTGCTCGCCGGGCCCGAAGTACAGCACGTCGGGGTCCGACGCGGACGGCACCGTGGTCTCCGACGGCGTGACGAAGAGGAACAGTGCGCGGACGCCGGGAGTCTCGATGACGAGCGGGTGCGCGTCGCGGATCGTGAAGGTCACGGTGTCGCCGGCCCGGGTCGTGGCGATCCCGAGCGTCCGGGGCGTGACGACCGGGGTGGCCGACGCGGCGAGGCCGGGCATCGTGACGCTGATCGTCGCGGTACCCGTCCCCTTCGCGAACATCGCGACGTCGTGCGAGGTGCCGCTCACGGACTCGGCCTTGACCGGCACGGCGGTCCCGTTGACCGACACCGTGTGCGCGGAGGCGGTGGGCGACGTCGGGTTCCCCGGGTTCGCCTGGATGCTCGCGGTGCCGGCGGCGACCGCGGTGCCGGACGCGACGGCCGGCGGCCCGACGACCCCGACGGTGGTGAGCGACAGTGCGACGGCCGTCGCGATGGTCAGTGCGCGCAGGCGCATGGCGATCTCCCTTGATCGTGGTGGTGGTGCTGCGGGTGGTGCGGTGGGTCAGTAGACCTTCACGGCGCTCGCCGACGCGAACGGTGAACCGTTCGTGGCGGTCACGACGACGCGGAGCGAGGCGGTCCGCGTCGGCGCGACGTCGTGCACGCGGTGCCGGTGCCGGTTGTCGGTGACGGTCGCGAGTCCCTGCCACGATCCGTCGACGCACGCCTCGATCCGGTAGTCGCGGGCCAGGGTCGGGACCGCGTCCCACGGCGTGCGGTGGTGGTGCAGGTTGATGAGGTCGGCGTCGACGTCGTCGTTCCAGACGATGCGGACCTCGCGGACGTCGACGGGCTCCGCCCAGTCGAGGGTGAGGGTCGCCGCGCCGTCGTCCGGGTCCGACGACCACAGGTGCGGTCCGCCGAAGGGGCGCTGGTAGCCGTCGGTGACCCGGGAGGCGCGCCACGCGTCCGACGCGTCGGCTGCGGTGAACGCGAAGGAGCGTCCGCGCAGGGCCCGCGCCTCCCAGTCGGTGACCGGCTGGTCGGCCTCCTCGGGGATGTGGTCGTCGAACTGCTCGTCGTCGGCCGTGCGGGCGCGGAGCGCGAGGACGCCGTACGGGTGCCCGTCGGTGAGGACCAGGCGCACGCCGGAGGTCCGGCGGACCACGACCACGGCGTTGCACGGCTCGTCCGGCCGGAACCCGAGGTCGACGACCGCCTCGCCCGCCCCGGCGGGGACGCTCGCGGTGTGCGTCGACACGTGCGCGATCGGGGCGTAGTTCTGCGGCCGGCCCGTGGTCCAGAGCTCGATCGTGACGTCGGTGTCGTGGTCGGCGACGGTCCGGAACGCGACGGAACCGAGCACGGGGTCGACCGGCACGACCAGCGCCGCGTCGCGGTCGAGCGCGAAGGTGTCCGCGGTCGCCCACGGGGTGGTGTCGAGCCGGACGAGTTCGCTGCTCGCGCTGATCCGGGCGCGCTGGGCGAGGTCCGCCCCGTCGTGGGCCCGGACGCCGATGAGCGGCGCGTCCTCGCGGAGGAGCGTCTGCTGCAGCATCGCGACGTGGTCGGTGCCCAGCTCGCGCGGCGTGAAGCCGTGGCGGGCGGCGAGGTGCGCGGCGGTCCCGGCGGCCTGGCCCTGGGTGGCGCAGGTGGCCATCACGCGGGTCGACCCGAACGCGACGTGCGACGCGGAGATGTTCCGGCCGGCGAAGAGCAGGTTGGCGACGTCCGCCGAGTAGAGGGAGCGGAACGGGATGTCGTACGTGCCGTCGGTGTACCGCTGCTGTGCCCCGGCCGTCTCGGCGTAGACGCCCTCGACCGGGTGCAGGTCGATCGACCACCCGCCGAACGCGACCGTGTCCGGGAAGGTCCGCTGCGAGAGGAGGTCCTGCTGGGTGAGGGTGTGGTCGCCCACGAACCGTCGGTACTCCCGCTTGCCCGGGATCGCGCCGACCCAGTCGAGGGTGAGCGAGTCGGCGTCGAACGCGCCGGAGTTCTTGATGTGGTCCCAGATGCCGTAGACGACGCCCCACAGCTCGTCGCGGATCCGTTCGTTCTCGGTGACGGTGTCGAGCTCGCCGCCCCACTCGATCCACCAGTAGTTGCAGCCGTTGTCCCCGGTCTTGATCGCCCGGTTCGCCAGGATCGGCGTCGTGCTGAGGTCCTTCGCGATCGACGGCGGCACGAACTTCTCCGGGCGGCCGGTGTCGTGCGTGGAGAAGAAGATCGAGCTGCCGAGCAGTTCGTCGTCCGGCTGTTCGGGCGCCCACTCCTCGCCGTGTTCGTCGCGGCCCTCGCGCCCGATCCGGTACGACGCCCCGGCCAGGGCGCCGACGAGCCCGTCTCCCGTGCAGTCGAGGAACACCGGGGCGGTGAACGTCGTCTCGACCTCGGAGCCCATCGTCCAGCCGGTGACGGACGCGATGCGCGGTGCGCCGGCCTCGTCGTCCACCGTCGTCACGGTCCGCACGTCGGTGTTGAGGTGCAGGTGGACGTTCGGCTCGGCGCGCACGAGGTCGAGCACGACCTGGTCCCAGTAGATCGCGTTGCCCTGCGGGTTCCGGTACTGGTTCTCGAGGAACAGCTCGCCCATGATCCCGGTCTCGCGGGCGAACCGCTGCGTGCCGTGGGCGGTGGCACCGACGACCCACACGCGGATCTCGCTCGAGGAGTTCCCGCCGAGGACCGGGCGGTTGGTGACGAGAGCGACGCTGGAGCCGAGGCGGGCGGCGGCGACGGCGGCGCTCACACCGGCGAGGCCACCTCCGACGACCACGACGTCGTGGTGCTGTTCACGGGACTGCATGGCGGCTACGGTATCACTTGCTGGCGAGACTTTCCCACTGTGTGGCAAAGTCTGCCCGGCGAGTGCTATCGTCAACCAACTCTCGACAACGAAGTGTGAGGTCTCCCCATGAGCGACGGAACCCAGACGCGCACCAGCGCCGACGCCGCCAACGCCCCCGTCCCGGACCTGTTCGGCGACGACGCCCGCCGCCGGAGCATGCGGAAGGTGATCGTGGCGGCCGGCGTCGGCCACTTCGTGGAGTGGTTCGACTTCGGCCTCTACGGCACCCTGGCGACGGTCATCTCGCTGTACTTCTTCAAGCAGGGGGACCCGCAGGTCGCGCTGCTCTCGGCCTTCGCCGTGTTCGGTGCCGGGTTCGTGATGCGTCCGCTCGGTGGACTCTTCTGGGGCTCGCTCGGCGACCGGGTGGGCCGGAAGACGACCCTCGCGACGGTCATCCTCATCACGAGCGGCGCGACCGCGGTGATGGGCATCCTGCCGACGTACCAGAGCGTCGGGCTGCTGGCGCCGATCCTCCTCGTCGTGGTGCGGCTCGTGCAGGGCTTCGCCGCCGGTGGTGAGGGAGCGGGGGCGACCACGCTCCTCGCCGAGTCCGCGCCTTCGAACCGACGCGGCTTCGTCACGAGCTTCATCGACGTCTTCGGCTTCGCGGCGTTCATCGTGGGTGGCGGCCTGGTCTTCCTGTTCACCGCGATCGCGGGCGACGGCGCCCTCGAGTCGTGGGGCTGGCGCGTGCTGTTCCTCATCGCGCTGCCGCTCGGGCTCGTCGGGCTCTACCTCCGCTCGAAGCTCGAGGACACCCCGGAGTTCCGCGCGCTCAAGGCCAAGGGCGACCTCGCGAAGAACCCGCTCCGGCGATCGCTCCGCACCGGGTGGAAGGCCCTGCTCTTCTGCGTCGGGTTCGTCGTCCTCAAGGCCGTCGGGCACTGGATCCTGCAGACGTTCATGCCGTCGTACCTGCAGGCCGACCTCGGCTACTCGCCGCTCGTGTCGTACGGCGTGGTCGTCATCGGGTTCATCGTGATCGCCGGACTCGTGCCGTTCTTCGGCCTGCTCTCGGACAAGATCGGCCGGAAGCCCGTGATGCTCGCCGGCTGCGGCGGCTTCCTCGTGCTCACCTACCCGACGCTCATGCTCATGAACGCCGGCAACTTCTGGGCCGCCGCCGGCGCGATGGTGCTCCTCGGGCTGTTCATGGCGGCCTTCGACGGTGCCGTGAGCGCTGCGATGGCCGAGCTCTTCCCGACCGCGATCCGCTACGGGTCGATGGGCATCGCGTACAACATCAGCGTCGCGCTCTTCGGCGGGATCACGCCGTACTTCGCCACCTGGCTGATCACGGCGACGGGCAACACGTTCGCGCCGGCGTTCTACGTGATGGCGGCCGCGGCGATCACCGGGATCACGGTGCTGCGGGCGCGGGAGACCAACAAGGGCAAGCTCGCGTCCTGAGACGCGACCGAACACGGACGGGAGGCGCGGTGCCGGCTGGCACCGCGCCTCCCGTCCGCCGGTCGGTCACGGCGGGATCGCGGCGACCTGCCAGGACGGTTTGATGTTGTCGGCGCACACGCCCGTTATGGTTTCCGGGTGACGAACGAGCCCGAGCAGACGACCGGTCGTGGCCGCCGCGGCTTCACGCCACCGCGGCACGGCCGCCAGAAGCGACGTGGCGGGGTGGTCCTCCCCGCCGTCGCGGGCGTGCTCACCATGGCCCTCCTGCTCGGCGGCGGCTACGCCGCGTACGCCTACGGAACGCTGTCGAACGGCATCACGAAGATCGATGCGATCTCGGGAAAGGCTGCGACGAA
Source organism: Curtobacterium sp. 320 (assembly GCF_031455235.1). Taxonomy (NCBI): domain Bacteria; kingdom Bacillati; phylum Actinomycetota; class Actinomycetes; order Micrococcales; family Microbacteriaceae; genus Curtobacterium; species Curtobacterium sp. 320. Next base: position 150,675 of record NZ_JAVDSI010000005.1, on the reverse strand, counting down.
GGACGACGTCGACGGCCAGGCGCAGAACATCCTGCTGGTCGGTGACGACCACCGCCCGGACAACGCGACGCCGGAGCAACTCGCAGAGCTGGGCACCGAATCGGACGGTGGCTCGAAGAACACCGACACGATGATCGTCCTGCACATCAACGAGGACGGATCGCAGGCGACGATGATCTCGTTCCCGCGTGACTCGTACGTCGACATCCCGGGTGTCGGCAAGGGCAAGCTCAACAGTGCGTTCTACTTCGGCTCGCTGAACGGCGGCGGGGACACCGGCGGCGCGAAGCTGCTCATCAAGACGATCCAGAACCTCAGCGGCCTGACGATCGACCACTACGTGCGCGTCTCGCTGCTCGGCTTCTACCAGATCGTCAAGGAACTCGGGCCGGTCGAGGTCTGCCTCAACAACGCCGTCGACGACCACTGGTCGAACCTCAAGCTCCCTGCCGGTACCTCCGAACTCACACCGAGCCAGGCGCTGTCCTTCGTCCGACAGCGGCACGGGCTGCCCAACGGGGACCTCGACCGCAACGTCCGGCAGCAGTACTTCCTCTCGCAGGAGGCCCGCAAGGTGCTCTCGGCGGGGACGCTGCTCAACCCGATCAAGATGGGCAACATCCTCAAGGCGGTCGGCGGCTCGATCCAGACCGACACCGACCTGGTCAACCTGGCGACCCAGATGCGGAACCTGCGACCAGGCAACATCCAGTCCGCCACCATCCCGACGCTCGGCACTCCGACGATCACGGTGAACGGAGCGCCGCTCTCGATCGTGCAGGTCGACGAGGTGGGGCTGCCCGCGTTCGTGCAGGGCCTCGTCGGTGAGCCCGCGGAGTACAGCAAGGCCGGGCGTGCCCAGCCGGCGAGCACCTCGGTCACCGTGCTGAACGGCAGCGGCGTGACCGGTGCGGCGGGCGCCGCCGGGACCGTCCTCACCGCGCGCGGCTTCCAGGTCGGTGCGCCCGGGTCCTCCGACCTGACGAAGACGACCCAGGTGCAGTACCCGGCCGGCATGGAGAAGCAGGCGAAGGCGGTCGCGGCCGTCGTGCCCGGTGCCGTCGCGGTGCGGACGAACGCCGTCACGGGCGTGACGCTGGTGCTCGGGTCGGACGGCAAGACGGTGACCCCGGTCGCCGCTGCCGGTGGGACCGCCTCGAGCCCCGCTGCCGGCTCCGGTTCGTCCGATGCCGGTTCGACCAGCTCGGGCGCTGCGGCGTCGAAGCCCGCAGCCTCGAAGCCCGCCGCGCCCGAGCCGAAGCCGTCGTCGACCGACGTGAAGAGCTACGGCAAGGCCGGCGTCTGCATCAACTGACGCCGGAGCCGGTCGCGTGCCGGCGGATGCTCGTGATCGCGGTGTCGAGCCCGATCGCGAGGGGGCGGACGTCCCGCTGGACCTGCGCCAGGAGCAGCCCGCCCTGCAGCGCCACCATCACGGTCGTCGCCAGCGCGGCGGGGTCGGCGTCCGGGCCGAGCAGCCCGCGTTCGCGCATCGTGCGGATGCCGTCGTGGAACCCCTGCTCCCAGCGGGCGAAGCCGGCGGCGACGAGGTCGCGGGTGTCGGCGTCGCGCTCGGCGACCTCGGTCCCGAGGGACCCGAGCGGACAGCCGCCCACGCAGCCGCCGGCCTCGGCGTCGGCGACCGTCCTGTCCCGCCACCGCTGCCAGGCGTCCCACGTGGTGAGGTCGCCGTAGTCCGGCCCCTGGTGTGCGATGATCGCGTCGGTCTGCTGCCGGACGACGTCGCGCACGAGCTCCTGCTTGTCGGCGAAGTAGTGGTACATCTGCGACCGTCCGACCGTGGCGGCGGCGCCGATGTCGTCGAGCGTCGTCCCCGAGATGCCGCGCGTGAGCATCAGGTCGGCGGCCGTGACCACGATCCGGTTCCGGGTCGCCAGTCCCTTCGCGGTCGTGCGTCGGGAAGTCCGTGAGGCGTGGTCGGAGCGCATGGCAAGAGTGTACTTGCAAGTACATTTTCGGTATGTGACATTCTTCTGGTGGACGACGGACTCCTCGCGAAGCGCGACGAAGAACGCGCACTGTTGCTCGCCGTGGCTGCCGGTGACCGGCATGCCTTCACCCGACTGCACGATCGGTTCCGACCGCTCGTCGAGCGGTACGTCCGGCACCAGCTCGTCGATGCGTGGCAGGCGGAAGAGGTCGTGCAGGACGTCTTCCTCGAGATCTGGCAGATCGCTGACCGGTTCGACCCGGCCCACTCGGCCATCGCGTGGATCCGCACGATCGCGCAGCGCCGGGCGATCGACCGGGTCCGGAAGAGCCGGGCGGACCGCGACCGCGACCTGCGGATCGGCACCAGGGACGCCGACCTCGTGGACCACTCGAGCGTGGAGCGGGCAGAGAGCGTCCTCGACCGAGCCGAGCTCCGCCGCGCCGTCGCCGCGCTCCCCGGGCGCCAGCGCGACGCCGTCGTCCTCCGGCACCTGGTGGGTATGACCGGGCCCGAGGTCGCCGCGCGGCTCGGGGTCCCGGTCGGCACCGCCAAGACCCGGGCGCGCGACGGGGTCATCGCACTGCGGCGGGTCATGGTGCCCTGAGCGCGCCCGTCGGCCGCGAGGGGGACGCGTGCTTAGTTCGTTCCCTTCGAGCAGGTCTGCTGCGCGGCGTTCTGCCCCGTGATCGACGACGGGAGAGCAGTCGGAGCGTTGACGCCGCGCGAACTCGACGTTGCCGAAGACCCGCCCGACGGATGACTGTTGCCGGTAGAAGAATTCGACGCCGAAGAATCGCTCCGTGGGGCTCGTGGCGTCGCCGTTGAGTCCACAGCGCCGCGGCCGATGGCACCATCGGCGATTTGCGTGCGTTCATCGTTCTGGAGCGCCACGTTGAGACTGTGGGCGGCGTCCTGACTAACGACAAGACGGTTGGCGTTGTCCGGGTCTGCGATCGTCGGGTACTGCACGAGCAACATGTTCGACGTGTTCGTGCTGCGCACGGCCGCCGCAAGTGACACCAGTGTCCCCGTGCTGTTCAAGCCCTCGGAGAGCGTCATGTTGGAAGTCGCGGCCTTGGCGAACTTGTACAACGTGATCGGGTTGTCGAGAGCTCCCTCACCGGTCAGCTGACGGAGCATCGCCGACAGGAACACCTGCTGGTTGCTGATGCGTGCGACGTCGCTCCCGTCATCAACGCCGTGCCGGGTCCGGAGGAACGCGAGGGCCTCGTCTCCCTTGAGTGGAACCTTCCCGGCGGGCAGATTCAAGAACGTTCCGTCGTGTATGGGTTTGGCGAGACAGACCGTGACCCCGCCCAGGGCATTGCTCATCGCGATCACACCATCGAACGTGATCAATCCGGCATAGGGAATCGACAGGCCCGTGAGGTTCTCGACCGTCTTCGCGACGCACGCAACGCCGCCCTTCGGACCCCCCTCGCCGAGAGCAGTATTGAACATCGCCTTGCTTTGCGGGTAGCTGGACTCTCCGGTGTCCGGATCGGTGCAGGACGGTATCGGGACCATCGTGTCTCGAGGGAACGAGACGACCGTGACTTGAGAGTGGTCCTCGCTGATGTGCACCAGCATGGTGACGTCGTTACGTGCGCCCTCGGCATCCTCCCGCTCGGCGGTCTGCCCTACACGTGTATCCGAACCGATCAGCAGGATGTTTGCCCCGCCCTTGATGGCGTTGATGTCCTGAGTTCTCGCCTTTCCCTCGTCAGACGGGCTGAGCTTGATCGTTTTGATGTCATCCCTGACGTCGTTCGCGGCGATCGCGGCGATGCTGCCAGCACTGACGAGTGCAACGACCGCAGCTGTTCCGATGAACCCGAACAGCGTTGACAATGGCCGACTCCGCTTCAGTCGCCCATGCCGCACGATCCCGGGCTCCTGCGTTTGCGAGCGCGCTCGTCGTTCAGTCGGTGCCACGGCCTCTCCCCCTCGAAGTCACCACGACCGTAGCGTACGAGGTTTCGCGGATCGGCAAACCGGTGGGTGCTCGGGATCTCCCGTCGGCCCTTCGTACCGGGTTCAAACCATATGTGTCCATCAGATAACGAATGCGTCTCAGGTGTAGCGGACAGAGCGGTCTACCCGATAGCTCTTAGACAGCTCATGGGGGGTCCATGGGCAGTGTTAAAGGAGCACACATGCGTAAGGCAAGCATCTGGGGAGCAGCAGCCGCTCTCGTCATGATCGGGGCTTCGGCCCTCGTCGGTGGCACGGCAGCGAACGCAGCGACGGCTACTCCGCAGACCAAGGGGGAAAGCTACGTGTTCAGTGCTCAGGCGCAGGCTGCGCTGACGCACTGCAATGACTACTACAACGCCGTCACGAAGGGCAGCGTTAGCGGGTACGCGCAGATCCCGGCGTACGAGACGAGCTCGACGCTCACCTACGACTGCATCCTCGAAACCGGCAACAAGAACACCGGCGTCTCGAAGCTGCAGACCAATCTCAACGCCTGTTACGGCAAGGGTCTCGCGGTCGACGGCGTCTTCGGCAGCGGGACGTACAACGCGCTTCTGCAGGTCCAGCGCTCGGTCGGCGCTACCGTCGACGGTGTCTACGGGCCGAACACCCGCAACAAGATGAAGTGGACGTCGAACGGCAAGGCTTCGGGCTGCAAGACCATCAGCTCCTACCAGGGCTTCTGATGGGGCGCAGCACGCAGCTCGTTGGCCTTGCGGCCGTGCTGCTGACCGCCTGTGTCACGTTCATCGCCGCACCTGCTTCCGCTGACGAGATGACGACGAGTTCGGCTTCCACGTCAGCCGTGGCTGCGACGCCGAGTTTCGAGATCTTCTACGGTCCAGGATGCAGTTCCGCGTCGCGTGTCTACACGGGGACCAACCGTGGCGAGGCGTGGGTCAACGACACCTTCAACCGCACGACGCACGGGACCGCCGGCTCCGGACAGAAGATCCGGAACAATGCGGCGTCGATCATCACCCACAACGTGCAGTCCGTGAACATCCGAGGCAATGACGGGGTGTACATCGCTTTCTCTACCCAAGGGAAGTGCGTATCGCTTGACTCCCCGTTCGGTAACCGCCGGAACAACAACACCGGATGGCAGACCGTGCCACTCGGCGGCTTCTGAGTTCCGAATAGTATTCAGGCAAGCGACGTGGCGCAGTCTCTCGGACTGCGCCACTTCGCTGTCTTCTACGCCGCACGCCAGCGGTCGGACTCGCGATCTCGGGAAGACTTTGCGTCCCTGTTCCCGGTCGCCCAGGCGCGACGTGGGAAGTCAGAGCAGCAGGCTTGCTCTGACGTTCCATCTGGCGCAGGACTCTCGGCGACTGGTTGTTCGGGAACAGCGGCGTGGTGACGGCTGGCGGGGCAGCCTCTCGCAGATTGCCACTGATGCCCAGCGTCGGAGCGCCTCGAGTCCGGAGAAGCCCGGTAATTCTCGGCTGCGCGGGTCGGGCGCCTTCGCAGTCCCTTCGGAGCCTCCGGGCGAACAACGTGGGCGTCGCACCTACTACGTCGTCCGCGGCTAGGCCCGAGGTCGCCGCGCGGCTCGGGGTCCCGGTCGGCACCGCCAAGACCCGGGCGCGCGACGGGGTCATGGCACTGCGGCGGGTCATGGTGCCCTGAGTGTGCCCGTCGGTAGGTTCGACGGGTGAGCAACGCAGCGCGTCCGATCACCCTGATGACCTACAACGTCAAGAACCCGGATCCGGCCCACGACTGGCCCGCCCGGTTGCCGGTCCTGCTCGACGTGGTCCGGCGGCACGACCCCGACCTCGTGTGCGTCCAGGAGGCCTTCGCGCACCAGTTGGACGACCTTCGTGCCGGTCTGCCCGACCACGGCGACGTCGGCCAGGGTCGCGAGGGCGGCACCGCCGGTGAGCACGCGGCCGTCTTCTTCCGTCGCAGCCGACTCCGGCCGATCGACGAGGGCGCCTTCTGGCTCTCGGACACCCCGGACGAGCCCGTGTCGAACACCTGGGGGAGCCTGTTCCCCCGAGTGGCGAACCACGCCCGGTTCCTCGACGCCGAGGGCGAGGCGTTCACGCTCCTGACGACGCACCTCGACCACGAGGTCGGACCGCACGGGGACGACGTCCGGGCGCGGAGCGCGGCGCTCATCGTCGAACGCCTCAGCACGGCGGACGGCCCGGTCATCGTGGCGGGGGACTGCAACGAGCCGGCCGGAGCGGGGCCTGCGTCGCGGGTGCTCGTCGAGGCCGGGTTCGAGGACGCCTGGCTGGTCGGTGGCGACCCGGCGGACCGGACGGCCACCTTCAACGACTGGGAGCCGCCGGTCGACTCCGGGGAGCGCATCGACTGGGTGTTCACCCGGGGGATCGCCGGCGTCGACCGCGTCGTCATCGACCACGACGGCCCGGAGACGTGGTTCGCGAGCGACCACTTCCCGGTGGTGGCGACGCTGCGGGTCTGACCGGGGTCGGTCAGCAGGTGCGCTTGGCGTGCACCGGCATCGGCGAACCGAGCACCGTGACCGTGGTGTCGTCGGTCAGGGCGGAGACGCCGTTCGTCCCGAGGTCGGCGGCAGTGGACTCCGTGTCCGTGTCGGACGGCGTGCTCGTGTCCGTCTCGGTGCCCGTGCCGCGGCTGTCGGGCGGGCTCGAGGCGTCGTGCTGCGGGGCCCATCCGGGCTCGAGCAGGAGCTGGAACGCGCGGGCGTCCGCGGAGCCGAACGACATCCGGTCGGACTTCGGGGCGTCCTGGATCGCCGTGCGGATGTCGTCGCCCACCTGGACACCGTCGGGTCCGGTCAGTTCGACGTCACCGCCGAAGCGGGACCGCACCGTCTCGCGCAGGACGCGGATCTCCACCGCGTTGCCGGCAGCGGCCGGGGACGTCAGGGCAGCCACGCGGACCGCCCCGCCCCACGTGTAGGTCGTGCCGGCGGGGAAGCACGCGCCGCCGTCACCCTCGGCCGTCTGCGTGCGCGACGCGGTGCCGAGCAGACGGTTCAGCAGGCTGACCGTCGTGCGGGAGTCGCGCATCGACGCCTCGGTCACGGTCTTGTCGCCGCGCCGGAACACGAGCGATTCGGCGTCGAGCTCGATCGAGTCGACCCGCTTGAGCTTCGCGTTCGTGACCCGGACGGACTCGTGGTGCACCGGGTCCGGTCCGAGCTCGGCTGCGCTCGCCGGGGTCGCTGCGACCCCGGTCCCGACCGTGCCGTCGACGGCGACCGTGCCGGCCGAGAAGGCGAGCACGGCGGCGCTCAACGCCAGCACGGTCCGGAAGGTCACCACTCGACGGTACGACGCCCGACCCGTCTGGACGACGGGTGTTACCGAATCGGAGCCTGGTCGTCACCGGACCGTGACTTTCGTCGGTGACACGTCACGAGCGCTCGACGGCCCCCGCCGACGGGCGCCTGTCGGCGGAACGGGGGACAGCCTCCTGGACGGCGCGGGGGTGCCGCGTGCGTACCGTCGAATGCATGACGGACCAGCAGATCGACCAGTACAGCATGCAGGACCCGACGAAGATGTACGCCGACAAGAAGCCCGACGAGCAGTACCTCGAGGGCGCCGGCACCGACGCCGAGATGGCGGAGAACGTCCCGGCCGACCACGGTGAGGACACCTACCGCGGGTCCGGGCGGCTCACCGGCCGCAAGGCGCTCATCACCGGCGGCGACTCCGGGATCGGCGCGGCAGTCGCGATCGCCTACGCCCGTGAGGGTGCCGACGTCGCGATCTCCTACCTCCCCGAAGAGCAGGAGGACGCCGACCGCATCGTCGCGCTCATCGAGGCCGCCGGTCGCAAGGCCGTCGCACTGCCCGGCGACATCACCTCGCTCGCAGTGTGCGAGCAGATCGTCGCCGACACCGTCGCACAGCTCGGCGGCATCGACATCCTGGTGAACAACGCGGGCAAGCAGCAGAACGTCGACGACATCACGAAGATCTCCGACGACGAGTTCGACGAGACCTTCAAGACCAACGCCTACGCGACCTTCCGGATCACGAAGGCGGCCGTGCCCCACCTGCAGCCGGGCTCGACCATCATCAACACGACGTCGATCCAGGCGTACGCGCCGTCACCGCACCTGGTGCACTACGCGGCCACGAAGGCGACGGTCAACAACCTCGCGAAGGGCCTCGCCGCGCAGCTCGCCCCGAAGGGCATCCGCGTGAACGCCGTCGCACCGGGGCCGATCTGGACCCCGCTCCAGCCCGCCGGTGGTCAGCCGCCGGAGGCCCTGCCGTCCGCCGGTGAGCAGACCTACCTCGGCCGCTGGGGGCAGCCCGCCGAGCTCGCGCCCGCGTACGTCTTCCTGGCGAGCGGCGAGTCGTCGTACGTCGTGGGTGAGACGCTCCACGTCGACGGGGGCATGCCGACGCCGTAGTCGCGACCCGGCGACGGACGGGAGGGACGGTGCCAGCTGGCACCGTCCCTCCCGTCCTTCCGTCAGTCCGTCAGTCGGTCGTCAACAGGGCGCGGTGCAGGTGCGCGCCAGGCGCTCGAGCAGTTCGCGGGCGGACAGCGCCGCGGCCAGCTCGACCTCGACCGGGTTGATGCCGACGGCCCGTTCGAACGCGCGGCGCCGGGCCTGGTCGGCGATCGGGACCTCGGGGCGCTGCGGGAGCGCGGCGATCGCCCGGGCTGCGGCGTCGAACGCGCCGGTCGGCCGCCCGAGTTGCTCCCACATGGTCCGGACGTCGTGGGCGACCTGATCCGGGTCGCCGCCGAACTCGAAGCCGGCCGAGGCCATGGTCGCCAGTCCCTGCGCGGTGGGGTCGTTCGGGGTCATGACGGCATCGTCACACGGATGACCGCGAACGCGCTGCGAACCGCGTCGCTTGTCCCCCGACATGCCGACACCCGGACCGGGGATTCTGGTGTCCCCCGATCTCCGTTTGGATGGACCTGCCCCCAGGGGCGACACGGACAGGACGTCCGGGGACCGACGGAGGGCACGATGCTCGAACACACCAGCGCGGACACGCAGGCGGCAGCCGCCGCGGCCGCGACCCTGCACCTGCGGATCACGATCGTGGGTGCGACCGTCGACCTGCTGCGGGACGTGCCCTTCCACGAGGCCGACGCGGGACTCGTCGCCCAGCGACTGGGGATCACCGTCGAGGAGCTCCGGCAGCACTTCCCCTCGTGGGACGGACTCGTGCTCGCCGCCGTCGACCGGTGGAACGGCGGCCGCATGGACGAGGTCGCGCGCGAGGTCGGGGACGGCTCGACCGTCCAGCTCCTGCGCGGGATCGTCGCGTCGAACGCCGAGGACCCGGCGCTCATGCGGCTCCTCGTCGCGCTGCTCTCGGTCGCGGGCAACCCGGCGCACCCCATGGCGACGTACCTCCGGTCGCGCTACCAGCTCTTCTACGCGCAGATCAAGCGTGGCCTCGAGCACGACATCGCGGTCGGTCGGGCACCGCACACGATGGACCCGCGCCGAGGGGCCGAGCAGCTCATCGCGCTGTACGAGGGACTCCAGTTGCAGGCGTTGCTGCGGTCGGACCTCGACCTCGTGCCGGCGTTCGACCGGGCCGTAGCGCGGCTCGAGCGGGGCTGGATGGAGCGGTACGAGCCGCAGGCGGCCCGGCGGCTCTCGACGTGGAGCGACGGCGGCTGGGAGCTCTGACGCCGCGCGGCGGCGCCCGTCAGCGCGTGCGCGGCCCCCGCGGCACCGAGCCGTTGCCGGGGTCGTAGCCCGAGTCGCGGATGACCTTGATCGCCGTCGTGTCGTTGTGCACCGAGTGCACGACCACCCGCCGGGACCGCCGGAGCGCCCGCCGCGCCCCCGGCGTCGCCACGAGGCCGCCGAGGACCAGCCCCGCCCCGATCGCCAGCGCGACCGAGACCGCCGCGACGAAGTCCAGCGCGGCACTCGACGACCCGGACATGAAGTTGAGCAGCGCGTTCGACACCGCGACACCGGGCAGCAGGGCGCCGCAGAACGCCGGCACGGAGATCGCCGCCACCGCCGTCCGCATCCGCGCGGCCGCGATCGTCGCGAGGACGCCCAGCAGCACGGCGGCGAGGAACGTCGCACCGAGCAACGGGATGCCGAGCTCCCGGAGGCCCCGCAGCGCGGCACCGGCGGCGACCGAGAAGACCACCGCGACCGGGATCACCCGCGCGCTGGCCTGCTGCACGAAGCAGTTCGCCGCGGCCGACACCACGGTGAGCAGCAGTGACGCCCACAGCGGCAGCGTCTGCGTGACGATGCCGGACGGGTCGACCTCGATCCGGAGCCACCTCGTCACGGCGATGCCCGCGGGCACCCCCACCACGATCGCGGCGATGACGAGTCCGATGTAGAACGCCCGGGCCACCGCCATCGCACGGAACCCCGAGATCGCGTCCTGCGCCCAGGTGACGAGCGACGGGTGGGGGAGCAGGAGGACCACGAGCGCGGCCACCATCGTCGCCGCCTGCCCCGGGTGCAGCACACCCGCCCAGATCGCGAGGGTGCCGATCGCCGACGCCACCGCACCCTGCGCGCCGGACACGAAGAACTGGGGGAAGCCCCGACCGGTCAGCCACCGGCCCGAGACGATGATCCCGAGCATGAGCACGAAGGCGCCGAGTCCGGCACGCCAGCCGCCGCCGGCCTGCATCGCGATCGAGATGCCGAGGATCGACAGCCCCACGTCGGCCGTCCACCGCGGCCAGCGCGGCGGGAGCCGGAGCACCGCGACCAGGGCGCTCACGGCGGAGGTCATGTCCCGCTCGTCGTGCACGAGGTCGTCGACGATCTGGTTCGCCCGCGCGAGGCGGTCGAGGTCGGATCCGTCCGACTGCACCGTGCGGACCTTCACGAGCGGCGGGTGGTCGGCCGGTGCGTACTGGATCGTCACCGAGCTGCCGGAGAAGTCGAGGTCGAGCGGCGCCAGGTTCCACTTCGTCGACACCGCGACGACGGCCGTCTCGACGCTGCGGGTGTCCGCACCGGACGCGAGCATCACCTCGGCGAGGTCGAGGCAGAAGTCCACGATCTGCACCGGCGAGTACTGCTCGAGCGGTCGGGTGTCGGGGACGACCTCTTCGTAGATGGTGCCGCGGAGGCGTGCCCGGGCGTCGCGGATGTCGTGCTGCGCGAGGCTCCGGACGCGTGGCCGTGGTGGACGCCCGGGTCTGGCTCCGGGGAGGGACTGCTCGGCCATCACGCCATCGTGCCAGGCGCGCTCCGCCGAGTCCGGACGCGCGCTGAACGCCTCAGCGCGGGCGACGGACGCTCAGGCGGCCGGCGGCGAACGCGGAGACCACGGCGCCCACGACGACGAGCAGCTGCCCGACGACCCCCTGCCACGAGCTGGTCCCCGCGACGAAGGCGTAGTCCGACAGCGGGGCGTACGCGAACCACCCGAACGCGGCCGGCGGCGCGGAGGCCGCGACCACGAGTCCCGCGACCACGGCGACGAGCCCCGCCCAGAACGCGATGCCGGTCGGGGTGGCGAAGAGACGTCGGATCACGTCGGCCAGCGTACGTGGTGACCGACGGACGGGAGGCGCGGTGCCAGCCGGCACTCCTCCCTCGCAGGCTCGGTCGGCGCGCCCCGCGCAACGCTTCGCGTTGCCGCTGAGCGGGGCGCGCTCCCGTCCGTCACTGGGTGACGGCTCCTGCGTTGCTCGCCTACTGCTCGAACGTCGCGTGCAGCGTGATGTCGACGCCGGTGAGTGCCTTGCTGACGGGGCAGGTGGCCTTGGCGTCCTCGGCGGCCTTGAGGAAGGCCGCCTCGTCGATGCCGGAGACCTCGCCGTTCACGGTGAGGACGATGCCGGTGAGCTTGAACCCGCCCGCGCTGTCCGGGCCGAGCGAGACGTCGGCCTTGACGTCGAGGGCCTCGACCGTGCCGCCGGCCTCACCGAGGACGGCGGAGAACTGCATGGCGTAGCACGCGGAGTGCGCGGCGGCGATGAGCTCCTCGGGGCTGGTGGTGCCGTCGGCGTCCTCGGCGGCGCGCTTCGGGAACGAGACGTCGTACGTGCCGACCTTCGAACTGGAGAGCTCGACCTGGCCGGTGCCGTCCTCAAGGCCGCCGTTCCAAGCAGTGCGTGCGGTGCGCGTGGGCATGGCCGCTCCTTTCGTGTGGGGGATCGGTCCCGATCGGGACCGCCGACGCCGAGTCAATCAGAGAACGACCGTTCTCGCATCGGCTCTCGGGGAAGACGCAGGTCTGCCCTACGATCGGGCGCATGGGGGACAGTGTGACCGCGAGCTTCCGTGACCGCGTGCTCGAGCAGGGGCCGGTCGACGTGACGAACCCCGTCGTGGCGTGGGTGCGGTTCTGGACGCAGGGCTGGCGGTTCCACGGGCGGGCGAGTCGGACGGAGTTCTGGTGGGTCGTCGCCCTCGAACTGGCGCTGACCGCGGTCGCCCTGTGGATCGTCGGCGTGCACGGCACTGGTGGACGGTGGGAGCTGTACGCCGACCCGTTCGGAGCCGTCGCGTCGCCGCGCGTTTCCTTCGTCCTCGTCGACCAGGGGCACGGCGGCTGGTTCGGCTGGGGCACGGGCGCCCGGTCCGTCCGGCCGGACGCATGGGACCTGGCGCTGCTCGTCCCGGTGATCGTCACCCTCGTGCCGCGCTGGTCGCTGCTCGTCCGGCGCCTGCACGACCGTGACCACACCGGCGCGTGGATCCTGCTCCTGGTCCTCACGGGGCCGATCGGGTGGCTCGTGGTGACGGGCATGGTGGTCAGTCGATCGCGTCCGGGCGGGGCCCGCTTCGACCGCGGGCTCTTCTCCGGTCGTGCGGCGGTCCGGCCGGATGCACAACACGTGTCGCCCTGAACGACGGGTGTAATCTGGAGGGCGTTCAAAGGAGACCCACCATGCGCGCCGTCGTGTTCGAACAGTTCCAGACGTTCCCGTCCCTCACGGACGTCCCGAAGCCCACCCCGGGTCCGGGGGAGGTGCTCCTCAAGGTCGCCGGTGCCGGTGCGTGCCACTCGGACGTCGCCGTCTACCGCGAGTTCCAGGCGGGGCAGCCGGGCGCGCAACAGCCCCCGTTCGTCCTCGGGCACGAGAACTCCGGCTGGGTCGAGGAACTCGGCGACGGCGTCTCCGGCTTCACGGTGGGCGACGCCTACCTCGTCTACGGCCCGGTCGGCTGCGGGCACTGCTCGTACTGCTCGAAGGGGCAGGACACCTACTGCGAGAACGCCGCCACGAACCCGTACATGGGAATCGGCCTCGGGCGCGACGGCGGCATGGCGGAGTACGTCACCGTGCCGGCGCGCAACCTCGTGCCGCTCGGCGACGCCGACCCGGTCGCCGCCGCACCGCTCAGCGACGCGGCCCTCACGCCGTACCACGCGATCAAGAACTCCCTGCCGAACCTGGCGGGCGGCGGCAAGTACGCCCTCGTCGTCGGACTCGGCGGCCTCGGGCAGATCGCCGTGCAGATCCTCACGGCGCTCACCGGTGCGACCGTCATCGCGACGGACATGAAGCAGGACGCCATGGACCGCGCCGCTGCTCGCGGGGCGATCACCGTGCCGGGCGGCCCGGACCAGGCCGCTGCGATCCGCGAGATCACCGGCGGCCGCGGGGTGGACGCCGCGTTCGACTTCGTCGGGGCGACGCCGACGATCACGGTCGCCCAGGCGTCGATGGCCGTCGGCGGCCGGTTCACCGTCATCGGGATCGCCGGTGGCACCACCGAGTGGAACTTCTTCCGGACGCCGTACGAGTCGACCATCACGAACACGTACTGGGGCACCATCGAGGATCTGCACGAGGTCGTCGCGATGTACCGTGCGGGGCAGATCGTCCCCGACGTCGAGCGCTACGCCCTGTCCGACGCGCTCGAGGCGTACCGGAAGCTCGAGGCCGGCGAGCTCTCGGGCCGCGCGGTGGTCGTCCCGACGCTCTGACCCATTCGCCTCGGGGCGGTCAGCGTCCGGCGGCGTAGCCCTGCGCGCCCCGCGAGTTCGCCGCGGCGCCGAGCACACCGGTCGCGGGGTCCCGCGTCACGCAGGACAGTCGACCGAGCGCCCAGTCGCCCGCCCGGGTGACGATGTGCCCGCGCGCCTCGAGGCCGGCGATCACGTCATCTCCGAGGCGGTCCTCGACCACGAGTCCCGCCGGCTCCCACGTGCGCGGCCAGAAGGACCCCGGGAACGACGTCGTGTGCAGCGCGGGGGCGTCGATCGCCTGCTGCGGGGAGTACCCGCCGACGATCCACCGCAGCAGGAACAGCAGCTGCCACTGGTCCTGCTGGTCGCCGCCGGGTGAGCCGAGCGCGGCGACCGGTTCGCCGTCGCGGAGCACCAGCGTCGGGGTGAGTGTGGTGCGCGGGCGCTCACCGGGGCGCAGCGTCGACGCCGTGCCCGGTTCGAGCCAGGTCATCTGCAGCCGGGTGCCGAGGCAGAAGCCGAGCTCGGGGATCGTCGGGGACGACTGCAGCCAGCCACCGGACGGGGTCGCGCTGACGATGTTGCCCCAGCGGTCGACGACGTCGATGTGGCAGGTGTCGCCGCGAGTTTCGCCGTCCGGGGCGACGAACGGCTCACCGCGGTCCTCGACGGGAGCGGCGGGAGCAGTAGGCACGGCGGGTGCGGCAGCCGCGGCCGGGGTCCGGTCCCGAGCGACCTGCACGGTCGGTTCGCCGAGCCCCGCCGCGGCACCGGTCGCGTACGACGTCCGGACCGGCGGCATGGCGTGCACGACCCCGTCGACCGTCCCCGGACGCAGTTCGGCTGACGCACGCTCGCCGATCAGTGCCCGGCGCTCGTCGGTGTACGCGTCCGAGAGCAGCACGTCGAGGGGGACGTCACCGTCGCCGTAGAACGCCTCCCGGTCGGCCAGCGCGAGCTTCAGGGCCTCGGCGATCGTGTGCGCGCCGAGCTCGGTCGACGGGTCGAGCCGGGCGTCGTCGAGCGGTTCGAGCAGCCGGAGGGTCTGCAGGAGCGCCGGGCCCTGACCCCACGGGCCGGTCTTCGCGATCGTGCAGCCGCGGAACTCCGCCGTCGTCGCGGGTTCGTAGGACGCCCGGAACGCGGCGAGGTCCGACGCCCGGATCACCCCGGCGTGGTCGGTCCCGGACGCGTGCCGGTGCGGTTCGCGCACGAACCGGTCGATCGCCTCGGCGACGAAGCCCTCGGCCCACTCGCCGCGGGCGGCGTCGATGCGGGCGGTCCGGGTGTCGGCGCCGGCACCGGCGGCGACGAGCCGCTCGAACACCGAGGCGAGCGCCTCGTTGCGCACCAGTTCCCCGGGGACGGGCACCGCGCCTCCTGGCATCCACTGCGCTGCGGAGGTGGGCCAGTGCTGCCGGAACAGGTCCTGCACGGCGGTGATCGTCCGGACCACCGCGGGTGTGACGGGGTGGCCGTCGCGTGCGTAGCCGACCGCCGGTGCGAGCACGTCCGCGAGCTCCCACGTGCCGTGGTCGCGGAGCAGCAGGAGCCAGGCGTCGACGGCGCCGGGGACCGTGGCGGCGAGGGCACCGGAACCGGGGACGAGGTCGAGGCCCTCGGCGCGGTAGTGCTCCGGCGTCGCGCCGGCCGGGGCTGGACCCTGCCCGACGAGCACCGTCGGCGTGCGATTCGTGGCGGTGGCGAACACCGCGGTGAGGTCGCCTCCGGGGCCGTTCAGGTGCGGTTCGACGACCTGCAGGACGAACGCCCCCGCGACCGCTGCGTCGAAGGCGTTCCCGCCGCGCTCGAGGACGGACTGTGCCGTGGCGGTCGCGATCCAGTGCGTGGCCGCCGCCGTGCCGAACGTGCCGCGGATGTCCGGGCGGGTGGGGTGTGCGGTGGGCGGCGTGAACGCGGGGTTCGGCATGCGTCCATCTTCCCCTTGCGCCGAGGTCGGCGTGCGTCCATACTGAACCCAACGGTTAATTAACCGCAGGGTTCACCGAGGAGGCGACGATGGAGACCGACCGCACCGACGCCGTCCTGTCGGCGCTCGCCGACCCCATCCGCCGCCGCATCGTCGAACGCCTCGGCAGGGGCGAAGCCACCGTCACCGACCTCTCGGCACCGTTCGACGTCAGCGCGCCGGCGATCTCCCGGCACCTCGGCATCCTCGAACGCGCCGGCCTCATCACCCGCGAACGGCACGGCACCTGGCGCACGTGCCGCCTCCGGCAGGAGGCCGTCGACGAGCTCGGCACCTGGGTGGGCCGGTTGCGGCCCGACTGGGATCGCCGGTTCGACAGCCTGGAGGCGCTGCTCGCCTCCCAGCGACCGCCCACCCCGGTGGGCGGCGCGTCCACCGCACGCACCGTTCCGCCCGTCGACCACCAGGAGCAGTCATGACCGAACAGTTCACCGCCCACGCCACGCACCGGTTCGCGTACCCCGTCGCGGACGTCTACCGCGCCTTCGTCGACCCCAGCCTGCTCGCGCTGTGGTTCGGGCCGCTCGGCTTCCACGTCCCGGCAGCCACCGTCGAGGTCGACGCCCGGGCCGGCGGGGCGTGGAACCTGACGATGGTGAGCAACGACGACCCCGAGTGGACGTCGCCGGTGACCTCGGTGCTCGAGCAGATCGAGGAGAACCGCATCATCGTCGGCACCTCGACCGCCCAGGGGATCCCCGGGATCGAGGACGGGACGCCGCTGTCCCTCACGCTCGAGTTCGCCGAGGACGGCGACGGCACGATCGTCACCCTCACCCAGGGCCCCTTCCCCGAGGTCATGCGCGACATGAACATCGCCGGTTGGACGCAGTCGTTCCACAAGCTCGAGGCGCTCCTGGGGTCGCCGAAGGAGTTCCTCCAGGCCCCGTGACGACCGCCGTTGCCCCCGGAACTGGGGTTGTCCGGTCCGGGCAACGGGGTTGTGGACTCGTCACGAAAAGGTGACCATCGTTCGGCGGCGTGTCGAGAGCACGTCGCCGAACGGCCGCGCAGGGGCTCGGCCGGTTCCAGATCAGGGGTTCCATGACCAGCACACCGTCCTCCGTCGCGCACGCACGCCGACTCCCTCGACTCGCCGCCGCGGTCGTGGCCATCGCCGTCGTCGCCGGCGGTGTCGTCGGGATCGCCGAACCGGCGTCCGCCGCCGTCGTCCACAAGGGCTCCGTCCCGGCCGGCACGACGCTCCAGCCCGGGGACTCGGTGACCTCGCCGAACGGGCAGTTCCGGCTGATCCTGCAGGGCGACGGCAACCTCGTCGAGTACGGCGTCGGGAACCAGGTGCTCTGGGCCTCGAACACCTCGAACCAGCCCGGCGCGATCGTGACGATCGGCCGCAACCGGGCCGTCGACCTGCTGCGGGGTGGCAAGCGGATCGTCCGCTGGGCCTCGGCCGGCACCGCGCAGTCCACGTCGTTCGCCGTCCGCGCCGACGGCACGATGGGGCTCTACTCCGGCAAGACCGCGATCGTGAACTGGACGAGCCAGCAGGGCACCGTCCCCGCCGGCAACTCGATCTACTCCGGCACCGTGCTCAGCTCCGACACCAGCGGTGCCCGTCGCCTCACCATGCAGGCCGACGGCAACCTCGTGCAGACGGTGAACCGCAAGGTCGTCTGGCAGTCCGGCACCGCCGGCCACAAGGGCGCGTGGGCCGAGCTCCGCAAGGACGGCAACTTTGCCGTCGTCGGACGCGACGCCGCCCAGAAGAAGGTCACGCTCTGGAACTCGCGGACCGGCACGGCCGGCGCCGGCACGCTCATGGTGCAGGTGGACGGCAACGTCGTGCTCTACGGCGGCAAAGACACCCGCGTCTGGTCGACGAAGCCCGTCACCGGCTTGATGTGGCCGGTCGCGAGCACGAAGATCTCCGGGCGCTACGGCGACGACCGCGGGGCCGGACACGTCCCGCGCTACCACCAGGGCGCTGACGCCCCGGTCGCGGTGGGCACGCCCGTGTACGCCTCCGGGACCGGCACCGTGACGAGCACCGTCGCGAACAACGCCTCGTACGGCAACTACATCGTCGTGACCTACGGCAACGTCACCGTGCTCACGGCGCACCTCAGCAAGATCGAGGTCAAGCAGGGGCAGATCGTGTCCGTGCGGAGCGAGATCGGGCGGTCCGGGAACACCGGGCAGTCGACGGGGCCGCACGTGCACGTGGAGACGCGGCGGGCGGGGTCGCTCTTCGATCCGTTGACGCTGCTGCACTTCCGCTGACGCCGGCCGCTCGTGTCGTCTAACGCGCTTGACGTGATGCGTCAAGGGCGTTAGACATACGCTGTGAAGCGTCAGGCGGTCCTCAAACGAATCAAGATCGCCGCGCGCAGAGCAGGCCTGGATCATCGCGAGATCGAGCTGACCAACCACACGGGTGTGATCGTCGGGAGTACTCGGAGCACGATCGGGCGGCACACCGAGATCGCAGACGGCACTGCGCGAGCGTTCTTCAAGCAGTTCGAGCAGGAGCGCGGAAAGGGGTGGTGGCGATGACCTACACGTCACACGCGCACCGAGACGGCGGTTGGTGGGTCGTGCAGAACGACCAGCACCCGGGTGCCATCTCGCAGGTCAAGCGACTCGACCTCGCCGCCGCAGCGCAGCGCGAGGCGATCGCCTTCGTGGCGGACGTCGACCAGGCGGACGTCGTGGTCGTCATCCGCGCTGAGCTCGAGCCGGCTCTCGCCCGATCCCTCGAAGAAGCGACCGCGCTCCGGGCAGAGGCCGAAGCCAAGGAAGCGCGTGCGCTCTCCCTCCGCCGGGCGATCGCCGTGGCGTTGCAGGGTGACGGCATGACGTTGCGCGACATCGCAGTCGTGCTCGGCGTCTCGTACCAGCGCGTGCACCAGCTGGTGCACGAGGACGACTCTGCGGTGGCGGTCGCCTCCTGACGGCCGAGCCGTTCCTCCAGCGCCGTAGGGTTGTCGGGATGGAGAAGCGCGGCGGCCGGGTGCTCGTGTTGGTGGCGATCGGGGTGGTCGCGGGGGTGCTCTCCGGCCTGTTCGGCGTCGGCGGCGGGGTCATCGTCGTGCCGGCGCTGATGGCGTTCCTCCACCTCGACCAACGTCGGGCCTCGGCGACGTCCCTCGTGGCGATCGCTCCCGCGGCCGTCGTCGGTGCGATCACCTACGCCGTGCAGGGCGAGGTGCACTGGCTCGCGGCCCTGACCCTGGCGATCGGCAGCGTCGTCGGGGCCCCGATCGGCGCGCGGCTCCTCCGTGCGCTCCCGCTGCGGGTCCTGCCATGGATCTTCGTCGGGTTCATCGCGGTCGTGCTCGTCTCGCTGTTCACGACGGTGCCGACGCGTGGGGGCGACGTGCACTTCGGAGTCGTCGAGGCGATCGTGCTCCTGCTGCTCGGGCTGCTCTCGGGCGTGCTGTCGGGGCTCGTCGGGGTCGGCGGCGGGGTCGTCATCGTGCCGGGGCTCGAGGTCGTCCTCGGCGCGGGCGACCTGCTGGCGAAGGGCACCTCGCTGCTCACGATGGTGCCGACGTCGGTCTCCGGCACGGTGGCGAACCTCCGCCGCCGTGCGGTGGAGCTGCGCGTCGGCCTCACGATCGGCATCACGGCCGCGATCTGCTCTCCAGGAGGCGCGTGGATCGCCCGCCTCGTCGATCCGCAGGTGGGCACCTGGCTCTTCGCCGCGTTCCTCGTGGTGATCGCGGTGATCGTCCTGCGCCGTGGGCGCCGGGCCGTGCCGCGGAACGAGGCGACGGACGGGGAGGTCGCGTGACGCGCCTCCAGGCCGGTGGTGGACGGAACCCGGCGGATGCGGAGGCCGTGCTCGCGGCGTTCGCACGGACGACCGGTGACGTGCCGGCGGCGCGACGCGTCGCGCGGCAGTTCGCCGACCTCGACGAGGGCGAGCGGTCCGCGCTGCTCTGGAGCGAGGACGCGGGGTCACGGCTCGTCGCGGTCCTCCTGATGGTGCAGGCGATGCGGGAGCACCCGGACCCGGAGCTGACCGACGAGTACCTGTCGGCGGCGAAGGCGGAGCGCTTCGACGACACCGTGCTGGTCGACCTCGGGGCGGAGGAGCTCGTGGGCGCCCCGCTCGTCGGCGGCTCGACCGGACCGCTGTTCGCGCTCGTGAAGTCCGACGTGGCGATGGTCCGGCGGATCGCTCTGGTCGCGACCCTGGCGTTCGTGAAGCAGGGCGACGCCGAGGTGCCGCTCGCCATCGCGGGGCGACTCGTGCGGGAGCGGAGCGACACCGTGCAGTCGGCACTCGGGTGGGTGCTGCGCGAGACCGGCAAGCGGGCGTCGGAGGACGCGCTCGTGGTGTTCCTCGAGCGGCAGGGGCGGTTCCTGGGCCCGGCGGCACGGGCGACGGCGACCGAGCACCTGCCGGCGGCTGAACGCGACCGGTTGCGCGGCTGAGGCGACCGGCTGCGCGGCTAGCGCGGCCGTCGGCCCTCAGTCGGACGCGGCGCGTGTCCTCAGTCGGACTCGGTGGGCTCCGCGAAGAACGTCGTGAGCGACACGACGACACCGTCGCGGACCTCGACGACGTCGATCCCGCGCACGGCGGGCGCCCCGACCGGGCCGAAGCCCCACGCGAGTGCGCCGTGCGTCTCCGAGACGTAGCGACGCCCCTCCTCGACGAACTGGAAGGCGCCGGGCACGGTCTCGAGGAGCTCGGCGGCCTTCTGCTCGAGGGCGTCCCAGCCGACGGCGGTGCCCTCCGGGTCGGTGAAGGTCACGTCGGGGGAGTACGTCCGCTCGATCGCGGCACGGCGGGAGGCGGCGTCGCGGTTCCCGAAGACGTCGTGGAGGTTCGCGGTCAGCAGCTCGGACACGGTGGCCATGCCCGGAGCCTAGCCTGGGGGCATGCACACCGAGGTGCCCCGACCCCGCATCGATGCCGCACTCGTGGAACGGCTCGTGGCCGCGCAGTTCCCGCAGTGGTCCGGGCTGCCCGTGCGCGAGGTCGATCCGCAGGGTTGGGACAACCGCACCTACCGGCTCGGCAGCGAGCTCGCGGTCCGGCTGCCGAGCGCCGCCGGGTACGTAGCGGCGGTCGAGAAGGAGCAGCGGGTGCTGCCCTACCTCGCGTCGCGGCTCGACGTCCCGGTGCCGGAACCCGTCGGACTGGGCGTCCCCGCCGACGTGTACCCGTTCCCGTGGTCGGTCCGGCGCTGGATCGACGGCACGGTCGCGCTCCGGGCGACGGACCTCGACCGAAGGGTCTTCGCCGCCGACGTCGGCGCGGTGCTCCGGCAGCTCCGGGCCGTGCCGGCCGGGGACGGGCCGGTCGCCGGAGCGCACTCGTTCCACCGGGGAGCGCACCCCTCGCACTACGCGGACGAGGTGGTGGCGGCGCTCGACACGCTCGGGGACGCCGTCGACCGCGGAGCCTGCGAAGCGGTCTGGGACGCTGCGACGGCCTCGGTCTGGCACGGGCCCGCCGTGTGGTTCCACGGTGACGTCGCCCCGGGCAACCTGCTCGTCGGCGCGGACGGTCGGCTCTCCGCGGTGATCGACTTCGGCACGTGCGGCGTCGGCGACCCGGCGTGCGACCTCGTCCTCGCGTGGACGTTCCTCGACGGCGATGCCCGCCGGGAGTTCCGTGACGCGGTGGGTCTCGACGGCGACACGTGGGCGCGTGCTCGGGGCTGGGCGCTCTGGAAGGCGCTCATCATGCTCGCGGGGAGTTCCGGGCCGGGGGACCGGAGTGAGCACGAGGCGGTGCTGCGGGCGGTCCTCGACGATCCGGTCGCGGTCTGAGCTGCGCGTCACGCAGCCGGACCGACCCGCGCAGCCCGGCCCACCCGAGCAGCCGGACCTCCCGGCGGGGTCGGGGCCGGCGGGACTAGGGCGTCAACACCGCGTCCAGCACGAGGTCGAGCGCCGCGAGCTGTCGCTCGGGCGTCCACCGCTCCGGGTCGCCCGCGGCCAACGCGGTGATCCCCTCGACGGTCGCGGCCAGGGCAGCCGCGCGGTCGTCACACACCGCACCCGTGAGGCCGGTCGCGAGCGCGAGCAGTCGAGCGAGTCGCTCGGCGAAGGAGCGGCTGTTCGTCACGTGCCGATCACGCAGCACCGGGTCACCGAGCGCGGCGGCGAGGAACGCGACCCACGCCCGTGCCTCGGCGAGGCGTCCGGCATCGACCGCGAGTGCGCCGCCGGCCACGGCCCGCACTGCCGACGCCGCATCCGGGGCGTCCGCCTCGAGCGCGTCGGCACGGACCCTCGTGCGGTCGTGCAGGACGTCCCGGGCGTGCAGGAGGAGGGCGCGCTTGTCGGGGAACGTGTGGAGGACGAGCCCCGTCGTGCACCCGGCGCGTTCGGCGACCGCACGGAGCGTCAGGCCCGTCGGACCGAGGTCGGCGAGGGTGGTGAAGACGGCCTCGGACAGCCGGGTCCGCTGGGCGGCGTCGTCTCGGGTCCGGGGCACACGGGAAGCGTAACAGGTGTTACCGTAACGATCGTTACCGAAAGGATCGCCATGCGCTGGACCATCACGACCGTCCCGTTCGACCACCCGGATGCCGACCGGCTCCGACGAGCGCAGCGGCAGGAGCTCGACGCGCGGTACGGAACAAGCGACCACGAGCCCGGCGTCCCGCCGACCGCGGCCGACGTTCCGGTGTTCGTCCTGGCGCGTGACGAGCGAGGCTCCGCGATCGCCTGCGGCGGACTCCGGCCGCTCCCGGACCACGTCCTCGGTGCCGGGGTCGTGGAGGTCAAGCGGATGTACACGGCGCCGTCCGCTCGGGGGACCGGTGTGGCGACGGCGGTGCTCCGGCGGCTCGAGCGGGAAGCAGTGCGGGCGGGCGCAGGCTCGGTGGTCCTCGAGACCGGCACGGCGCAGCCCGACGCGATCCGGTTCTACGAGCGCGAGGGGTACACGGCGATCCCGCTCTTCGGCGCCTACGCCGGATCGACGAACTCGGTGTGCTTCGGTCGGCGACTCGACGCGGTCCCCGAGGTCAGCGCCGTGGACTGATGGGCGTCTCGGCCAGGACGACGTCCGGGTCCATCGGGATGCCTCCGAGGATCCGGGGTGCGCCCTCGTGCCAGGCGACCTCCACGCCGGCGGCCCGGAGTCCGGCGACGCTCAGGTCGATCCGGAGCAGTGGGATGGACAGGTCGGCGTAGCGCTCGGTCACGATCGCACCGACCTCCGCAGGGGTGGTCACACGGACGTGGTCGCCGGGTTCGAGTGGCACGTTCCGAGTCGCGACCTCGTACACGCCGAACCCGCGGCTCATCTCCCAGTCGTCGGCGATCGCCACGTGGCAGATCACGTCGTCCATTGCGCATCCTCTCCTAATGAAACGCCAACGTATCATTACCGGTACACTCGGACCATGGGCAAGCGAGGGCGACCGACCGCGGACGAGCGTGCTGCACGCGACGAACGGGTGATCGACGTCGCGACCGACCTCTTCCTGGCGCACGGCTTCGCGGACGTCTCGCTCGACCGCGTCGCCGCGGCGGCCGAGGTCACGAAGCGGACGATCTACACGGCCTTCGGCGACAAGGCGGCCCTGCTCCGGGCGGTCGTCCAGCGGCACCACGGGTACCGCGACGACGCGCACCCCGACCTCGAATCGACCGCGACCGCCGTGGTCGAGGCGTTGCTCTCGGACCGTGCGGTCGCGCTGCACCGGCTGGTCATCGCCACGGCCGTCAGCTCGCCCGAACTCGCACGGGGCTTCCACGAGGCAGGCCCGCTCACGGCGCAGGCCGCGCTCGTCCGCGCCGGTGCGGACCCGGGCGAGGCGGAATCGCTCTTCACGCTGCTCCTCGGGGAGCGACACCGTCGGCGACTGCTGGGGCTCGAACCCGCGCCGACCGCTGCCGAGGCCCGCACCGCCGCCCGTCGCGCGCTGGCACGCACCGGAGCAGGACCCGGGATCACGGCCACCCGGCACGACCCCGCCAACCCCGCCGATCCCGGCGCCCCCGATCCCGGTCCCGCGCGGGGTCCGAGGTCAGCGTGAGAACACGTCGTCCAACGTGTACGTCCCCAGCCGACGCTGCCGGACGAGCGCGCCCAGCCGGGGGAGCGCGTCGATCGTCCCCGGGAAGTTCGCGTGCCCGATCACGATCCGGCCCGGCGTGAACCACTGGTCCGCGAACCCGACGATCTGCCCGGCACCGATGTCTCCGGAGTCCGCGAGCGTGCCGTACCAGAGCAACGGCGTGGTGTAGCCGACCCGAGCGGCCACCGCGTCGACCCGGGCGTCGTGGTACCCGAACGGCGGCCGGAAGTACGGGCGCGCGTCGACGCCGAACGTGCGCTCGATGAACTCGTGGTTGCG
This sequence comes from Curtobacterium sp. 320, assembly GCF_031455235.1. Classification (NCBI taxonomy): domain Bacteria; kingdom Bacillati; phylum Actinomycetota; class Actinomycetes; order Micrococcales; family Microbacteriaceae; genus Curtobacterium; species Curtobacterium sp. 320. The sequence goes on along the minus strand of NZ_JAVDSI010000005.1, from coordinate 126,624 downwards.
CGTGAGTTCGTCCTCGATGGCCTGCTCGCCGAGCTTCGTCAGCGCCGGGTGGTCCCAGGTGTGGTTGCCGATCTGCACCTGCCCCGACTCGACGAGGGGCCGGAGCGCGTCGGCGTGCTCCGTCCAGGAGGGCCGCGCCCCGTTCACGAAGAACGTCAACCGGGTGCCGGTCGCGGCGGCGAAGCGGGCGTAGGCACCGACGACGTCGGAGGACGCTCCGTCGTCGACGGTCCACGCGATCCCGGGCGTCCCCGCCGGCAGTCCGGTCACGGTGCCTGCCGGGAGCGTCGTCCTCGAGATCGTCGGCTGCACCCACGTCGGTGTCGGCGTCGGAGTGGGCGTCGGCGTCGGGGAACGCGTCGGGGTCGGTGGGTGCGTCGCGACGGCCTCCCGTCGTGGTCCGGTCGGCGAGCAGGCGGAGAGCGCCCCGGCGGCGAGCAGGGCGCCCGCTCCGGCGAGCAGGAAGCGGCGGGTGGTGCGGTGGTCCATCGGCACCAGCTTCGGTCGACCGGCCGGTCGGGCGCATCGGCTGGCGGGACGATCCGGTTGGCCGGTCGGCCACCTGGCGCGAGCACGGGACTGCGCACGGCGACGACGAGTGCGCACGGTGGACGGCGCGCAGACGTCGTTCCGATGCGCACCTCCGGCAGGCGGCTGACGCGGGACCCGGGGTCGCCGCGGGCGGGCCAGGAGGCGCGGCTCGCGTCCGCCACGGAACGCGCTGACCGGACGGGGCTGGGAACGCACCACGGGGTGGGCGGGTACCGACGTGGGGAGACGAGCCGCGCCTCCTGGCCGGCCCGAAGCGACCACGAGAGGAACGCGACGTGCGCGCACTGACCTGGCAGGGCACCGAGAAGGTGTCCGTCGAGACCGTCCCCGACCCGACCATCCAGGAGCCGACCGACGCGATCGTACGGATCACCTCCACGGCGATCTGCGGCTCCGACCTGCACCTCTACCGGGTGCTCGGCCCCTACATCGACAAGGGCGACGTCCTCGGCCACGAGCCGATGGGCGTCGTCGAGGAGGTCGGCTCCGCCGTCTCGAACCTCAAGGTGGGCGACCGGGTCGTCATCCCGTTCAACATCTCCTGCGGCCACTGCTGGATGTGCCAGCACGGCCTGCAGTCGCAGTGCGAGACCACCCAGGTGACCGAGTACGGCACCGGTGCTGCGCTGTTCGGCTACACGAAGATGTACGGCCAGGTCCCCGGCGGACAGGCCGAGTACCTCCGCGTGCCGCACGCCGACTACGGGCCCATCGTCATCCCGGACGACGGCACGCCCGACGACCGCTGGCTGTTCCTCAGCGACATCCTGCCGACCGCCTGGCAGGCCGTGCAGTACGCCGACGTGCCCGAGGGTGGGACGCTCGCGGTGCTCGGCCTCGGTCCGGTCGGACAGTTCGCCGCCCGCATCGGCGCGCACCTCGGCTACCGGGTGCTCGCCGTCGACCCCGAGCAGGTCCGCCGCGACCTGGGGGCGAAGCACGGTGCCGAGGTGTTCGACCTGACGAAGGACGTCGTGCCGCAGCTCATCGACCTGACCGACGGTCGCGGTCCCGACGGTGTCGTCGACGCGGTCGGCATGGAGGCGCACGGCAACCCGGTCGCCGGGTTCGCGCAGCGCGCCGCCGGACTCCTGCCCGACGCGATCGCGCAGAAGGCCATCGAGGTCGCCGGTGTCGACCGGCTCGCCGCCGTGCACGCGGCGATCGACCTGGTCCGCCGCGGCGGCACGGTCTCGCTGAGCGGTGTCTACGGCGGTCGAGCGGACCCGATGCCGATGTTCACGCTGTTCGACAAGCAGATCACCGTCCGCGAGGGACAGTGCAACGTGAAGCGCTGGATCGACGACATCATGCCGCTCGTGCAGGACCCGTCAGACCCGCTCGGCACGCTCGACCTGACGACCCACCGGGTCTCGCTCGAGGACGCCCCGCACATGTACGAGGTGTTCCAGAAGAAGGAGGACGGCTGCGTGAAGGTCGTGCTCGACCCCGCACTGGCCGCCGCCTGATGCGGATCGTCGTCGTCGGCGCGACCGGCAACCTGGGGACCGCCGTGCTGCGGCGGCTGGCAGCGGTCCGTGCCGAGGGCGCCTCCGTCGAGGTCGTCGGGGTCGCCCGGCGGCTGCCGGACCTCCGTGCCGAGCCGTACGGGACGGCCGTCTGGCACGCCGTCGACATCGGCGCCCCGGACGCGGTCGATCAGTTGGCCGCCGTGTTCCGGAGTGCCGACGCGGTGATCCACCTCGGCTGGGCCCTGCAACCGACGCACGACATCCCGGCGCAGTACCGGACGAACGTGACCGGGACCGCCAACGTCCTCGAGGCCGTGGCGCGCGTCGGCGTCCCCCAGGTCGTCGTCGCGTCGTCCGTTGGTGCGTACCGCGGGGTCGACGTGGACGGCAAGCGGACGCCCGTCGACGAGGAGTTCCCCGTCACCGGCATCCCGACCGCCACGTACTCGATCCACAAGGCCGAGAACGAGGCGGCGATGGACGCCTTCGCCGCTCGCCACCCGGACGTCGTCGTGACCCGGCTCCGCCCCGGCCTGGTCTTCCAGCGCAGCGCCGCCGCCGAGCTCCGCGGACTGTTCCTCGGACGACTCGTGCCGATGTCGATCGTCCGGTGGATCCGCTGGGCGGTCCTGCCGTTGCCGCTGCCGTTCGTGTTCCAGGCCGTGCACGCCGACGACGTCGCCGATGCCTTCTGGCGCGCGATCGACCGACGTGCCGGCGGGGCGTTCAACATCGCTGCCACACCCGTGCTCAACCCGCCGAGGATGGCGCGGGCGTTCGGGATGCTCGGGGCGGTCCGGGCGCCGATGTGGCTGATCCGCGGGCTCGTCACGCTCACGTGGCGGTTGCGGTTGCAGCCGACGGACGCCGGGTGGGTGGACATCGCGGCCCAGGTGCCGATCATGCGGACCGACCGGGCGCGGTCGGTGCTCGGATGGGAGGCGCGGCACACTTCCGAGGAGGCCTTGCGCGAGCTCGTGGCCGGGTTCGCGGACGGGGCGCGGGTGCCGGGGTCGGCGCCGTTGAGCGGGTGAGGGTGGCCCCTTCGCGGGGCAGCGTGCGGTGGCCCGCGCGGGCTACGATCGCACCACCAGTCCACGAGGGGGCCCGATGATGTTCGCGATGCTGTCCAGCCCGATGGCCTCCGTCGAGTTCGAGGGGCCGGACGTCTCGCAGTTCGCCGCCGAGACCCACAACCCGCTCGTCCCGCCCGTCTACGACCTCGTGTGGAGCGTCGTGACGGTGCTCGTCGTGGTGGCGGTCGTGGTCACGGTCGTGCTCCTCGTCCGACGTGCTCGACGTGCGCCGGGACCCCCGCTCGAGCAGCGGCTCGCCGAGCTCGACGACCTGCTCGCCCGCGGCGTCATCTCCGACGAGGAGCACCGCACCGCCCGCACCGAGGCTCTCCGCGGCTAGCCTGGGCGGGTGCTGCAGCCCATTGACCTGCTCGGGGAGTGGACCCTGCGCCGCACGGTCCACGACCGGCGTGCCGGGGTCGCCGGCCTCGTGACCGGGACGACCACGCTGACGCGTGCGGCCCCGGACGAGGTCCGTTGGGACGAGACCGGCACGATGGCCTTCGACGGGCGGACCGTCCCCGTGGCACGGACGCTCCGGGTGCGCCGGGGCCCGGACGACCGCTGGACCGTGCACTTCGCCGACGGCCGGGTGTTCCACGACTGGGTCTGGGGATCGGCGGTGTCGCACGCGTGCGCGCCCGACGACTACTCCGGGGTGCTCGCCGGGGACGCCGAACGGTGGACGGTCCGGTGGGAGGCGCACGGCCCCGCGAAGGACTACGTCCTCGACAGCACGCTGCGACGTCGGTCCCACGCGGCAGACTGAGCGCATGCCCCGCAGCTCCGGTACCGACGCCCCGCGCATCACCCTGACCGAACCGACGGACCTCGACGACTGGACGCCCGGTCCTGGCGACGTCCTCACGGGCGACCGGATCGAGGGGAAGCGCATCGACGTGTTCGACCTCGCGGGGGAGCGGCTGCCGGACCTCGAGATCGAGGAGTCGGTGATCGGCACCCTCCGGGTCGACGGCGCCGACCTCCGGGGACTGCGCGTGCGTGACTCGGTCGTCGAGACGCTCGACGCGCCGGTGCTCCGGGCGTCGAGCAGCTCCTGGCGCGAGGTCCGGATCGCCGGCGGTCGCATCGGTTCCGCCGAGCTGTACGACGCGGGGTTGAACGGCGTCGAGTTCGTCGGGATGAAGCTCGGGTTCGTGAACCTCCGCGGCTCGACGCTCACCGACGTGGTGTTCCGCGACTGCGTCGTCGACGAGCTGGACATCGCCGACGCCCGACTGCTGCGGGTGTCGTTCGAGGGGACGAGGATCCGCGCGGCCGAGGGCTCGAACACCCGGATCGAGCACGTCGACCTCCGGGGCGCCGACCTCGACCGGGTGGAGCGGCTCGAGGGGTTCCGCGGCGCGACGATCGCCGCCGACCAGCTGTACACGCTCGCGCCGCTCCTCGCTGCCCAGGCGGGCTACCGCGTCGACTGACCCGCCGGCGCGGACGCGGTCGCCAGCGCGCGCGCCAGGTCAGCCTGCACGAGGTCGCCGTGCACCGCCGCGCCCGCCTGCGTCCCGGCCGCCGCCGACGCGATGACGGTCGCCATCGGCGCCGCCACGTTCCCGGCCGCGTACACGCCCCGCACGCTCGTCTGTCCGGCGGCGTCCACCGTCAGGGCACTCGCGTACCGGTGGTCTCCCATGAACTGATCGGTGGCCTCGAGCCCGAGTCCCTCGAGGAACCCGATGCGCGCCTCCGCCGTGCTCGCCGCGGCCAGGGCGTCGAGCGCCACGAACTCGCCGGACACCAGCGAGACGCCGATGAGCCGATCACCGTCGGACACCACGTCGCGCACCGGTCCCGTCACGACCCGGACACCGCGGGCGGCAAATCCGGTCAGGGTGGTGTCGTCGACGAGCGCCGGGTCCGTGACGAAGGCCGTCACGTCCTCGCTCAGCGCGCGGAACATGAGCACCTGGTGCGCCCCGATCGGCGACGTCACGAGCACGCCGATTCGCTGGTCGCGGATCTCCCACCCGTGGCAGAACGGGCAGTGCACGACACCGCGCCCCCACTGCTCGGCGAGGCCCGAGACCGCCGGCAGGACGTCCACGGCGCCGGAGGCGACGACCAGCCTGCGTGTCGCGACGACTGCGCCCGACTCCAGCGTGACCGAGAAGCCGACCGGGTCGACACCGTCACCGTCCGTGGCGGACGCGGCCACGATCCTCCCGGTCGTCACCTCGACGCCGTAGGCGGCCACCTCGTCGCGGCCGACAGAGCCGAGCTCCGCTGGCGAGGCGCCCTCGCGCCCCAGGTAGTTGTGGACCCCCTCGGCGCGGGCGTTCCGCGGCTCGCCGGAGTCGACGACGAGCACGGACCGTCGCGAACGGCCGAGGACGAGTGCTGCTGACAGGCCGGCGGCTGCTCCGCCGACCACGATGACGTCGTAGTGATCACGCATGCCTGCATCCTGCGGATCCGTGCGCGCAAACGGCAAACATCCTTGCCGGTCTGGCAACATGGTCGGCATGGCGACGGATCGGGAGGAACGGATCACCCCGCGCACGACGGCTGAGGTCGTCGACGGGGTCGGCCCACGACTGCGCGCGCTGCGGACGCGCCGTGCCGTCACGCTCGCGGCGCTCGCCGCCGAGACCGGGATCTCGGTGTCGACGCTGTCGCGGCTCGAGTCGGGCCAGCGGAAGCCCACGCTCGAGCTCCTGCTGCCGCTCGCGCGGGCGTACCAGGTGCCCCTCGACGACCTGGTCGGGGCGCCGAGGACCGGGGATCCGCGGGTGCACCTCGCGCCGGAGCGGCACGGCGGCCGGGTGGTGGTGCCGCTCACCCGACGGACCGGCGGCGTGCGCTCCTTCAAGCAGCTGATCCCGCCGGAGCCCGCGAACACCGATCGGTCCCTGCGGACGCACGAGGGCTACGAGTGGCTCTACGTGCTGTCCGGACGGCTCCGGCTGCTCCTCGGCGACCGTGACTTCGACCTCGGGCCGGGCGAGGTCGTCGAGTTCGACACGCACACGCCGCACTGGGTCGGGAACACCACGGACGAGGTGACCGAGGTGCTGTGCCTGTACGGGCCGCAGGGCGAGCGGGCGCACATCCGATCGCGGCCTGCCGACCGCTAGAAGACGTGTGCGATCACGTCGTCGAGGAGACCCGACGTCGGCGTGTTCGACTGCTGGACGTGGATGCCGACGTCGCCGCGCGTGTAGTACGTGTCGCCGTCGGTGACCGGGTACTGGCTGTTCTGCGTGATCTTCTGGCAGCGGTACCCGTAGCCGTCGAGGGAGCAGTCGTACCCGGACAGTGCCGACTTCAGGTGCGGGTACGCCTTGGTCGAGTCGACGGTCGCGACCCGGATCGACAGGAACGAGATGTCCGCCCGCGGGTCCTTCCAGACGCAGTAGAGCTGCTTGCCGTCCGGCTGGAGCACCGGGGTGAGGTCGTCCTTCGGCACCACCACCGGGTTCCCGACGACGTTCGGGTCGTTCAGCGGGGACCCCGCGAACGAGGAGTCCCACTTGCCCGCCGTGATGAGCGCCGTGCACGAGTCCGGGATCCGGCCGGCGTCGTCGTCGACCCCGGGCACCGGGGTGATCGTCGAGGTCGGACGCGGGGTCGAGCCCGGCGTGGTCGGGGAGGCGCTCGGAGTGGACGTCGTACTCGAAGCCCCCGGCGACGTCGTCCCGGTCGGGGCGGAACCGGTGCCGGTCGTGCCCTGGGCGCACCCGGTGAGCGCCAGCCCGGTGAGCGCGATCGCGATGGCCGTGGTCCCCGTGGTCCTGTTCCGTCGCATGTGATCCCCCTGGTGCAGCCGTCTCGGGCCGGTCAGCGGCCCACTGCCGACGGTAGTCGTGCAGGTCTCCGGTCGATCCCGATCGTCATCGGATCGTGTCCTCGGCGGTTCCGGGCGGCGATGGGAGGATGACCGGGTGACCACGCCCACCGTCCCGCTCTTCCTCGACTGCGACACCGGCGTCGACGACGCCCTCGCCCTCACCTACTTGCTCGACGTCCCGCACGTCGACCTCGTCGGCATCGGTACGGTCTCCGGCAACACCGACGCGGCGACGGCGGCCGTCAACACGGCGGCGCTGCTGGCCCTGTGCGGCCGGACCGTGCCCGTCGCGGTCGGCGCGCACGACCCGATCGGCGGCTCGTACGGCGGCGGCGCACCGCACGTGCACGGGGCGAACGGCATCGGCGGGGTCGACCTCCCGCCGGGTGTCGCGGCCGCGGAGGACCCCGCCGCCGAGCTCCTCGTCCGGCTGGCCCGTGATCACGCAGCCGGTGACCGGAAGCTCGACGTCCTGGCCATCGGCCCGCTGACGAACCTCGCCGTCGCGCTCGAGGCCGAGCCGCGTCTGCCGGAGCTCGTCGGCACGGTGACGATCATGGGCGGTGCCGTGTGGGACGCGGGCAACGTGTCGCCCACCGCCGAGGCGAACGTCCACAACGACGCCGAGGCCGCCAGGCGGGTCCTCCGCGCGGGATTCGACCTCGTGCTCGTGCCGCTCGACGTCACCCGGCAGCACCGTTTCGACGACGCCGATGCCGACCGGTTCACGGCGGCCGGCGATCCGCTCCGGCTCGCGCTCGGCACGATGCTGCGCAGCTACGTCGACTTCTACGAGTCGGTCGACCACGTCCGTCGCGCACCGCTCCACGACCCGCTGGCGGCGGCCATCGCGGCGGGCGAGGTCGAGCCCACCGTCCGGACCACGCCGCTCGACGTGGTGGTCGGTGGGGCTGAGCACGGTCAGACGGTCCCCGCCGCGGACGGGCCGGCGGTCCGTGTCGTGGTGTCGGCCGACGACCGTGCGGCGGACGTCATCCGCGAGCGCATCCTCCACGTCGGCACGGTGTCGAACGGGTCGGTCGGGCGCGACGGCGTCGGTCGGTAGCGCAGCGGCAGGGCGTGGTCGCGCGGTCTCAGCTCCGCCAGACCACCCGCGGAGCCAGCAGGCGGTGTCCGGTCGACGCGGGCAGGACGGTCCGACCGGTGCCCATGAGCAGCTCGATCGCGGCCGCGGCGACCTCGACCAGGGGCTGCTCCACGCTGGAGATGCCCACCGCCTCGGCCACCGGGGTGTCGTCGTAGCCCACCACCGGCACCGCCGCCCCGAGCGCGAACCGGGCTCCGAGGGCGAGGGTGTCCGACGCACAGACGAGCGCGTCGAACCCGGCGCCGTCCTCGACCGCCGCCGCGACCGTGCCCGTGGCCGCGGTGACGTCGTCCTCGCACGTGAGCCCGGGGTCGTCGGGCAGCCCGGCCGCGCGCATCGCGTCCCGCCAGCCCCGTCGGCGCTCGTCACCCTGTCCGGACGGGCTCGGCCAGCCCAGGAACCCGATCCGGCGGTGTCCCTGCGCCACCAGGTGCTCGGTCGCGACGTGCACGCCCGCGTACCCGTCGACGTCGACCCAGGGGTGCGGCGCGGCGTCCATGTCCGGCAGACCCCACGGCCGGCCGAAGGTCACGAAGGGGATGTCCCGGGCGCCGAGCCACGCCGCGCGGGGATCGCCGTGGAACGTCGAGGTGAGGACGAACCCGTCGACGTCCGAGCCCTCGACGAGGCGTTCGATGTGTGCGAGTTCGTCGTCGACGTCGGTGGCGGTGAAGAGCAGGATGCGCATCCCGCGCAGGTCGGCACACTCGACGAGCGCGTGCAGGAAGCGGTCGAGCACGGCGCCGGAGATGCCGTGCACCGGTTCAAGCCGGACGCCGAGCGTGGAGCTCTGGCGGGTGCGGAGCCGACGGGCGGATGCGTGCGGCCGGTACCCGAGGTCGTCGATGGCGGCCCGGACCCTGGTGAGCGTCGCGGGGCGGACGACCTCGGGCCGGTTCAACGCGTTCGACACCGTCTGCCGTGAGACGCCCGCGGCGAGGGCGACGTCGGCGACGGTGGCGGGATGCGACATGGGGTTCACCGTAGCGCCTCGCAGGTGTATGGTCGACTCGTTTGATCGATCAAATTTGAACGATCGAAGTATTGCACTCGACGAGGAGTCCCCCTGATGCAACGACGCACAGCACGCATGCTGACCGCGGGAGCGATGGCGCTCACCGCAGCTCTGACCCTCTCCGCCTGTGGCTCCGGCTTCTCGAGCTCGGGCGGCAACGGTTCCGGCGGTGGCGCCGCGAAGCTCACCTCGAGCGACGACCCCCTCACCGTCCTCATCGGCTCGTCGGGCGACGCCGAGACCGCCGCCGTGAAGAGCGCCGCCGCCGCGTGGTCGAAGTCCTCGGGCACCGGCGCGACGGTGCAGCCGGCGAACAACCTCGACCAGCAGCTCGCCCAGGGCTTCGCGGCCGGCAAGCCCGCCGACGTGTTCTACGTCAGCACGTCGTCCCTCGCCGGGTACGCCGCGAACGGCTCGCTGTTGGCCTACGGCGACCAGCTCGAGGACACGAGCGACTTCTACCCGACGCTCACGAAGTCGTTCACCGTGGACGACCAGCTCTACTGCGCGCCGAAGGACTTCTCCACCCTCGCGCTGTTCATCAACACGAAGGACTGGAAGGCAGCCGGGCTGACCGACAGCGACGTCCCGACCACCTGGGACCAGTTGCGGACGGTCTCCGAGAAGCTCACCCGCGACGGACGGGTCGGACTCACGACCAGCCCGCAGATCGAGCGTCTCGGGGCGTTCATGACCCAAGCCGGCGGTGCCCTGACGAACAGCGCCCAGACGAAGGCGACCGTCGACTCGGCCGCGAACGTCGAGGCCCTCGACTACGTGAAGGGCCTGCTCGACGACGGCTCGATGAAGTTCTCGAGCGACCTCGGCGAGAGCTGGGGAGGTGACGCGTTCGGCAAGGACAAGGCCGCGATGACCATCGAGGGCAACTGGCTCACCGGGGCGATGTCGTCGAGCTACCCGAGCGTTGACTACAAGGTCGTCGCCCTGCCGAAGGGCCCGAAGGGTGCCGGCACGCTGCAGTTCACGAACTGCTGGGGCATCGCGAAGGACTCCCCGAACCAGAAGGCAGCGCTGTCCTTCGTCGAGAAGATGACGAGCACCGACCAGCAGCTCGCGTTCGCGAAGGCGTTCGGTGTGATGCCCTCGGTCGAGTCGGCCGCCGGCACCTGGAAGCAGGAGTACCCGCAGTACGCCGCGTTCCTCGACCAGGCGGACGCCGCCCAGGGCCTGCCGAACGCGTCCGGGACCGCCGACGTGATCGCCGACTTCGACTCGAAGCTCGGCAGCCTCAGGACGACCGACACCAAGACCCTGCTCGAGGGCGTCCAGAAGAACATGGCCGCCGCGCTGAAGGGCTGACGGACGTGTCCCGGAAGAACCGTGCCGAAGCCGTCTCGGGCTGGCTGTTCACCGCGCCGACGATCATCGTCCTCGGCCTGTTCCTCGCCGTGCCGGTGGTCATGGCGGCCTGGGTCAGCGTGTCCGACTGGCGGGGTGTCGGCAGCCCGTTCTCGTCCGACGTCTCCTTCGTCGGCGGGCAGAACTACGCCAAGATCCTCGGTGGCGGGGGCCTCGACGAGCAGAACTTCGGCACCGCGCTGCGGAACAACCTCTGGTACGTCGTGTTCGTCGTCCCGCTGCAGACCGCCGTGGCGCTCGGGCTCGCCCTGCTCGTCAGCGGTCGGGCACTGCGCGGGCGCGGGTTCTTCCGGACCGCGTTCTACTTCCCCTCGGTGACGAGCTCGGTCGCCATCACCGTCCTCTGGCTGTTCCTGTTCTCGTCGACGGGAGCCGTCAACAAGATCATCAGCTGGGCGGGGATCAACGGACCGAACTGGTTCAACGAGCCCACCGGCCTGTTCCACCTCGGCGCAGGCACACCACCGGCCTTCCTCGCCGACCACACGATGCTCGGCATCTCGTGGTGGGAGTGGCTCGCGGGTCCGTCGGTCGCGATGACCGCGTTCATCCTGCTCGCGGTGTTCACGACGAGCGGCACCTTCATGCTGCTGTTCATCGCGGCGCTGCAGAACCTCTCGCCGGAGGTCGACGAGGCGGCGATGATCGACGGCGCCGGGTCCTGGACGCGGTTCTGGCGGGTCACCCTGCCGCAGCTGCGCCCGACGCTCTTCACGGTGCTGACGCTCGGGCTGATCGGGACGTGGCAGGTCTTCGACCAGATCTACACGGGCACGAAGGGCGCCCCGGCGAACACGACGCTCACGCCGGCGTTCCTGTCGTACACGTCCGCGTTCCAGAGCCAGCAGTGGGGCGTCGGCGCAGCCATCGCCTTCATCCTGTTCGGCATCATCGTCGTCTTCACGCTGCTGCAGCGGTGGGCGCTGCGCGACCGCCCGGTGTCCCGCCGCCGGATGCGGTGGATCGAGAAGGGGAGCACGCGATGACCAGCGCACCCACCCCGGCGACCGCAGGCGGCGGGACCGAGCCGACCCGCGCCTCCAGGGCGGCACTGCCAGGAGGCGCGGTGCCGGACCTCGGCGCCACCACCGTCACGCAGGCACCCGGCCCGGGCCTGCGGCCACGTCGGCTCACGCCGCGGAGCGTGGTGCTGCTGGTGTTCGGCGTCCTGATCGCCGTCGTCTACCTGCTGCCGTTCTACGTCGCGATCGTGAACGCGTTCAAGACCGACCAGGACGCCTCCCTGCACCCGCTGGCGCTCCCCGTCACCTGGACCGGCGCGGCGTTCCAGACCCTCTTCGAGAACTCCGACTTCGGGATCTGGGCGATGAACTCGATCATCGTCGCGGTCTTCGTCACGCTCGGCCGGATCTTCTTCGACTCCCTCGCCGGGTACGCGTTGGCGCGACTGCGGTTCCCGGGGCGCGAGACCGTCTTCGCCCTGCTCATCGCCGTCATGGCGGTGCCGGGCGTGGTCCTGCTCATCCCGAAGTTCCTCGTGATCAACCAGCTCGGCATGTACGACTCGTACTCGGGCATGATCGTGCCGTTGCTCGTGGACGCCGCCGGGGTGTTCATCATGAAGAACTTCTTCGAATCGATTCCGGTGAGCGTCGAGGAGCAGGCGAAGATCGACGGTGCCGGCACGTTCCGGACCTTCTGGTCGGTCGTGCTCCCGATGGCGCGTCCGGCCGTCGTGACGATCACCATCCTGTCGTTCCAGGGATCGTGGAACGAGCTCGCGCACTTCATCGTGTCGACCTCGTCGCCCGACCTCACCACGCTCACGAAGGGCGTCGCATCACTGGCGTCGGGCGCGCTGAGCGCCGGGAACCAGTTCCCGGTCAAGCTCGCGGCGGCCTTCGTCATGACCATCCCCGTGGCGGTCGCGTTCTTCGTGTTCCAGAAGCGCATCATGAACGGCAGCGACGGGGCGGTCAAGGAATGAGCACCCCGACGTGACCGCCACCGAACCCACGATCCTGGCCACCTGCGGCGGTCTGGTCGGCGGCGAGTGGGACGACTCGGCGTACGGTCCGCTCCTGTTCGAGGCCGTCCGGCTCGCCCGCGTCCCCGCCGGTCGGCCGCCACGCGTGTTGCACGTGAACACCGCCGGCGGCGACCAGCGGACCGTCGAGGGGGCAGAGCTCGCCGCGGCCCGTACGGCCGGTGTCGAGGCGTCGCACCTGCGGTTCTTCCCGAGACGGAACGTGCCGTCCCTGCGCGACGCCGTCCTCGGTGCGGACGTCGTCTGGGTCTCGGGCGGCTCCGTGGTCAACCTCCTCGCCGTGTGGCGTGCCCACGGTCTCGACGAGGTCCTGCGTGAGGCCTGGGGAGCCGGCGTGGTGCTCGCCGGTGGATCGGCCGGCGCGCTCTGCTGGCACACCGGCGGCGTCACGCAGAGCCACGGCCCCCAGCCGTCGGTCCTCGCCGACGGACTCGGCTTCGTGTCCGGCTCGCTCGGCGTCCACACCGACTCGGACCCGGACCGGTCGCCGGTCTTCCGCGCGGCCGTCGCGGCGGGGGACCTCCCGGCGGGCATCGAGCTCGACGAGGGCGTCGGCGTCGTCCACCGTGGGCGCTCGGCCACGTTCGTCGAAGCCGTCACCGACCACGACGGAGGCGGCGCGGTGCGCATCGCCCGTGCCCCCGGCGACCCGACCGGCATCCGTGCCGAGCCCCTGCCCGTGCGTCGTCTGCCGGACGCACCCCGATCCGTACCGAGCTGGACACCCAGCGCCTGGACCCCGTCCCCCGAACCCGTCGACGAGGAAGCCCCATGACCTCCACCACCACGAACACCACCACCGCCGCTGCCACGACCGCCACGCTGCAGCCCCTGCTCCACGACGAGGTCGCCGTCATCGCGGCACCGACGCAGGCATGGTCCGGTCGGGACGGTGCCATCGGCGCGAACCCCGTGCACGGCTACTGGACCGGCGACCAGCGGTTCGTCTCCGCCGTGCGCGTCAGCGTCGAGCACTCCGCGGTGGAACCGATCGCCGTCGTGCCCGCCGGTGCCCGCGAGGTCGTCTTCACCGGACTCCTGCGCGGCCTCGACGGTACCGGGGCCGATCCGGACGTCCGCCTCGACCGTCGTCGGACGGTGCGCATCGACGGGGTGGCGGAACGCCTGCGCGTCACGGATCGGCTCGAGGGGCCCGGCGCGACCACCGCGGAGCTCGTCGTGACCGTCAGGGTGACCCCGGACGCCGCCGGGATGGACGCGGTGAAGGCCGGTCACGGCCCCCAGCCGGTCCCCGCCGACGCCTCGGAGCAGACCGCATCGTGGACCTCGGGCTCCGTACGGGTCCGGCTCGACGCCCCCGGAGCATCCGTCCGCGTCGAGGACGGTGACGTCGTGCTGCGCTGGCGGACGGAGCGCGCGCACGAGGTCGACCTCGCGTGGGACTGCGCCGTGGAGACGCCCGACGCCGTCGTCACCGGCGTGACGACCCCGCGCCCGTTCGACGTCCCGGCCGGCGTGCAGGACGACCGGCTCCGGCGCTGGCTGGAGCGTGCCACCGACGATCTCGACGCACTCCGGCTGGCGCGGCCCGAGGGCGAGTTCATCGCGGCCGGCGCCCCTTGGTTCTTCACCCTGTTCGGCCGCGACGCGATCTGGGCCGCCCGCTTCCTGCTGCCTGTCGACACCAGCACCGCCGGGGGCACCCTCCGGGTCCTCGCCGCGCTGCAGGGCACCGCGGACGACCCCGCGACCGCCGAGCAGCCCGGCAAGATCATGCACGAGCTGCGCCAGGCGTCCCTGCCGGTCGACAACGACGAGATCTCCCTGCCACCGCTCTACTACGGGACCGTCGACGCGACGGCGCTCTGGGTGTGCCTGCTCCACGACGCCTGGCGTGCGGGGCTCCCCGACGCCGAGGTCGAGGCGCTCCTGCCGACGCTCGAACGCGCCCTGGCGTGGATGCGCGACGACGGCGACGCCGACGGCGACGGGCTGCTCGAGTACGTCGACGAGTCCGGCCGGGGGCTGGCGAACCAGGGCTGGAAGGACTCCGGGGACAGCGTGCAGTGGCGGGACGGCACCCTCGCCGACGGCCCGATCGCGCTGTGCGAAGTGCAGGGCTACGCGCACGAGGCCGCGGTGCACGGTGCCGACCTGCTGGATGCGTTCGGCCGTCCCGGCGGCGACGCGTGGCGTGCCTGGGCCGCGCGCCTGGCAGATCGCTTCCGCGACGCCTTCTGGGTGGCCGACGACATCGGTCGGTACCCGGCGATCGCCCTCGACGCCCGCAAGCGCCCCGTCGACTCCGCCACGAGCAACATCGGCCACCTGCTCGGCACCGGCCTGCTCACCCCGGACGAGGAAGCCGTCGTCGCAGCACGCGTCGTGAGCCCGGACCTGGCGAGCGGCTTCGGCCTCCGGACCCTCTCCACGACCGCCGCCGGGTACTGGCCGCTCAGTTACCACGGGGGCACCGTCTGGGCGCACGACACCGCCGTGGTGATCACGGGCCTCACCCGGTCCGGACACCACGACGAGGCCCGGGTCCTGTCCGAGCAGCTGCTCGCCGCGGCGGTGGCGTTCGACTTCCGGATGCCCGAGCTGCACGCCGGCGACGACGCGTCCGCCGTCACGCGTCCGGCCCCGTACCCGGCCGCCTGCCGCCCGCAGGCCTGGAGTGCCGCCGCCGCCTTCCCCGTCTGGGTGGCGCTCCGGTAGGCCGCCGTCGCAGGGATCCGGCGGTACGGTCGAGGGCATGACGACGACCCCGGACGACCTCGCCGAGGAGCTCCGCGAGTCGATCGGCCGGATCGTGCGGGCCACCCGGGCACTCACCGACGAGCTGCCGCAGGCGCAGAGCGCGAGCCTGGGCCTGCTCGACCGGCAGGGGCCGCAGACCATCGCCGAGCTCGCGCGGGCCCGCGGCGTGAAGCACCAGGGACAGTCGCGGACCGTCGCGGAACTCGAGGAGCGCGGCTTCGTGGAGCGAGGCGTCTCCGACGGGGACCGGCGGGTCTCGGTGATCCGGCTGACGGACTCGGGCCGCACGGTCATGCTCCGGGAACGGAGCGCCCGAGCCGGGGCGTTCGCGTCGGTGATCGGTTCCGAGCTGTCCGAGGCTGAGCGTGCGGCACTCGCCAGGGTGCCGGAACTGTTCGACCGCATCGCGGCGAGACTCGAACGGTGAACGCCCTCTCATCCGGATCGACCACGTCGATGTACAACACTGTTGTAGACTCGTCGACATGGAGCTGACGAAGTACAACCACGCCACCGTCGTCCTCGAGCAGGACGGCGCCACCCTCGTCATCGACCCGGGCACGTTCACGCCGGAGGGCGCCGACCTCGCGACGGCCGCCGTCGCCGTCCTCGTCACCCACGAGCACTTCGACCACTTCGACGTCGACGCCGTCCGTGCCGCCCTCGCCGCGAACGACGCCCTCGTGGTCCGTGGGCCCGCCGCGATCGTCGACCAGCTCGGCGCGCACGACGGCCGCGTCGCCGCGGTCTCGGCCGGTGACGCGTTCGAGGTCGGCCCGTTCTCGGTGCAGGTCTTCGGCGAGGAGCACGCCGTCATCCACGGCGACATCCCGACGATCGCGAACGTCGGCTACCTCGTGGACGGCGCCGTGTTCCACCCCGGCGACGCCTACCTCGTGCCCGGCGTCCCGGTGCAGACCCTGCTGCTGCCGACCAGCGGCCCGTGGACGAGCACCGCCGAGGCCGTCGACTACGTCCGCGCGGTCTCACCGGAGCACGCCGTGCAGATCCACGAGGCGATGCTCAGCGAACTCGGGCAGCAGTCCGCCGCGCGGTTCCTCGGCCCGGACGGTCTCGGACCGGTGCCGGTGCAGATCCTGCCCGCCGGCGAGTCGATCACCGTCTGACGGACGTGACGCGCCCCTGAGAGGTGATCCGCGCCTCCAGGGCAAGGTGGAGGGATGCCCGACGCACCCTCCACCGCCGTCCTCTTCGACATCGACGGGACCCTCGTCGACTCGAACTACCCGCACATCGACGCCTGGTGGCGGGCGTGCACGGCAGCGGGCGAGTCCGTCGACGCCTGGCGGATCCACCGCGCGATCGGCATGGACTCGGCGAAGCTGCTCGAGGAGCTGCTGCCGGACGCCACCGATGAGCAGCGCGACACCGTCAAGCAGTTCCACACCGCGTACTACGCCGAGCAGATGCCGCGGTTGCGGCTCCTCCCGGGTGCCCGTGAGTTGCTCCGGTCCGTCGCCGACGCCGGTCACGCCGTCGTGCTGGCCACGAGCGCGCCCGAGGACGAACTCGTGCGACTGCGCGAACTGCTCGACGCCGAGGCGTGGATCACCGCCGTCACGAGCTCGGAGGACGTCGAACAGGCCAAGCCGAACCCGGGGATCATCGAGGTCGCACTCCGGAAGGTCGGCGTGTCCGCCGATGCTGCGGTGATGGTCGGCGACGCGATGTGGGACGTCGAGTCCGCCGGACGGGTCGGTGTGCCCTGCGTTGCCGTGATGACGGGCGGGATCGGCGGCGACGAGCTGCGCCGGGCCGGGGCGGCGGAGGTGTACGACGACGCGGCAGCGGTCCTCGCCGACCTGCGGGCCGGCCGGGGCCCCATCGCGGACCTGGCGAGCCGCGCCGGGGGAGCCGCCGGCAGCGGGGCGGGCGCGTGAGCGTCCGCGGCGTCGACCACATCGGACTGACCGTCCCCGACGTCGACGCGGCCAGCGCGTTCCTGGTCGACGCGTTCGGTGCCGAGGTGCTCTACGACACGCTCCCGGCCGACCAGCCTCCGAAGGGCGGTGCGGCGACGACGTCGCGCCTCGGTGTCCCCGGAGACGCCCGTGAGGTGCGGATCCGGATGCTCGCGCTGCCCGACGGCCCCGGCATCGAGCTGTTCGCCTTCGACCACGTCGCGCAGGACACCTCGGCGGTGCCGTCCGACCTCGGGTGGCAGCACCTCGCGCTGTACGTCGACGATCTCGACGCCACGCTCGACCGGGTCGTCGCCGCCGGGGCGACTGCGCTCGGCGCACCCCGCCCGCTGCCCGGGCCCGAAGCCGGCGACCGGAACCGGTTCGTGTACGTCCGGACGCCGTGGGGCAGCACCGTCGAGCTCCTGACCTACCCCGATCCCCAGCCCTACGAGGACCACACGTCGCGCCGACGCTGGCATCCGTGACAGGATCGTCGGTCGTGATCACGATCGAACGCGTTCGGTGGGACGACCCCCGTGGTGTGGTGCTCCGCGCCCGCATGGACGAGGAGATGCACGAGCGCTACGGCGCCGCGAACGGCGACGAGGACCCGGCGGTGACGGCCGAGCGTGACCGGGCGCTCGCCGTGGACCCGGCGACGATCATCACCTCGATCCTCGCGATCGACGAGGGCGGCGAGGCCCTCGGGCACATCGCCGTCCGGCGCCTCGGTGACGAGGTCGAACTGAAGCGCCTCATCGTCCTCGCCGCCGCCCGCGGGAAGGGTGCGGCCACCGCGCTGCTCACCGAGGGGGAGCACGTCGGGCGTGATGAGGGCGCCGCGCGGCTCATCCTGCAGACCGGCGACAAGCAGCCCGAGGCCGTGGCGCTCTACGAGAAGACCGGTTGGAGCCCGATCCCGGTGTACGAGCCGTACGCCGCGACGATGCCGTGGTCGTTCTGCTTCGAGAAGGCGCTCTAGCGGTACCCCACTTCTACATTGCACTCTCAGTCCGATAGTGCAATTCTTGTCCGGTGAGCACCACCGAACGCACCCGCGCGCTGCGCCGACGCATGATCGTCGAGGCACGTCGGGCGACCATCGAGCACGGGCTGCACGGCTTCACGATCGAGCAGCTCTGCGAGACGGTCGGGGTGTCCCGGCGGACGTTCTTCAACCACTTCGCGTCGAAGGACGACGCCGTGCTCGGCATCGAGATCAACGCGGACGTCGAAGCCATCGACGCGTACGCCGCCGGCGGTGTCGTCGCGGCCGACCTCGAGCCGCTGGACTCCATCGTCGCGCTGGCGATCGACCAGTTCCACCGGGCCGGCATCGACCGCGCCGACGAGGTCCTCGTCCGCGGGGTCTTCGAACGGGAGCCGGCGCTCGTCGCCCGGTTCCTCTCGGCCACCGACGTGCAGCTCGGCCGCATCACCGACGCCGTACGAGCGCGGTTCGGTTGGGGCGACGCCACCGACCGCCGTGCGCGGCTCGTCACCGAGGCCGCCGCAGGGCTGCTCAAGGTGACGGCGGAGACCTACTTCGACGACGCGTTCGACGAAGCCACGGGCCCCGCGTTCGACGAGCTGCTCACCCAGAACCTCCGCCTGATGAGGGCGGCCATCACGACCGGACAGGACACCACTGAATGAGCGCCACCGCGCCGGGCACGACCAAGCGTGCCCGCCCAGGCTCCGACGGACCGCTGCTCCTCACGCAGCGTCGGATCTGGATCATCTTCTCCGCGCTCATCGCGGGGATGCTGCTCTCCAGCCTCGACCAGACCATCGTCTCAACGGCGATGCCCACCATCGTCGGCGAGCTCGGCGGCGTCGCGCACCAGGCGTGGCTGACGACCGGGTACCTGCTCGCCTCGACCATCGTGATGCCCGTCTACGGCAAGTTCGGTGACGTCCTCGGTCGCCGCAACCTGTTCCTCATCGCGATCGCACTGTTCACCATCGCGTCGGCCGGTTGTGCCTTCGCCGGCGACTTCACCCAGCTCGTGGTCTTCCGTGCCATGCAGGGCCTCGGCGGCGGCGGCCTGATGATCCTGTCGCAGGCGATCATCGCGGACATCGTGCCGGCCTCCCAGCGCGGCAAGTACCTCGGCCCGCTCGGTGCGATCTTCGGCCTCTCGGCGATCGGAGGCCCGCTGCTCGGCGGGTTCTTCGTCGACCACCTCACCTGGAACTGGGCGTTCTACATCAACATCCCGGTCGGCATCGCCGCGTTCTTCGTGGCCTGGTTCGCGCTGACCCTGCCGAGCAAGAAGGCGACGAAGCGCATCGACGTCCTCGGCGTGCTCTTCATGTCCGCGGCGACGACGTGCCTGGTGTTCTTCTCGGAGTTCGGCGGCAGCAAGGACCACGGTTGGGACGCCCCGGAGACGTGGGCCTGGTTCGCCGGGCTCGCCGTGTCGGCAGCGCTCCTCGTGCTCGTCGAGTCGCGTGCGCAGGACCCGGTCCTCCCGCTGTCGTTCTTCAAGAACCGCACCTTCCTGCTCGCGACCGGCATCGGCCTCGTGCTCGGCATCGGCATGTTCGCGGCGATCGGCTTCGTCCCGACGTTCCTGCAGATGGCGTCCGGCACCTCGGCGGCGGTCTCGGGTCTCCTGATGCTGCCGATGATGGTCGGCCTGATCGGGACCTCGATCGCGTCCGGCAACCTGATCACCAAGACCGGTCGCTACCGGATGTTCCCGATCATCGGGACGATCCTGGTCGCCCTGGCGATGCTCGCGATGACCCAGCTCGCGGCGGACACCCCGATCTGGCTCATCTGCGCGTACCTGTTCGTCTTCGGCGCGGGCCTCGGCCTCATCATGCAGGTGGTCGTCCTCGTGGCCCAGAACGCGGTGCCCGCCGAGCAGGTCGGTACCGCCACGTCGACGAACAACTACTTCCGTGAGGTCGGCGCCTCCCTCGGCACCGCCGTCTTCGGTGCGCTCTTCACGGCGCGGCTCACGACGTCGCTCACCGACGTGTTCCGTGGCGCCGGCGGATCGGCGACCGACGCTGCGTCGTCGGCGGGCAGCATCGACCCAGCGACCGTGGCGAAGCTGCCGGAGGCGGTGCAGGACGGCATCGTGAACGCGTACGCCGACTCCCTGGCGCCCGTGTTCTGGTACCTGCTGCCGTTCATCGCGGTGGCGTTCCTGCTCGCGCTGTTCCTCCCGCAGATCAAGCTCTCCGACACGGCCGGCATGGTCGCCCGCGGCGAGGCGGTCGGCGGAGCCGAGGCCGACGAGCTCGAGCGCGCGCAGCGCGCGGGGCACACGGCCGGCGCCGCCGAGCCGGAGCCGGCCGATGCCGGTCCGGACCGTTCGGAGCGCTGACCGCCAGCACACGAGGACGGGAGGCGCGGTGCCAGCTCGCACCGCGCCTCCCGTCCGCTCTGTGGTGACGACTTCACGCGCGCACCGACACCTCACGCCACGAGCGGCGCGTGAGGTGTCGGTGAGCGCGTGAGATCGTTTCCGCGCGCGGCGCCCGCGCGCAGCCGCGGCGCGCGCTACGCGCCCGTGCTCGCGCGGCGCACCAGGCGCGTGGGGAGCGCCGCGGCCTCCGGCGCGGTGCCGTCGAGCGTCGCGAGCAACCGCAGCGCCGCGGCCCGGCCGAGGTCCGCGCCGGGCAGTGCGACGCTCGTCAGGGCCGGCGCCGTGACCGAGGACGACGGCAGGTCGTCGAACCCCGCGACGGCGAGTTCGCCGGGGACCGCGATGCCGAGCTGCCCGGCGACCCGGAGCACCCCGTACGCGAGGGTGTCGGCAGCCGCGACGACCGCCGTGACGTCGTCGTCCTGCCAGGCCTCGAGGACGTGCTCGGTCGCCGAAGCCGCTGCGTCCACCGTGAGGTCGGCGCGGGCGGTGACCTCGGAGACCTCGATGCCGGCGGCCGCGCACTCCCGTTCGAAGAGCTCCCGACGGACGCCGAACGTCGCAGCCCGCGAGGTCCCGTCGAGGTACCCCACCCGCCGGTGCCCGCGCTCGTGCAGGTGGGCGACGAGCTCGTGGACACCGGGGGAGAGGTCGTAGTTCACGGCCTCGGGTCCGCCGGGAGCGTCGAGCAGCACCACGGGGACGGTGGCGGTCATCGTCTCGTCGGCGGCGGGCGCATCCACCAGGATCCCGGCCGGGCGGAGCCGCTCGAACCGTCGGACGTCGGCGGCCACGGGCTGGGCCCCGCGCTCCGTGACGGAGAGCACGAGCTGGAAGCGGTCGCCGACAGTGTCGCGCACGCCGCGTATCACCTCGGCGAAGAAGGGGTTCGACAGGTCGGGGGCGATCAGGACGACGAGGTCGCCACTGCCCCGCGCGAGGGAACTGGCAGCGTGGTCGACGACGTAGCCGAGTTCGTCGACGGCGTCGCGCACCCTCGTGGCGATCGGCACGGAGACCCGGCCGCGGTCCTTGCCGTTCACGACGAGCGACACCGTGGCGATGCTCGTCCCCGCGCGCTCGGCCACCATCGCAGCGGTCACACGACGGCCGGGGGCGGCGGAGGATGGCACGCGTCGATGCTACCGAGCGCGGACCGCGCAGTTCGGGTCCGCCGCCGATGACTTGACGTCAAACGCTTGACGTGTTTCCATGTCAAACGCTTGACGTGCCGCGGGAGCTGATCCTCGCCGCGGATCCCCACCTCGTCGAGCCTCGACCTCCTGATCCCCGAAGAAGTGGAGCGCCCCGCGTGCCCGAGAAGATCATCCTCGACTGCGACCCCGGCCACGACGACGCCGTCGCGATCCTGCTGGCCCACGGCAACCCGGACATCGAGCTCCTCGCCGTGACGACCGTCGTCGGCAACCAGACGCTCCCGAAGGTCACCCGCAACGCCCTCGCCGTCGCCCGCATCGCCGGGATCACCGGGGTCCCGTTCGCCGCCGGTGCCGACCGTCCGCTGCTCCGCGAGATCGAGGTCGCCGGCGACATCCACGGCGAGAGCGGTCTCGACGGGCCGATGCTCCCCTCGCCGTCGTTCGAGCTGGACGAGCGGCACGCGGTCGACCTCATCATCGAGACCGTCATGGCGCACGAGCCCGGCACGGTCACCCTGGTGCCGACCGGCGGCCTGACGAACATCGCCCTCGCGGCCCGCAAGGAGCCCCGCATCGTCGAGCGTGTCAAGCAGGTCGTCCTGATGGGCGGCGGGGTGCACGTCGGCAACTGGAGCCCGGTCGCCGAGTTCAACATCGTCATCGACCCCGAGGCCGCCTCGATCGTCTTCGACGCGGGCTGGGACGTCGTCATGGTCGGCCTCGACCTGACGCACCAGGCGCTCGCGACGCCCGAGGTCGCCGAGCGCATCGCCGCCGTCGGCACCGCCCCCGCCGCGTTCGTCGGCGAGCTGCTCGACTTCTTCGGCCAGACGTACAAGGACGCCCAGGGCTTCGACGCGCCGCCCGTGCACGACCCCTGCGCCGTCGCGTACGTCATCGACCCGACCGTCGTCCGTGCGGTGAAGGTCCCGATCCACGTCGAGACGCAGGGCACCCTGACCCTCGGCATGACCGTCGCCGACTTCCGCGCGCCCGCGCCGGAGGACTGCCGCACGAGCGCCGCGATGGAGCTCGACCACGGACGGTTCTGGGACCTCGTCGTCGATGCCCTCGAGCGCATCGGCGAGACCCCGGACACCGGCTGGACGCCCCGGACCGCAGCCACCACGACCACCACGGAGCACTGACCCCCATGACCACCACATCGACGAAGAAGTCGATCGGCGCCCTCACCGCCGCGCTCCTCGCAGCCTGCATCGCGTTCCAGCTGAACGCGAGCATGCTCAGCCCCGCCCTGGTCACGATGGCCCGCGAGCTGCACACCGACGACGCCACGATCGGCCTGTCGCAGACGCTGTTCTTCACCCTGGCGGCGCTGTTCTCGCTGTTCCTGCCGCGCCTGTCCGACATCGTCGGCCGCAAGCGCGTCCTGCTCGGCATGCTCGCGGTGATGCTCGTCGGCAGCATCGTGGCGGCGCTCGCGGTCAACGTCCCGATGCTGTTCGTCGGTCGCATGATCCAGGGCGTCACCGGCCCGGTCGTCCCGATCGGCCTGCTCATCCTCCGCAACGAGATCGCCGACCCGAAGCGCTACGGCGCCGCCCTCGGCCTGCTCACCGCTGTGAACGGCGGCATCGCGGGCGTCGACGCGCTCGCCGGTGGGTGGATCGCGACGCACTTCGGGTTCCGCGGGATCTTCTGGGTCATCGCGATCGTCACCGTCGTCGCGGCGCTGATGGTCGCTGCGTGGGGCGTCGAGTCGAAGCCGTCGGCCGGCACCCGCATGGACTGGTGGGGTGTCCTGCCGCTCGTCGTCAGCGTCGGCGCACTGCTCACCGCGTTCAACGAGGCGGGCAAGCTCGCAGCCGCCGACTGGGGGCTCGTGGTCGGTGGCATCGTCCTCGCCCTCGTGGCCTTCGGCGTCTTCTGGGCGGTCGAGTCGCGGGTGCGCGAGCCCCTCGTCGAGACACGGTTCCTCAAGCGCCGTGCGACCTGGGCGCTGCTCGTCACGACCCTGCTCACCATGACGGGCGTGTTCGCGGTCGTGAACGGCCTCGTCACGAGCCTCGCGCAGAACCCGGACGCGGGCTTCGGCATGGAGGCCGACCTCGCCTCGCTCGCGTTCCTCACCCCGTACGCGCTGGTCGGCTGGATCGTCGGACCCTTCGCCGGCCGGCTCGCGCCGACCCTCGGCTACCGCGCCGTGCTGCGCGTCGGCCTGGTCGGGAGCATCGTCGCGACGCTCGTCATGGCGTTCGTCGGCGTGCACTCGCTGCCGGTGCTCATCGCCGCGACCGTGCTGATCGGCATCACGTACGCCGGCATCGCGAACATCATCCTGAACGGGCTCGGCATCGTGCTCTCGCCGGAGTCCAACCCCGGCTTCCTGCCCGGCCTCAACGCCGGTGCGTTCAACCTCGGTGCCGGCATCAGCTTCGCCGTCCTGCCCGCCCTGCAGATCGCGCTCGGGACCGGCGGGTCCGCGGGTACCGCCGGGTACTCCGGTGGCATGCTGCTCGGTGCCGTGATCACCTGCGCGGCACTCGCCACGTCCTTCCTCATCCCGCGCCCGGCCTCGGCCGAGACAGGAGCCGCCGCATGACCGGCATCGTCGTCGTGGGGAGCCTCAACGCGGACCTGGTGGTCCGCACGGAGCGCTTCCCGAAGCCCGGTGAGACCCTCCAGGGGTCCGACCTCGCGATCCTGCCGGGCGGCAAGTCCGCCAACCAGGCGGTGGCTGCCGGGAGGCTCGGGGGCACCGTGCGCATGATCGGCGCGGTCGGCGACGACGGGAACGGTCGACTGCTGCGCGACTCCGTCGCGGCGGCGGGTGTCGACACGACGCCCGTCGCCGTCCGGGAGGGCGTGGCCACCGGCACCGCCGTCATCACCGTCGACCGCGCGGGGGAGAACACCATCGTGATCTCCGCCGGCGCCAACGGCACGCTGACCCCGGACGACGTCCCCGCTGATGCCCTCGACGGTGCCGGCGTGCTCGGTCTCTGCCTCGAGGTCTCGATCGACGTCGTCCTGGCCGCCGCCCGCGCAGCGCACGCCGCGGGCGTCACGGTG
Organism: Curtobacterium sp. 320; assembly: GCF_031455235.1. Taxonomy (NCBI): domain Bacteria; kingdom Bacillati; phylum Actinomycetota; class Actinomycetes; order Micrococcales; family Microbacteriaceae; genus Curtobacterium; species Curtobacterium sp. 320. Next base: position 101,986 of record NZ_JAVDSI010000005.1, on the reverse strand, counting down.
CTCACGAACCTGTCCCCGTTCGGTGCTGTCCCGGCGGAGCTGCTCGAGCTGACCGACGTCCTGCTCGTCAACGAGCACGAGGCCGCCGAGCTCGGGGAGCACGGTGTCCGACGGTCGATCGTGACCCGGGGCGGTTCGGGCTGCGTCGTGCACGACGGGGACGCCGAGCCGGTGTCGATCGACGCCGTCCGGGTCGACCCGGTGGACACCACGGGCTGCGGCGACGCGTTCATGGGTGCGGTGGCGCTGCGCCTCGCCGCCGGGGACCCGCTGGTCGAGGCCGCGCGGTTCGCGGTCGGTGTCGGGGCGTACGCCGCGACGAAGGCGGGCGCGCAGGCGTCGTACCCGACCACCGCGGAACTGGAGTCGTTCCTGCGGGGCTGAACCGCGCCTCCTGGGCCGTGCCCGTCCGACGGGGCCACTAGCGTTGTGGCATGCGCGTGGGAGTCCTCGACATCGGGTCCAACACCGGCCACCTGCTCGTGGTGGACGCCCACGGCGGTGCCGCCCCGCTGCCGGCGTCGTCGTTCAAGCAACCGCTGCGCCTCGCCGAGCACCTCGACGACGCCGGCGCGGTGACGGAGGCGGGCGTCGACGCCCTGACCTCGTTCGTCGCCGACGCCGTCCGCGTCGCCGAGGACCGCGGGTGCGAGGACATGCTCGCGTTCGCGACCTCGGCCGTCCGCGACGCCGTGAACTCCGACGCGGTGCTCGCCCACGTCGAACGGGCGACCGGGGTCGAGCTCGCCGTGCTGTCCGGCGGGGACGAGGCGCGCTTGACGTTCCTCGCCGTGCGGCGGTGGTTCGGGTGGTCCGCTGGTCGCCTGGCCGTGTTCGACATCGGCGGTGGGTCGCTCGAGATCGCCGGCGGAGCGGACGAAGCGCCGGACGTCGCGTGGTCGATGCCGATCGGCGCCGCCCGGCTCGCCCGGTCGTACTTCGCGGCTGGGACCCCGACCGAGGACGACGTGCGCCGGATCCGCCACGAGATCCGAGTGGAGATCGCCCGCGACGCCGGGCTGCTGCTGCGCGCCGGGCGGCCGGACCGTGCCGTGGCGACCTCGAAGACGTTCCGGTCGATCGCACGGATCTGCGGCGCAGCGCCCTCGGGTGCGGGGCCGCTCGTGCCGCGCGCGCTCGACGGCGACGTGCTCCGCGCGAAGCTGCCGGCGCTCCTGACGATGTCGGTCGCCGAGCTGGCCGAGCTCCCCGGGGTGTCGCCGAGCCGGGCGCACCAGGTGGTGCCGGGAGCACTGGTCGCCGAGGCCTGCCTGGACATCTTCGACCTGCCGGCGCTCGAGATCTGCCCGTGGGCGCTCCGCGAGGGCGTGATCCTCGAGCGGCTCGACCAGCTGTCGGTGCTCGGCTAGCCGTTCCTCGGCGGCGCGAGGAGCCACGGGCGGATCATCCGGGTGACGAACGGCAGCACCCAGAACGTCATGATCGGCGTGAGCACGAGCGTTGTGACGAGCACGCGCGGCAGCACGGGGAGTGCGCCGAACGCGGGGACCAGCCAGCCGACGAGGTACGTGAACGCCAGGTTGACCGGGAAGAACCCGAGCCAGATGCTCACGGCCTGCTTCCACCGCGGCGGTGCGCTCGACGCCGGGGCATCGGCCGGTGCGTCGAACCACCCCTCGATCCCGGTGCGCTTCTCGACGCGGGACTCCACCACGAGGTCACGGCCGAGGTCGAGCCACCGCAGCCGGTCGTCGGAGTTCTCCCACGTGGCGAGGGAGTCGTGGTCGGCGAACCGGTAGAGCATGTGCCACTCACGGCTCGTCGCGTGCGAGCGGACCCAGCCCGAGCCGAGGAATCCCGGGTAGCGGTTGGCGAGGTTCACGCCGGATTGCACCCAGCGGGTGACGTCGGGGATCCGCTCGGGTTCGACGAGGCGGGTGATGGAGACGGTGACGGGCGGGCCATCGGTCGCGGGTGGCGACGACAAGGCCCCAGGCTCTTCTGGAGTCATGCGACAAGTCTGGCCGACGTGTGTTTCCTGCTCGTGTCGCGGACCGTTGCCCCCCCCCGCCACTCCGGCGTGGGCGAGGCTAGGTTCGTGGTGTGAGCGAGACCGAGCGTGGTCGGCACGAGACGTCGACGGAACGGTGGGACCGGAACTGGAACGACATCGAGCAGGAGCTGCGCATCGTGCAGACCGGCACTCAGATCCTCGCCGGGTTCCTGCTCACCCTGCCCTTCCAACAACGGTTCACGGCGTTGAGCGATGGCCAGGAGACGATCTACCTCGTCCTCGTCGTGCTGGCCGTGCTGGTCACGGTGGTCGCCCTCTCGGCGGTGGCGTCGCACCGGCTCGTCTTCCGGCAGCGTCAGAAGCACGACCTCGTCCGGGTCGGGAACGTCGTCCTCATCGCGGCGCTGGCAGCCAGCGCCCTGCTCTTCTCGGGCACGGTGCTGTTCGTGTTCGACGTGGTGGTCGGTGACGTCGGCGGGCTCGTCGGCGGGATCGTCGTGTTCCTCGGGACCGCCCTGCTCTGGGTCTCGATCCCGCTCGGGCTCCGGCGGACCCGCAAGGACGGCTAGCTGGCCTGCTTCTTGGCGGCCGGCTTCTTGGCGGGTGCCTTCTTCGCCGGGGCCTTCTTCGCGGGTGCCTTCTTCGCGGGTGTCTTCTCGGCCGGGGCCTTCTTCGGCGACTCGTCTGCCGTGGAGTCCTGCTTCGTGGAACCGGACCCGCTCCGCGAACGCGACCCCGTGCCTCCCGACCCGGACCGCTTCTTGTCCACCGACGCGCGCAGGGCGGCCATCAGGTCGATGACGTCGCCACCCTCGTCATCGTCGTCGTCCTCAGAGCGCTCACCGAAGGTCTTCTCGGTGTCGATGTCGTCGCCGGACTCCAGCTTCGCGTCGATGAGCTGCTGCAGCTCCACCTGGTAGGCGTCGGTGTAGCGGTCGGGGTCGAAGTCCGTGGACATGCTGTCGACGAGCGACGACGACATCTTCAGCTCGTTCGCGCTGACCTTCACCGCTGCGTCGAGCCCCTTGAAGTCGGCGGCACGGACCTCGTCGCCCCAGAGCAGCCCCTGCAGCAGGATCACGTCGTCGTTCACCCGCAGGACGCCGAGCCGGGTCTTCTGCCGGAGCGTGAACTGCACGATCGCCAGTCGGTCGGTCTTCGCGAGGGTCTCGCGCAGGAGCACGTAGGCCTTGGGGGAGCGGGAGTCGGGCTCGAGGTAGTAGGACTTCTCGAACATCATCGGGTCGACCTGATCGACGGGGACGAACTCGAGGACCTCGATCTCGTGCGACTGCTCCTCGGGGAGCTGCTTGAAGTCGTCGGCGGTGAGCACCACCGTCTTGTCGCCGTCGTCGTAGGCGCGCTGGATGTCGGCGTACTCGACCTCGTGGCCGAACTCGCAGACGCGCTTGTACCGGATGCGGCCCTTGTCCTCGTCGTGGACCTGGTGCAGCGACACGTCGTGCGTCTCGGTCGCCGCGTAGACCTTGATCGGCACGTTGACGAGCCCGAACGCGATGGAGCCCTTCCAGATCGACCTCATGGGCACATGATGCCCGTCTCTCCACGGGAGCGCCCGCAGCGGACGGGTTCTCCACGGATCCCGCTTCGCTGAACCGCCGTGGCCGCGGCGCGAGCACCATGGGCCCATGAGCCAGCTCGACAAGCAGGACCCGCGCGACCAGTTCCCCCGTCCGCCCTTCCCGGCCCAGACGCAGCAGGGATCCGGACTGGCGAGCGCGATGGACCCGGCACCGGACCACGGCGAGACGAGCTACCTCGGCACGGGCCGCATGCCCGGCTACCGCGTGCTCGTCACCGGGGCCGACTCGGGCATCGGGCGGGCAGCGGCGATCGCGATGGCGAAGGAGGGCGCGGACGTCGCCCTGAACGCCCTGCCCGAGGAACGCGACGACCTCGAAGCCGTGCGGGACATCGTGGGCGACCTCGGGCGGAAGGCCGTGCTGCTCCCCGGTGACCTGACCGACGAGGGGTTCTGCGACACACTCGTGCGGGACGCGGTCAGCGAGCTCGGCGGACTCGACGCCCTGGTCCTCGTCGCCGGCCACCAGAAGGTGCACGACGACGTGACGGCGCAGTCGACCGAGGACTTCGACCGCACGATGAAGGTCAACCTGTACTCGCTGTTCTGGCTGGTGCGTGCGGCCGTTCCGCACATGGCGCCCGGCAGTGCGATCGTCACGACGAGCTCGGTGTCCGCGTACCAACCGCAGGACCGGATGATCGACTACGCGGCGACGAAGGCCGCCATCATCACGTACACGAACGGGCTGGCGCGACAGCTCGCGGCGAAGGGGATCCGGGCGAACACCGTCGTCCCGGGCCCGGTGTGGACGCCGCTGCAGCCGATCAGCTACCCGGGCGACGAGATCGCCGCCTACGGGCAGGACACGCCCTTCGGTCGACCTGCACAGCCGGTCGAGCTCGGCAGCGCGTACGTGTACCTGGCCGGCCCCGAGTCGTCGTACACGTCGGGGACGACCCTCACGGTGGCGGGGGCGACCGGGGTGGCGCTGTGAGTCCGACCGCGCGCAAGACCGTGGTCCTGGTGGGGGACCGCCGCATCGCCCTGACGAACACCGACAAGGTGCTCTACCCGGAGACCGGCACCACCAAGGGGCGCGTGATCGAGTACTACGAGCGGGTCGCGCCGTGGATGATCCCGCACGTGAAGGACCGCCCCGTGACCCGGAAGCGGTGGGCGAACGGCGTCGACGGCAAGGTGTTCTTCGAGAAGAACCTGCCGGACTCCGCGCCCGACTGGGTCCGGCACCACACCATCCACCACGCCGAGCACGACAACGAGTACCCGATCGTCGACGACCTGCCGACCCTCGTGTGGATGGCGCAGCAGGCCGCGCTGGAGCTGCACGTGCCGCAGTGGCGGTTCGGCCCCCGCGGCGGGCAGCAGAACCCGGACCGGCTCGTCCTCGACCTCGACCCCGGCGACGGCGTCGGGCTGCCCGAGTGCGTCGAGGTCGCCCTCGCAGCGCGCGAGATCCTGCACGGCATGGGGCTCGACCCGTACCCGGTCACGTCCGGGTCGAAGGGCATCCACCTCTACGCCGCGCTCGACGGCACGGCCTCCACCTCACACGTCTCCGAGGTGGCGCACGAACTCGCGAAGGCGCTCGAGCAGGATCTGCCGGACCTCGTGCTCTCGTCGATGAGCCGGGCGGAGCGGACGGGCAAGGTGTTCGTCGACTGGTCGCAGAACAACGGCAACAAGACGACGATCGCGCCGTACTCTCTTCGCGGCCGTGACCGGCCGACGGTCGCCGCGCCCCGCACCTGGAAGGAACTCACCGAACGCGGGCTCGCGCAGCTCACCCTGGACGAGGTCCTCGAACGCCTGGAGGAACGGGGCGACCACCTGCACCCGGTCGCCTCCGCCTCGTTGGCGGTCGGACGGGACGACCACGGTCACTGGGACAGCGACCGGACCCAGCAGACGAACGACGCGGAGCAGCCCGCGCGCGACCGGCTCGCCGCGTACCGCGCCAAGCGCGACGCGTCGAAGACCCCTGAACCCGTGCCCGAGGACGCGCCGACGGTGCGGAAGGACGGCACCCCGACGTTCGTCATCCAGGAACACCACGCCACACGCGACCACTACGACTTCCGGCTCGAGCACGACGGGGTCCTGGTCAGCTGGGCGCTGCCGAAGGGTGAACCCACTGACCCGGGGAAGAACCACCTGGCAGTGCAGACCGAGGACCACCCGCTCGAGTACGGCGCGTTCGAGGGCACGATCCCGAAGGACGAGTACGGCGGCGGGACGGTCACGATCTGGGACGACGGCACGTACGAGCTCGAGAAGTGGCGCGAGGGCGAAGAGGTCATCGTCACCCTGCACGGCCGGACCGGGGGCGCTCGCCGACTGGCGCTGCTGCACACCCGCGGGCGGGGTCGTGGGCGCGACGGCGACGAGAAGAACTGGCTCATCCACCGCACGAAGGACCAGCCGGACCGCCTGGCGGACGGCGGGGACGGGGCGGGGACGGGCCGCGCCTCCCGACCCGCACCCGCCGGCGGCGACCCGACCGCGCGCATCGACCGGACGGCCGCGTCGGACACCGCTCCGGCTGATCGCCGCACGATGCAGGCGACCCTCGCGAAGGGCGAGCCGACGCTGGACGCGTCCGACTGGGCGTTCGAGATGAAGTGGGACGGCATCCGCGCGCTCGCGACCGTCAGCAACGGTTCGGTGACGCTCCGCAGCCGCAACGACAACGACCTGACGGTGCAGTACCCCGAGCTCCAGGAGCTCGGCGACCGCGCCGGGGTGGACGGCGTGTTCGACGGCGAGATCGTGGCCCTCGACGATCGGGGGCGGCCCTCGTTCCAGCTGCTGCAGAACCGGATGGGACTGACGAAGTCGCGCGAGGTCGAGGCGGCGCGACGTGAGACGCCGGTCCGGCTGCTGCTCTTCGACGTCCTCGAGGCGGACGGGCACGAGCTCACCCGCCTCGGGTACGACGCGCGTCGCCAGGCGCTCGAGACGGTGGTCGAACCGGGCGGCGCGATCGACGTCCCGCCCGCGTACCAGGGCGACCTCGCCCGAGCGATGGCGGACTCGGCGGAGCAGGGACTCGAAGGGGTCGTCGCGAAGAAGCGGACGTCGAAGTACGCCGAGGGTCGGCGATCCGAGGCGTGGCTCAAGCTGAAGCACCACGCCACGCAGGAGGTCGTGGTCGGCGGGTGGAAACCGGGGAGTGGTCGGCGTGCGGGTGGGGTCGGCTCGCTGCTCCTCGGCGTCCCCGGGCCGGACGGGCTCGAGTACATCGGGAAGGTCGGCACCGGCTTCCGCGATCGCGACCTCGACGAGATCGGTGCGACACTCGGCGCTCTCGAGCGGAAGACCTCGCCGTTCGTCGACGTCCCTCGGCCCGATGCCCGCGACGCGCACTGGGTGACGCCGAAGCGCGTTGGGGAGGTCGAGTTCGCCGAGTGGACGTCGGACGGCCGGTTGCGACAGCCCTCGTGGCGCGGGTGGCGGGTGGACAAGGACCCCGCGGACGTCGTCCGGGAATCGTGAGCATGCATCCGCATGGGGTCAGCCCGGGGCGAACTTCCGTCCCCCGTTCCACCCTCGACCGGGGGACGAATCGGGGGCGATCCCCCGGGATTCCGGTACGGGCTGTTACGTTCGCCGGGACGAAAGGGCGCGAGCATGAGCGCGAGCAAGTACCTGCCCCCGTTCACCGCGGAGGAACGAGTCACGATCGCAGGGGACCGATCGGCGCGCACACCCGTGGACCCGGGGGTCGCGGTGACGGAGTCCGAGGTGACCTACGCGGACTTCCTCGGTGACGAGGTCGACGAGTAGCACCCGGAGAACGACGACACCCCGGGGCATCGACGGGTGAAGACGGCCCGTGCGCCGGATCAGGGGACGCACGGGCCGCCGTCGGGGCGCCGTGACCGGTCGTTCAGGGATGACCGGTCACGACGCGCTTCGCACCAGGCACGCACCGCGCTCCTGGTAGACCCGTACGTAAGACGTGACGACGACCGCGATCGTCACGCGAGAACCGAAGAAAATCGACGAGGAGCCGACCCTGAGCGACGCTGACGCCCTGGCGTCCCTGTCGGACGCCTCCCTCGTCGCGCGCAGCGCCGACGGCGACACGGTCGCGTTCGGGGTGCTGATCCGCCGCTACGGCCCGCACATGCGCGCCTACGCCGCTCGGATCCTCGGACACGGCGACGGCGAGGCCGAGGACGCCGTGCAGGAGGCGGCGCTCCAGGCCTGGCAGCGCATCGACCGGGTGGACGACCCCGACCGTGTGCGGAACTGGCTGTTCCGGATCGCGGCGAACAAGGCGCTCGACCGCCTCCGTCGTCGGCATCCACACCTGGACCTCGAAGCGGTGGTCGACTCGGCCGACGACCGCCCCGTCGACGAGGTCGTCAGCACGCGGCTGCAGGTCCAGGAACTCGCGCGTATCGTGCAGGCACTCCCGGACGCGCACCGTGCCGTCTGGGTGATGCGGGAGATCGGTGAGGCGTCGTACGCCGAGATCGCCGAGGCGACGGGGATGCCGCAGGCGACGGTGCGCGGGGTGCTGGCGCGGGCACGACGTCGTGTCCTCGAGCAGATGGAGGGGTGGCGATGACCGACGACGAACGGTTCGGCGCGTTCACCCTCGAGGAGCTCTCCGACTACCTGGACACCGACCGCACCCCGGCGCGGCCGGAGATCGACGGCGACCCCGAGGCGGCCGCTGCGTTGGTGCGGCTCGAGTCGCTGCGCACGGCCTCGCGGGACCTGCTCGACGCCGAGGCCGCGGAGGCCGCCGGGGCCGACGTCGGCTGGATCGCCAGCGTGCTCGCGTCGGTGCGGACGACGGCACACGCGGGGCGGGACATTCCCGTCCCGGACGACGACCCCGCGTCGACGCTCGTCGTGACCGAAGGCGCACTCCGCGGACTCGTGCGGGCGCTCGGCGACGAGGTACCCGGCGTGGTCGTCCGACGGACCCGGTTCACGGGCGACGTCGGCACGGCCGGCGGATCGGTCGACGTCGAGGTGTCGATCGCCGCGAGCGCCGACGGGCCGGTGCACCTCCGCGCCGAGGCACTCCGGTCGATCATCGAGGACGCGCTCGCGGCGCACGCACCCTTCGTGGTGCGGTCGCTCGTGGTGCGGGTGGCGGACCTCATCGAGGGAGGACGACCGTGACCGACGACGTGCGCAGTGTCTCGCGCGGACTGACCGCGGTCGTGCTCGGGGTCCCCGGGGTCCGCTCGGTGCTGCCGCCGGGGCCGAACCTCGCCACGCTCGTCCGCGACGTCCGTTCGGTGCTCGACCTGCCCCGAGACGGTGGCGCGGTCCTCGTGCAGGATCGACGCGAGGGCGCCCGGATCCGCGTGGTCGTGACGACCGACCGGCGGGTCCCGACGCTCGGGCTCGTCCGGAGCGTCCGCGACGCGGTGGTCGCCGAGGGGACGGCGTTGCTGGGACGTCGACCGTCGGACGTCACCGTGCGGGTCGTCGAGATCGACTGAGCGCCAGAGACCACCGGCCGGGGGAACTCAGGGAGCGGGCGCGGGACCGTCGGCGGGCTCGGCGTCGTCGGCGACCGGGAGGTCCTCGTCGATGAGGTCGTCCTCCTCCGGTTCGACCACCTCGGCCGCAGCCGCCTTCGCCTCGTCGATGGACTCCTGGGAGCGGCGGAGCAGGTCGTCGTCGTGTGCGGGCTGGTCGGTCATGCCGATGACGCTACGCCGGAGCTCCTGAGTCGGCATCGCGGCGACGGTCGCTCGACGGGGGAGCAGCCGGCGGCTCGAAGTCCACCGCCGAGGTCGGCGCCGGGGTCGTCGGCATCGCGGGGACGGCGGGCGTCCCGAAGGCGTCGGCGGCGTCGAGCACCGCCCGTGTCGCCGCGGCAGCGGTCCGGAGGGCGTCTCCGATCGGCATCGCCCGGTGTGCTGCCGTCCGGACCTCGACACCCCACGGCTCGTCGAACCCGAGGTCGCGCACGGTGCGGACGAACCCCGGGACGTCCCAGGCACCGGCTCCGGGCAGGTGGCGAGCTTCGCGGGCCTCCTCGGCGAGCGTCATGCCCGCCGGCGTGTGGAGCAGACCGTCGCTCAGCTCGACCGCGGCGAGCGACGCCGGCGCGACGCCCTCGCGGATGGAGGCGAGCGTGGACCCGCCGCGCAGTGCGTGCATCACGTCGACCAGGAGCCCGCCGTTCGGGTGACCGGCGGCGGTGACGAACCGGGACGCGCGCTCCACCGTCGGCAGGTTCGACCACGGCTCGGGCTCGAGGACGAGCTGCGCACCGACCTTCGCGGCCTGCCCGGCCAGTTCGTTCCAGTCGTCGACCATGGCGGACGGCGAGACGCCGGGCAGCGTGACGTCCGCACGCGCGACGACCTGCCAGGCGCTCAGGGTCGCGGCGGCCTCGAGCACCACACCGCGGTCGGCGTCCTGGTCGGTGGTGTGGCTCGAGCAGGTCCACCAGTGTTCGAGCGGCCCCAGCTGGACCCAGACGATCCCCGCACCGTCGAGCATGCGGCGGAGGGCGGCGAACCCGATCGTCGCCCGCACCTCGTGCAGGTCACCGAGCGACAGCGAGAGTCCGGCGAAGCCGGCAGCACCGACGGCGTCGATGCGCTCGCCGATCGGTTCGGTCCCGGCCCATGTCCAGGACGTCGCGAGCAGGTCGTGTTCCTGCACGGCGGCACCTCCGTTCTCCGAACACGCCGCCCCGCCCCGTCGCGGTCGGGTGTCCCCAGTGTGGCGACACCGCGCACCCCGCAGCGGCATCGAGATATTGCTACTCGGTGGTGCTGCGAGCCCTCCCAGGCCGCCGACACACGGGAGAAACGCGTGGGATCACACGATCACGGTCCGGACCGAGCCCACGCCGGCGATCGTGCCCTCGACGAGGTCCCCCCGGGCGAGGACTCCGACACCGTCCGGGGTGCCGGTGAACAGGAGGTCGCCCGGCGCGAGGGACACGAACCGCGAGAGCTCCGCGATGGTCTCGGCGACGGACCAGATCTGGTCGGCGAGGTCCCCGGACTGTCGGAGCTCGCCACCCACCCGCAGTTCGATCGTGCCCGAGGTCGGGTCGACGTCGGCTGCGGGGACGATCGCGCCGACCGGGGCCGAGGCGTCGAAGCCCTTGGCGGTGTCCCAGGGGCGGCCGAGCCGCTTCGCCTCGGCCTGCAGGTCGCGCCGCGTGAGGTCGATCCCGACGGCGTAGCCCCAGACGTGGTCGAGGGCCGTGTCGACCGGGATGTCCGTTCCGCCGCGACCGATCGCCACGACGAGCTCGACCTCGTGCTCGAGGCGCTCGGTGACGGACGGGTACGGGGTGTCCGCGTCGTCGGTCACCACCGCGCCCGCCGGCTTCGTGAAGAAGAACGGCGGCTCGCGGTCCGGGTCGTGGCCCATCTCGCGTGCGTGCGCGGCGTAATTGCGGCCCACGCAGAACACCCGCCGGACGGGGAAGCGTCCGCCGGTCGTGGTGGGGACGGTCGGGAGGGTCGGGGCCGGGATGACGAGGTCGCTCACCCGTCCAGCGTGCCACCGGCGGCGCGGTGCACGGTCAGCCCTCGCTGATCGAGGCCTCCCACCGGAGCTTCCGTGCTCGTGCCCGTTCTTGCCGTTCGCGCCACTCGACCCGCATCTCCTCGAGTCGTTCGAGGTCACCGGCCGCACGGACGAGCGGCCCGTAGTGCGGGTGCGCGAGCAGGCTGGGGGTCCGGCGTTCCATCCGGTCGAGTCGGGCCTTGAAGGACGCGTCGTCCTCATCCGAGATCATCGTCGGGTCGTTCCTCTCTGCCGCGGAGCCGTCGCGCGGCGGTCGTCTCGTGGTCGTCGAGCGCGCGCTCGACCCACTTGTCGTCGTCGGTGACCCAGGTCCGGGTCATCAGGGCATCGGTCATCAGAGCGGCCGCGTCACGGCGCCGCTCGTCGGCCGACAACGCCCGCTCGACCACCCACGACCAACGCTGCCACCAGTGGTCCCGATGCCCCAAGAACTCTGTATTCCGCACCCTGACGCGAGAGGACCGGCCACGCGCCGAGCGTGACCGGTCCTGTGGAACGTGATCCGCGCCTCCTGGATGTGGAGGAGCCCGCGGACGCGCGTCAGTTGCCGGGCGCGGCCCCCTCGGTCTCTCCCTCGCCCGGGTCGCCACCCGTGCCCTCCGATGCCGCCTCGTCCTGCGGCCACCCCGAGAACCGCCACGCACCGACGCTCGGGTGGTCCTCGCCCTTCGTGTACGCGTACTCGCGGGCCGCCGTACGGGCCTCGGACAGCCGCGTGCGCAACGCGTCGTGCGCCGCCGCGTCCACCCGGGTCAGGGCGTCGTGCGCGAGCGCGAACCGGTCCATCTCGTTGCGCATGAGCATGTCGAACGGGGTCGTCGTCGTGCCCCGCTCGAGGAACCCGTGCACGTGCAGGTCGTCGTGCCCGTTCCGGCGGTAGGTGAGCTGGTGCACGAGGGACGGGTACCCGTGGAACGCGAAGACGGTCGGGGTACCGGGGAGGAAGAGTTCGTCGTAGCGCTCGTCGGAGACCGGGTGCTCGTGCTTCCGGGGGTCGCCGATGGACAGCAGGTCGACGACGTTCACGACACGGACGCCGACCTCGGGAGCGTGCTGGCGGATGATGTCCGCGGCGGCCACGGCCTCGACGGTGGGGACGTCCCCGGCGCAGGCGAGCACGACGTCGACGCGGCCGACGGACTCCTCGGTGCCGGCCCAGTTCCAGACGCCGAGTCCAGCGGCGACGTGCTCGACCGCGTCGGGCAGCGACAGGAAGACCGGCTCGGGGTGCTTGCCGGCGACGATCACCTCGATGCGGTCGGTCGTCTCCAGTGCGTGCGCGGCGACGGCCAGCAGGGTGTTCGCGTCGGCCGGCAGCTTGATGCGGACGAGGTCCTGCTGCTTCGACGCGACGACGTCGAGGAAGCCCGGGTCCTGGTGCGAGAAGCCGTTGTGGTCCTGGCGCCAGACGTGCGACGACAGCAGGATCGACAGGTTCGAGACGGGTGCCCGCCAGTCGATGTCCGTCGAGGACTCGAGCCACTTCGCGTACTGGCCGACCATCGAGTCGATGATGTGCGCGAACGCCTCGTAGGTGTTGAGGACGCCGTGGCGGCCGCTCAGCACGTAGCCCTCGAGCATCCCCTCGAGCAGGTGCTCGGACAGCACTTCGGTGACCCGACCGTGTGCGCCGAGGTGCTCGTCCCCGACGCCACGCTGGGCACGCCAGACGCGCGACGTCACGTCGAAGACCGCGTCGAGCTTGTTCGACACCGTCTCGTCCGGGCCGAAGAGCCGGAAGGACGAGGGGTTCCGCTGGATGAGTGCGGCGAGCCAGGGGCCGAGCGTGCCGGTGGCGCTCGCGTCCTCGCCGACGGGGACGCCGAACTCCTCGAGCCCGGGGCGGTCGAGGGCGGTGCGGAGCCGACCGCCGTTCGCGTGCGGGGTCGCACTCATCCGCAGGTCGCCGGTGGGCCGGATGGTGGTGAGGATCCCGATCGGCTGGCCGTCGTCGTCGAACAGCTCCTCGGGGCGGTAGGACCGCATCCACTCCTCGAGCTGCCGGCGGTGGTCGTCGTCCTCGCGGACGGCGGGCAGGGGGACCTGGTGGGCGCGGAAGGTCCCCTCGACCTGCTGGCCGTCGACGACCTTCGGGCCGGTCCAGCCCTTGGGCGTGCGGAGGATGATCATCGGCCAGCGTGGTCGGAGGTCCGCAGCACCGGCCGGCTGCCCGGCGGCCGCTCGCTGCGCCTGGGCGCGGGCCGCGGCCTGGATGTCGTCGATCGTCGCGAGTGCACGCCGGAGCGCACCGTCGAACAGGGCGTGCACGGCGAACGGGTCGTCGTCGACGCGGGCGGAGTCGACGACGATCGGCTCGTACCCGAGCCCGCGGAAGTAGGCGTGCAGGTCGTCGTGCGGGATACGTGCGAGGACCGTCGGGTTCGCGATCTTCCACCCGTTCAGGTTGAGGATCGGCAGCACGGCGCCGTCCGACACCGGGTCGAGGAACGTGTGCGCCTGCCAGGACCCGGCGAGCGGCCCGGTCTCGGCCTCGCCGTCGCCGACGACGCACGCGACGACGAGGTCCGGGTTGTCGAGTGCCGCTCCGTACGCGTGGGCGAGGGAGTAGCCGAGCTCGCCGCCCTCGTTGATCGACCCCGGGGTCTCGGGCGCCGCGTGCGAGGGGATCCCACCGGGGAAGGAGAACTGCCGGAAGAACTGTCGCAGCCCGTCCGGGTCCGGCGTGATGTCCGGGTAGAGCTCGCCCCACGTGCCGTCGAGCAGCGCGTTCGCGTTCATCGCGGGACCGCCGTGACCGGGCCCGCAGATGTACAGGAGCTGCCGGTCCGTCTCGGCGATGAGCGCGTTGCAGTGTGCGTAGACGAGGTTGAGCGCCGGCGAGGTGCCCCAGTGTCCGAGCAGCCGGGGCTTCACGTCGTCCGGCGTGATCGAGCGGTCGAGCAGCGGGTTGTCGAGCAGGTAGATCTGCCCGACGGTGAGGTAGTTCGCGGCGCGCCACCAGGCGTCGATCGCGCGGATCCGGTCGGTGCTCGAGGGGGATGCGGGGGCCATGCCCCCACGGTACGGAGGTGGTCGCGGGGGAATCCCAGAAAAACTTCCAAACCGTTCGGCAGGGGGTGCCGAATGCATGTCACAAGGGCAAACGCCCAGGGCGCTCTCCGGTCACGAACGGCCGGGCCACAGCAAGCACACAGCACGGCGCGTGCACAGGAGCACGTCGCCACCGGCCGGAGCCCCCGAGACAGCAAAGGACCCAACCCATGCGCAAGTCCCTGAAGACCTCCATCACGCTCGCCACGACGGGTGCGCTCGTGCTGGGTGGTGCCGCGTTCGGCATCACCTCGGCGCAGGCCTCGACCCCGTCGGTGCACACCGTGTCGTCGTCCTCGTCGAAGATCCCCGGCCCCGTCGCATCGGTGCCCGAGGTCCTCGGTGGCGACACCGCCGTGAAGCTCGACTCCGGCTTCACCGACGCCCTCACCGCGCTGAAGCTGACCCCGGGTGTCTCCGGTGACGCCAAGCTCGCCGACGGGTCCGTGTCGTTCCCGATCACGTCCGGTTCGGTGACGTACTGGTCGCCGGACGGTGACTACCGTCCGTACGTGCAGGGTCTGCTGAACCACGACGACTCGGGCCTGACCCTCACCGCCGGTTCGACGACGGTCACGCTGGAGAACTTCGTCGTGAACCCGGGCTCGTCCAAGCTCTACGGTGACGTGCTGGTCAACGGCAAGGTCGCGGTGAACAACGCGTACCTGTTCTCGCTGCACGGTGGCACGCTCAAGCCCCTCCAGCTCGAGGGTGACAACGCGATCCTGACCGGCACCACGGTGCACGTCTCGGGTGACGCCGCGAAGCTGCTCAACAGCACCTTCAAGACCGACGCCGTGAAGTCCGGCCTCCTCGTCGGCACCGCCACCATCACCGCCAAGATCAAGTAACACCCCCCCGCCAGGGACGACCGCAGCACCGCGCCACGAGCGCGGTGCTGCGGTCGTTCCCGTGTCCGGGCGGCGGTCCAGGAGGCGCGGGTCACCTCACCGACGTCGGCGCCACCACCGCCGGGGTCGGTCCGCCTCGGCAGCGGCCCGGTCCGCGGCCGCCTGCGCCTCGGTCGCCAGTCGCTCCTGCCGACGCGCTCGCCAGCCGGCGACCTCGGTCTCGACGTCTCGGAGCGGGGTCACCACCGGCGGCCCACCGAGGAGCTGCCGGCGGGCCTCCTTCACGCGGGCGTTGAAGTCGTCGAGCACGTCACGGACGTCGGCCTCGGCGGAGAGGGCGTCGAGGTGCTCGTCGAGCTCGGCGTCCTCCTTCCGCAGCGCCAGGGCGGGCGGGGCGATGCCGGTGATCTCCTCGCGCTCGATCTTCGCCTTGATCCACCAGTCGGGGTCGTGGCGTCCGTCGTTCCCCGGGAGCCGCTTGCCGTGGTACGGGTTGCCCTCGAAGACACCCCGCCGCTCGGCCTCCTCGATCTGGGCCCGAGCGTGCGCCGCGACGTCGGCGGCCTTCAGGAGCCGACGCTCCTCACGCACCTCGTCGGGGTCGAGGGAGCCGCGTTCGATCTCGCTGTCCACGAGCTGCTGGTACCGGTAGCGGGCGGCCCGTCGCAACCGGTCCATGCGTGCATCGACGTCGTTCATGACCCCTCCATGATCACTCCCCGGAGCGCTCCTCGCCAGCGACCTCCTCGATCGTGAGCGCTGCCTGGATGAGCGCCAGGTGCGACAGCCCCTGCGGGATGTTGCCCATGAACGTGCCGTCCTCGCTGATCATCTCGCTGAACATGCCGACGTCGTTCGCCTGCTCCACCATCTCGTCCATGAGGTCGCGGGCGTCGTCGACCCGTCCGACGCAGGCCATCGCGGCCGCGAGCCAGAACGAGCACGCCACGAACGGCGACTCCTCGGACTCCATGCCCGAGTACCGGTACACGAGCGGGCCGTGCTGCAGCTGTTCCTCGATCGCCCGGATGGTCGACTCCATGCGGGGACCCCGGTCGAAGGCGCTCATCGCGTGCAGCAGGATCGACGTGTCGAGCTTGTCGGAGCCCGGGTACATCACGTAGTACCCGCGTTCCTCGTCCCACCCGTGCTCGGCGACCCACTGCTCGATGAGCTCGCGGTTCTCGATCCACTTGTCGCGCGGCCCGTCGATCATCCCGGCTTCGTGCAGCTCGGCCGCGGCGTCGAGCGCCTGCCAGCAGCCGATCTTGCTCGAGACGTAGTGCTGCGTGTCCTGGAGCTCCCACATGCCCGAGTCCGGCTCCTCCCACCGGTGGCAGGCGTCGTCGGCGAGCTCCTGCAGGACGGCCGCGGTCTTCCGGTCGAGGACGTTGCCGGCGCGGACGTACTGGCGCAGGATCTCGAAGACGTCGCCCCACACCCCGAGCTGCAGCTGGTCGCCGGCGCGGTTCCCGATGGTGACGGGGCCGATGCCGTTCCAGCCCGGGACGTCGCGCTCCTCGACGCCGTCGCTCTTCGAGCCGTCGAGCTCGTAGAAGATCGGCATGTCCTCGTCGTGCTCGGCGATCGTGCGCATCACCCAGGACACCGCGGCGTGGGTCTCCTCGCGCAGCCCGAAGCGGGTCAGCGCGTGCACCGTGTACGACAGGTCGCGCACCCAGGCGAACCGGTAGTCCCAGTTCTTGCCGCCGGTGCGGTCCTCGGGCAGGCTCGTCGTCGGAGCCGCTGCGATCGCGCCGGTCGGCGAGAAGATGAGCAGCTTGAGGGCGAGGGCGCTCCGCTGCACCGGCTCGGCCCACGGCCCGTCGTACGAGAACTCCTCCGACCAGGTCGCCCAGTTGTCGATCGTCCGGTCCATCGCCTGGAGCGCGCTCTCCGGCCGGGGCATGAAGATCGGCTCGTCGTGGGTCCCGACGATGGTCAGGATGTGCTTCGAGCCCTCGGCCGTGGTGAAGCGGCCGGAGAACCGGGGCCCGTCGTCGTGCACGGGCTCGAAGCCCTGCTCGACGATGGCGATCGTGATGCCGTCGATGCCGATCACGGCGCCGTTCGCGGTGTCGAGGCGTCTCGGTTCGGCCGTGTTGAGCAGGGTCCCCGGCACCACCGCCCACTCCAGCTCGACCGTGCCGTCGACGCCCTGCACGCACCGGGCGACCTCGGCCCAGGGCAGGCGTCCCGCGACGCCGGTCACCATCGCGTCGGTCACGGTCACGGAGCCCGACCGCGTGGTCCAGGTGGTGACGAGCACGTTCGTGCCCGGCAGGTACTCGCGCGAGACCCCGGCGTCGGCGTCGACCGGCCGGAGGGCGATGTGTCCGCCGTGCTCGGCGTCGAGGATGCTCGCGAAGACCGGTGGCGAGTCCATCGAGGGGATGGGCAGCCAGTCGATCCGGCCGTCCCGTGCGACGAGCGCCACCGTCCGACCGTCGCCGATCGCGCCGTAGGACCGGAGCGGTGCGTAGCCGTCGGTGCGCTCCTCGTGGTCGATCACGTCAGGGGTGTCTCGGGTCCGCTCGGTCATGGTCCCAGCCTGCCCGCGCCCTGGGCCCGACCATCAGGCGGGCGTACCCCGCTGTGGATGACGACCGCCGTTCCTCCAGGCTGTGGAGGAGCCGTCAGCGGGCGCCGCCCGTCGAGGCGACCAGGTGGTCGAGCAACGTCCGTCGCCACGGGACGGACGACCAGCCGTGGTCGGCGCCCTCCACCGCAGTGAACGTCGCCCCGGGGAGCACCTCGCCGTAGCGCTGCCCGTACCGGACGGGGACGATCTGGTCCGCGGTGCCGTGCAGGACCTCGGCGGGACCGGTGTAGCGGTCGATCGTCGCGTACACGTCGAGGCCGGCCGTCACCTCGTCGATGAACGCCGTGCCGAGGGCCATGCCGCCGAAGTCGAACCAGCCCTGTTCCCGTGCCCGGGCGAGCGGCTGGCCCTGGATCCGGTCGTGCCGTGCGATGTCGTCCACGACGACACCGGCCGGTGACCACAGGGTCAGCGTCGCGACGAGTTCCGGCACGCGTGCGGCCGCCATGGCGGACTCCACCGCCCCGAGGCTGTGCGCCACGACGTGCACGGGCCCGGCCGCGTCCGCCGCGAGCGTGCGGATCATCGCGACGACCTGGTCGACCTCGTCGCCGATGGTGATGTCGGCGAAGTCGCCGTCGCTCGTCCCGTGCCCGAGCCGGCTGTACGACCGGACCGTGGAGCCGTGCTCGGCCAGGGTGCGCGCGGTCTGCACGAACAGCTGCTGTCCGCCGGTGTCCGTGCTGCCGAAGCCGTGCACGAGCAGGGCCGCGGAGCCGTTCCGCGCGACGGTGCCGAGCTGCCAGCCGCGGAGGGTGCGACCGCCGTGCCCGAGCGTCACCGGGGCGAACGCGCGCATCAGTTGGACCGGTCGGCGAAGCCTGCGGGCAGGTCGCCGGGCGCGGTGTCGACGACGGTCTCGTCGTCCTCGCCGACGTGCTCGAACAGGGTGATGTGCGCGAACTCGGGCACGACGTAGATCGGGTAGGTGGGCCCCTGGTCGCGGTACTCGCGCATGCGGTCGAGGTGGTCGTTCTGGAACAGCACCGTCTTGCTGCCGTCCTCCTCGACCCAGTGCGGGAAGAAGATCGTGCCGTGCAGGACCCGCTCACCGGGGACGACCGTGACGACGACGCTGGTGCCGGTCGGTTCGTTCCAGGACACCTTGTAGACGCCCGCGGTGAGTGCGACGAGGTCGACCTGCTGGTCCTTCACCCATCGTCCGCCGACCATGCCGGAGTGGATGCGGTAGTCGATCGTCGTCGCGTTCTTGACGTACATCTCGTACTGCCACCCGTTGGCGTACGTGTAGATGAAACGGTGCCCGACGATGCCGGAGAGGTCCTGTTCGGGGACGGGGTGTTCGACGCTGGTGGTGATGTCCATGGTTCGAGTTTGCTCCCGAACAGCGTTTGTTGCAAGCGCATTTCCGATGACTACCCTGGGAGTGTGGACGAGCAACCGGACGACCCCGACCTGCCCCGGGTGGCGCGGCGGTTGAGCGCGGAGATCGGCCCGTTCCGTCGGACACTGCTCGCCACGGCCCGCCGCTCGGTGGCCCTGCCCGACATCCCCGACGCGCAGATCGAGGTGCTCCGGCGTCTGGGGGAGGACGGGTGGTCGAGTCCCACCGCGCTCGGCCGGTCGCTCGGGCTCGCGCGCTCGACGGTGAGCAACCTCGTCCAGGCGATGGAGCGGGACGGTCTGGTCGAGCGTCGTCTCGCGCGTGGTGACGGGCGGAGTACCGAGGTCGGGTTGACCGGCCTCGCCGAACGCCGCCTCGCGGACTACGACGCATCCGCCGAGCGGGTCCTCGTCGACGCGATGGACGCGCTCTCCGAGGGCGACCGGCGAGCGCTCGTGGCGGCCGTGCCGGCACTCGAGCGCCTGCGAGCACGACTCGACGAGCGCGGGGGCGCCTGACCCCCCCCCGACCACCGGGTCCAGCGCATCCCGGGCGTGTCGCGCTTGTGCACCCCGGGCGTGTCGCACTACTGTCGTCCTCCTGCCCATCGGCAGGACCGCCCGTCCCGGGCACCACCGGAAGGACCGCGCGTGCGCACCGTGCAGCACCACGAACAGCGAGTCGAGCTCCAGCTCGACACGCTCGCCGTGCTGCCCGAACAGCGCAACCAGCAGCAGTCCGACCGCTATCCCGCGTAGGCACGCGACGTCACCCGACGCCCCGTGCCCACCCGGCCCGGGGCGTCCTCTCCACGACGCTGCCCTCCGAACGCCACGCCTCGTGGTGCCGGACGGCAGCAGGACCCCGCTCCGGACCGTCACCGAAGACCGTCACGAAAGCGAGACGAAGCAATGGAGAAGATCACCGACCGGCTGCTGAGCTGGGCCTCGATGCTCGAGGAGAACACCGAGCAGCAGGCCCGCACGACCGCTCGCATGCCGTTCGTGTTCCCGCACCTGGCCCTCATGCCGGACGCCCACCTGGGCCTCGGCGCCACCGTCGGGTCGGTCATCCCGACCCTCGGCGCGGTCATGCCGGCAGCCGTCGGCGTGGACATCGGCTGCGGCATGATCGCGGTCCGGACCCAGTTCACCGAGGCCGACCTGCCCGACGACCTGCAGGAGCTGCGCGAGCAGATCGAGCGGGCGATCCCGCTGTCGGCCGGTGCGTCGAACCGGAAGATCGTCGCCACGGCCGAGCCCCGGATCGCGGAGCTCGAGACCATGGCCGAGGCAGCCGGGTTCGACCCCGCGGGAGCGCACGGCGGCTGGCGCAACCAGCTCGGCACGCTCGGGTCCGGCAACCACTTCATCGAGGTGTCCCTCGACGAGGCGGACCGCGTCTGGCTGTTCCTGCACTCCGGGTCGCGGGGTGTCGGCAACAAGATCGCCCAGCGACACATCGCGGTCGCCAAGAAGGCCATGCAGCGCTGGTGGATCGAGCTGCCCGACCCCGACCTGGCGTACCTGGTCGAGGGGACCCCGGAGTTCGACCGGTACATCGCCGAGCTGCGGTGGGCCCAGCACTTCGCGCTCCTCAACCGCGAGGAGATGATGGACCGCGTCGTGCGGCAGCTGTCCGAGGCCGTCGGCACGCCCGTCGACGAGCAGGAGCGGATCAACTGCCACCACAACTTCACGCAGCGCGAGACGCACTGGGGGAAGTCGGTGTGGGTCTCCCGCAAGGGCGCGATCCAGGCGCGGGCCGGGCAGCCCGGGCTCATCCCCGGGTCGATGGGCACCGCGTCGTACGTCGTCGAGGGGCTCGGCAACAAGCCGTCGCTCGAGTCGTCGCCGCACGGTGCCGGTCGGCTGTTCTCGCGGAGCGCCGCCCGGCGGACGTTCACGCACGACCAGCTGCGCGAGGCGATGGTCGGCATCGAGTACCGCGACACGGACGCGTTCCTCGACGAGATCCCGGCGGCGTACAAGCCGATCGACCAGGTCATGGCCGACGCCTCGGAGCTCGTGTCGATCCGGCACACGCTGCGGCAGGTCGTCAACGTGAAGGGCGACTGACGTCGCCGCCACGCAGGGTCGGGGGGGGGGGGGGGGGGGCCCCCCCCCCCCCCCCCCGCGCGGGGGGGGGGGGGGGCCCCCCCCCCCCCCCCCGCCTCCAGTCCCCGAGCGGGTCGCGCGCGCGCGCTCAGCTGCGGAAGAAGTCCTGGTACGACGGGTCGCCCACCGGGGCCGAGTGGCCGGGTTCGGCGAGGCGTTCCTCGATCATCGACTGGATGACGTCCGGCGGGGTGAGCCCACGGCGACGCCACTCCATCGGGTTGGCCCGGAGCTGCTTCAGGGTGGTCTGCGTCTGCATGCTGCAACCCTCCCACCGGATAACTAGTTTGTCTAACTACATGTCCTCTTGACGCACTGCGGGCCCCGCCGCTGGGGTGCGACGGGGCCCGAGTGGTGGTGTCGGTGCCTAGCGGCGAGCGACCTTGGCGGTCGACTTCGAGGTCGACGTGCCGTCCTGGTAGCCCTTCGCCGTCGCGACGACCTTCACCGAGAAGGTGTGGCCGGCGTCGGACGTGCCGAGCTTGTAGGACGAGCTCGTCGCGCTCTTCACCGCCTTGCCGTCACGGAGCCACTGGTACGAGTACGTGACGCCCGAGCCGTTCCACGTGCCGTGGTTCGCCTTGAGCTTCGTGCCGACCGTCGGCTTGCCGCTGATGGAGACCGCACTGCCCTTGACGAGCGTCAGTGCCGGGGCCACCCAGGTCGCCGCGGCGCTCTGGGCCTGGCTGCCGACCGCGTTGCCGAGGTGCAGCAGCAGGATCCGGGCGCTGGCCACACCGGCGCCGCGGGTGACCTGGAGCGTGCCCTTGTCGGCGAACAGCGTGCCACCCTGACCGCCCTGGGCGAACGTGAGCGTCGGCTTGGCGAGGTTGAACTTCGCCGTCGAGGTCACGTCGACCACCGAGGACCCGCTGGTGGCCGCACCCGGCGCGTACGCCGACTCGGTCTCCACCCGGTACGAGATGGTCTTGCCCGCGGCGCCGATCGCCGAGGCCGTCACCGGCAGCACCTTGACGGCGCTGTCGAACGTGTTGACGTCCTGGCCGGGGGCACCGCCGTTGAGCGGGAAGGCGTCGACCACGGCGTCGTCGTCGGACGTCGCGTTGAGGTCGATCGTCGTGACGAGCGTCGCGTCGACCACGGACGACTTCGCGTCGTACACGAGGTAGTCGTCCTTGCCGTCGCCGTTCGTGTCGATGAACACCTCGACGTTGGTCACGGCGCCCGGGTTGGCGTCGGGACCGGCCGTCTGCACACCGAACGCGAGGGTGTCCGACGCCTTGTCGTAGCTGACGCCGTAGGCACGGACGTCAGCGGCCTTGAGCGACTGCGACGCCGAACCCGTCGGGAACGACTCCACGCCGTCCGTCCCGCCGAGCACGAACGGTGCGACCGCGGCGTGGTAGCCCGAGGTCAGGCCGCCCTGGTCGACCGTGCGGCCGCTCAGCGCGAGGTTCGCGGTCTTCTGGGACCCGGTGAACGACACACCCGAACCGCGCACGGCGCTGACCGGCTTCGGCGCGACGTACGTGCCGAGGCGCAGCGGGTCGAGCGTCTTGTCGGTCGGGGTGAAGGTCACGAGACCGGTCGCGGCGGTGACGAACTCCCGCTGGTAGCCCTGCTGCACCGACTCCTGGGTGGGGTCGATGACGCGGCGGAGCTGCGTCGGGTCGGCGACCGTGAACGTCAGGTCCACGACGGCACCGCGACCGGGGCCGAC
The DNA here is from genome assembly GCF_031455235.1 of Curtobacterium sp. 320. Classification (NCBI taxonomy): domain Bacteria; kingdom Bacillati; phylum Actinomycetota; class Actinomycetes; order Micrococcales; family Microbacteriaceae; genus Curtobacterium; species Curtobacterium sp. 320. The sequence goes on along the minus strand of NZ_JAVDSI010000005.1, from coordinate 79,273 downwards.
GGTGACGCGCTTCGTGCTGAGCGAGAACGCGACACCCGGCTGGGACACCTGCGGCTGGTAGGCCACGTCGTAGGTGTGGGCCGTGGAGTCGGTGTTCTCGATGAGGAGCGACCGGGTCTCGCTGGTCTTGCCCGAGACCTCGACGACACCGAACGAGGCGGTCACGAGCTGACCGTTCTCCACGCTCTTCACAGTGGTGTCGGCGGTGACGGCCTGCAGGGCGTCGACGCGGCCGGTGCCCTGGCGCAGCAGGGTCGCCGTGCCGGAGCCGTCCTTGACGTCGTGCGTGGCCGTGTTCATGAGCGCGGCCTTGACGTCCGGAGCCGACCAGGTCGGGTGCGACTCGAACGTCAGCGCGGCGATGCCCGCCACGTCCGGCGTCGCCATCGACGTGCCGCTCATCGACATGCGGTCGTCACCGGTGCCGTTGGCCGCGGAGATCACGTTGACCCCGGGGCCGGCGATGTCCGGCTTGACGATGTCACCGAACGAACCGTGGACACCGCGGCTGGTGAACGACGCGAGCGTGTTCACGGCCTCGGGGTCGGTGGCGAGTTCGAAGCCCTTGAGCTCGTCGGCGAACTTCACGTGCAGGGTCCCGGCCTTGGCAGAGGCCAGGAGGCTCGTCACGCTGTCCTTGGTCAGCTCGGCACCCGGGATGGTCGCGTTCCCCGCGATGCCCGAGCTGAAGGTGTTGATCGTGCCCGCGAGGAGCACGCCGACGCCGCCGGCGGCCTGGACATTGTTGAACCGGACCCCGGACCCGCACTCGAGCGCGGCGTCGGTCCACTTGAGCCAGACGACCTTGCCTGCGACGGCCGCGGCGTCCGCACCCGTGAAGGGCGTGCAGCCGTCGACGTTCGTGGTCGGGACGACGACGTCGCCCTCGACCGGCAGCGTGCCCTGGAAGTTCTGGGAGTACTGCGCGCGGTAGGTCTTCGCGACGGCGGACGGGGCGGTCACCTGGACACCGTCGTAGAGCGACTGGCCGGTGGCGCTGGCGGCGACCGTCAGGGCACCCTCGGCGTTCCCGGGCGAGCCACCGATGTCGGTGAAGTCGTCGGCGTTGCCCGAGGCGATCACGGGCAGGACACCGCGGGCGGTGAGCGCGTCGATCTTCGCGTTGTCGGGGTCGTCCGGTGCGCCGTAGTCGGAACCGAGCGACAGGTTGAGGACGTTGATGTCCTTGCCCTCGGTCAGCGACTGGCCGACCCAGTCGAGCGCGGCACCGGTGAGGTCGGTCGAGCCGCCGCCGTCGCCGAACACCTTGAGGGCGTAGAGGCCGGCCTCGGGCGCGGTGCCCGGACCGATCCACATGTCCTGCACCTGCTGCGTGGTGAGCTTGGTGTAGTCGCCGTCGAAGGTCTGCTTGTCGGCGTCGAGGCCGTAGCCGGCGATCGTGCCGGACACGTGCGTGCCGTGGTCGCCGCCCTTGCCGTCGATCGGGTTGTCGTCCGGCGCGGGCACCGGCTGGTAGGTGTCGGGGTCGGTCGGGTCCGCGTTGTAGGTCGGCCCGGCGAAGTCGTACCCGCCGAGGAACTTCTGCGGGTCGTACGAGCCCTCGGCAGGTGCACTCGTCGAGGCGAGGGCAGCGTCGTAGGCGGCCGTGGTGCCGGGGCCGCCGAAGTCCGCCTGGGTGTAGTCGAGGCCGGTGTCCAGCACGGCGACGTTGACGCCCTTGCCGGTGTGGCCGGTCTGCTGCCACGCGTTGAGTGCCCGCGTGTACACGTCGCTCGCCGCGTTCTTCGGGCTGACGCCGTCCGCGCCCGGCTTCGCGAGGCTCGGGTCGACGCCGGACGGGGCCGCCGAGGCATCCTCGTTGACCGTCGGCTCGACGACCTTCTTCGGCGTGAGCGGGATGATGCTCGCGACGTCGGAGCGCGCCGCGACCTTCCGGAGCGCCTCGACGTCGGCGACGACGGCGATGCCCGGGACGGTGTACTCGGTCGAGTAGAGCTCGGTGGCGTCCGCGTCGGACTGCTTGACGGCAGCGCGGACCGCGTCGACGGTCGAGCCGATCGCCTTGACGCGCTGCTTCGCGGCCGAGGACTGCGTCTTCGACTTCGTCAGGTCGCCGCCCTTGGCCTTCGCGTCGACCTCGAGGGCACCCTGGCCGGTCGTGCGCACGAACGCCGCGATCGTCTTCTGGGGCTTCGCGTCACGCAGCGGCTGCGCGATCTTCAGGTCGGCGGGCGAGAGGCCGGACGGGGCCGCGGAGGCCGCCCCACCGACGGCGAGCCCACCGCACGCGAGGGCCGCGGCGGCGATGCCGGCGGTCAGCACGCGTGCGATGCGATGGGGGTTCGGGTTCGGGTTGTCGTTCGGTGTTGCACGGTTCAAAAGGCGCACTCCTGGCTCCGTCCGTGTTCTTCATGGAATTGCTGTGAAGTTATGCGCTCGCTCTCAGGGAGCGCAGTCGGCACTTTGGGGGACCACCCCCGGTCGGGGGTGCCGGAACTGATAACTTGCACACGTGTGTGCACGTTATTACGATGGGGTGCGTGACCACTCCTGACCAGCCCGCACGCGCTCCCCGCCGGGACGCGACGGAGAACCGGGCTGCCCTGATCGAGGCGGCGAAGACCGCGCTCCAGGCGGACCCGGACGTCTCGCTCGAGACGATCGCGTCCGCCGCGGGACTCTCCCGGCGTGCGGTCTACGGACACTTCCCCTCCCGTGACGACCTCGTGCGCGAGGTCGTCACCGCCGGGGCCGCCCGTGTCGCCGGTGCGATGCCGACCGCGGCGGACCTCGGCGCACTCCCACCGGCCGCTCGGCTCGCCGCCATCGCGGTGACGCTGTGGTCCGAGGTGTCCCACGTCCGGTCGATGGCCCGGGTCGCGATCCGCAGCCCGTTCAGCGAGTCCGTGGCCGCGGTGTTCGCACCCCTGCGCGCCCAGGTCCGCGACGCGTGCGCCCTCGGGATCGCCGACGGCACCATGCGCGACGACGTCGACCCCGCGACGCTCGGCCGGCTCGTCGAGGGCGCCTGCATCGCCGTGCTCGACGAGGCCACGCGCTCCGGCACCTCGGACGACGACGGACGCCGCATGGTCGTCCTCTCGGCGCTCGGGATGGCCGGCATCGACTGGCGCACCGCTTCGCTCTCCGAGCCGGCCGCCTCCACCACCACGAAGGTCTCCACAGAGAAGGACCGTGCATGACGCTCGAACTCGACCACGTCGGCATCGGCGACGAGCCCGGTGCCGCGCTGCCCGTCGTCTCCGCCGTCGCCGCCCCCGGCCGCCCCGGTGTCGTCGCCGTCGAGACGGAGCAGGCACCCGTGCTCGCCTCGCTCGTCGCCGGCGGGCGCATGCGGCCCGAGACCGGTCGCGTGCTGCTCGACGGGCACGACGACGCCGCGGCGGTCCGGAGGACGTTCGCCCTCGTGGACACGCCGGGCATCGCCGAGCCCTTCCCCGTGATGAGCCTCAAGCGCATCGTGCGCGAGGAGCTCGCCTTCGCCGGACAGCGGCCCTCCCGCGAGCACGTCGACACCGTGCTCGACGAGCTCGGGCTGCGGGACTACGCCGACACGCACGTGCAGCGGGTCCCGACCGACGTGCGGGTCCGGCTCCTCGTCGAACTCGCCCTGCTGCGGGACGGGGTGACCGGGCTCGTCATCACCTCGCCCGAACGGCACGGCGGCGCCGTGGAGGGGTGGTTCGCGGTCGTCCGCGACGTCGCCCGCCGCGGCGTGACCGTCGTGCTCGTGACCTCCAAGGCCGCAGCCGCGACCGTCGAACACCTGCTCGACACCATCCAGACCGAGGACCCCGAGGACGTGGCCCGACCTGACGGAGACGACCCGCGCCTCCAGTCCGACACCGACCACCTGCCCACGGAGGCGACCGCGTGACCACCACCTCGCTCGTCCGCGCCGAACTGGCGCGACTCACCGCGACCCCGCTCGCACGACTCGCGTTCATCGCGCTCATGGTCGTGCCGCTGCTGTACGGCGGCGCCTACCTCTGGGCGAACCGCGACCCGTACGCGAAGCTCGACCAGGTCCCCGCCGCCATCGTCGACCAGGACGCCGGGGCGACGCTCGACGGCGACCACGTCGACTACGGCAAGGACGTCACGAAGGAGGCCATCGACGGCGCCGACTTCAAGTGGACGAAGACGACCGCGGCCGACGCGCGCTCCGGCGTCCGGAACGGCACGTACGACTTCGTCGTGACGATCCCGCACGACTTCTCGGAGTCCCTCGTCTCCGCACAGTCCGACGACCCGAAGCGTGCCGAGCTCGTGATGACGACGGCGGACACGAACTCCTACCTCGCCTCGACCATCGCGGAGCAGGCGGGCAAGACGATGCGCACCGCAGTCGCCGAGCGGGTCGGCAAGCAGGCGGCGAAGACCCTGCTCGTGGGCCTCGCCGACGTGCGCGACAGCCTGGGCGACGCGGTCGACGGCGCGGGGCAGCTCGCCTCCGGTGCGAAGTCCGCTGCGTCGGGCGCGGCCACGCTCGCGGACGGCACCGGCAAGCTCGCTTCCGGGGCGGCGACGCTCGCGGACGGGACCGCCGCGTTGCCGTCGCAGACCGCTGCACTCGACCAGGGCGCCCAGCAGGTCGCATCCGGGGCGGCGACGCTGTCCTCGGGCCTGCAGACGGCCAAGCAGCAGACCGCGTCGCTGCCCGCGCAGACCGCGCAGCTGAACGACGGCGCACAGCAGGTCGCGGCCGGCAACAAGGCACTGGCCGACCAGACCGATCCGGCGCTCGACGCACTGAACGGCCTCTCCCCCGACACCGTGACCGCGGCGATCACGAAGGCCGCCGCGGACCGTGGCGTGGAACTGACGCCGGAGGTGCAGGCGGTCATCACCTCCACCGTCGAGGCGCAGCTCGGTGACGACAAGACGAAGGCTGATCTCGCGAAGGCCAAGGCCGCGCTCGAGGGCGTCGACCAGCTGCGCGACGGGTCCGCCCAGGTCGCGGCCGGCACCTCCGCCCTGGCGACGGCGGCCCCCACCCTGGCCGGCGGGGTCTCCTCCGCCGCGGACGGTGCCGCGCAGTTGGCGTCGGGCTCGTCGCAGGTGGCCTCGGGCACCTCGCAGCTCGCGTCGGCGGCGCCCACACTGTCCTCCGGTGCGGCTTCGTTGGCGTCCGGAGCGGCCTCGGCCGACGACGGCGCGAAGTCGCTGGCGTCCGGACTGACGAAGCTGCAGAGCGGCTCGTCCGAGCTCGCCTCGAAGCTCGACGAGGGCCGCACGAAGATCCCGGCGTCGAACGCCTCGCAGCGCGAGGACCAGGCGTCGGTGATCTCGGACCCGGTCAAGGTCGGGGACGACAACGTCGCGGCGGCGGACAACTACGGGGCCGGACTCGCGCCGTTCTTCATCTCCCTCGCGGCCTGGATCGGCATGTACGCGCTGTTCCTCATCCTCAAGCCGATCTCGAAGCGGGCGATCACCGCGGTGCGGAAGCCCCTCGCGGTGGTGTTCGGCGGATGGCTGACGCCGGCGCTGCTCGGACTCGTGCAGATGGTGGCGCTGTTCTTCATCGTCCGGTTCGCCCTCGACCTGAACGTCGTGCACGCCGGGGCGACGATCGGGGTCATGGTGCTGGCATCGGCGACGTTCGCGGCGATCATCATGGCGCTGAACGTGTTGCTCGGCTCGGTGGGGCAGTTCCTCGGCCTGGTGCTCATGCTCGTGCAGCTCGTCACCGCCGGCGGGACGTTCCCGTGGCAGACGCTGCCGGGGCCGTTGGCGGCGCTGCACTTCGCGCTGCCGATGACGTACTCGGTCGACGCGATCCGGCAGACGATGTACGGCGGGGACCTCGGTGCGGCGTGGTCCGATGCGGGCGTGCTCGCGTGCTGGCTGCTCGGGGCGCTCCTGGTGTCGTTCGTCGTGACGGCGCGGCAGACGCGGTCGCGGACGCTGCGCGACCTGCGCCCGAGCCTGATCGGGTAGCGCGGAGGCTGCTCAGGGACGGCTCCGGCCGAGCGGCAGCTCGACCATGTCGCCGCCGAGGTAGCGGAGTTCCTCGGCAGGCAGGGCCGCACGGGCGTCAGGGTCCAGCACGCCCGAGGCGTCGTCGACCGGCACGAAGCCGATCCGCTCCCCCGCGGTGAGGTCGGCCGGGGATCCGGTGTTCCGGGACAGCGCCCACACGACGTGGTGCCCCGGGTCCCGGAGCGCGACCGTCGCCAGCACCAACCGCACCAGGTCGTCCGGCGAGCTCCACATCAGGAGCGCACGACCGGACGACGGCTGCTCGCCGAACGCCCCGATGCGTGCCGAGACGATCGACATCCCGAACCGATCGGCGAAGAGACTGCCGAGGAGTTCCATCCCGGCCTTCGTCACGCCGTAGTACGTGTCCGGACGGGGCAGCCGGTCCCCGGGCACGCTCCCCGGTTCGTCGAGCGGCTCGGGCGCTCGGCCGACGGCGTGGATCGAGCTCGCCTGGACGACCCGGAGGACCCCGGCCGCGGCCGCTCGCTCGAGCACGTTCTTCGTCCCGGTGAGGTTCGCCGCGACGAGGTCGTCCCACGCGGCCTCGGTCGGGATGCCCGCCAGGTGGACGACGGTGTCGACGCCGATCAGCGCGTCGTCGAGGGCATCGGCGTCGTGCACCGACCCGGGCACGAAGCGCTCACCGCCCGTCGGTGGGTCGTCCGGGGTGCGCTCGTCGAGCAGCACGAGGTCGTGACCGGCCGCGAGGAGTCGGGGCCGGAGTGCAGCGCCGATCCGTCCTGCGGCCCCGGTGATGAGCAGCGTCGCCATTGCCCGGACGCTACCCCCGGCGTGTGAGCACCGACCGCAGGTGTCCGATGGCCTCGGCGAGGTACCGGGTGAGGTCCGAGCGCGACCACCGGACGACGACCCAGCCGAGGCGCTCGGCCTCGCGGTAGCGCCGGAGGTCGCTGGCCCACTGCGCGGCATCCGTGCGGTGGTGGTCGCCCTCGTACTCGATGAGGACGCGGTGCCGTGGGTAGGCCATGTCGACCCGACCGACGAAGGACCCTGCCTCGTCTCGGATCTCGACCTGCAGTTCCGGTTCGGGAAGGCCCGCGCGGACGATCGCGAGCCGCGCCCGCGTCTCCTGGGGCGAGCCGGCACCGACCCGGACCAGCTCGATCGCCGTCCGCAGCTTCCGGACGCCTGCTCGGGCTCCGGCCCGGACGAGTGCGGTCCGGAGGTCGTCGATCGTCGTGCGACACCGTGGCTCGGTCACGATCGCGTCGCCGAGCACGACGAGCTCGTCGGTCGTCAGCATCGCGCCGCAGTCGACCCACAGCGCTGCGGGAGTGCTCGCGGGCATGCCCCACCGCTCGGCGACGTCCGCTCGGTCGGGCGTGATCCGGTGTCCGACCACGCCCGTGCGACGTGGTTGGGCGGTCGGAATCGGACTCGTGACGTGCACCGGCGCCTCGTCGTCGACCGGGACGGGCAGCCCCCAGAGCACGGCGGCGGAGACGTGGCTCACGAACTGTCCGGGCAGCAGGACCGGCCGGAGGGCTCGGATCCGGTGCACGGCGTCGGGTGGGCGGTCGCGGGCCCACCGGATCGAACGGGTGGGCCGGACGAGGTCGCTCCGACGGAGTCGCTGTCGGGAGACTCCTGCGCGGTCCGCGGCGTGGACGTCGAACGCGCGGTTGCGGAGCGCGGGCGGAAGCGGGCGTGGTCGCATGCGGTCACCCTCGCGCCCCGCGCTCCCGCACCGCCCGCATACCGAAGCACTCGTGCAGAACTCGCACCGCGCCTCCCGTGTGGAGGAGTGACCACGCGCAGATCGTGAGCAGACGATGTCGGGCCGGCACCACGCACCCGACCATTTCTGCTCACGAAGCGGCCGCGCGCCCCGCGCGCCACCCGCGCGCCACCCCCGCTACCATCGACGGGAGAGCCACGGAGGTCGATGCAGATCATGGGAGCCGGCAAACCCGCGACCATCTACGACGTCGCCGCGCGCGCCGGGGTCTCGAAGTCCCTCGTGTCGCTCGTCCTGCAGCGCTCCCCGCGGGTGAGCCAGCAGCGGCGTGACGCGGTGCTCAAGGCGATCCAGGAGCTCGACTACCGCCCCTCCACGGCCGCGGTGTCGCTCGCCGGTACGCGCTCCCGGACGATCGGCGTCGTCCTCGACGACTTCCGGAACCAGTGGTTCGTCGACCTGCTGACCGGCCTGCGCGAGGCGCTGCAGGACCAGGGCCACCGGCTCGTCGTCGCGGACCGCTTCCTCAACACCGGGCTCGACGCCTCGCCGGTCGAGGGCTTCCTGTCCATGCGCGTCGAGGGGATCGTCATCGCCGGCGAGCCCGACACCGACCTCGCGATCCCCGCCTCGACCCCGCTCGTCATCGCCGGCGGCCGCGTCGCGATCCCCCGCGCGGACACCGTGGCGAACGACGACCGCGCGGGCGGGGCGATGGCCGCGGAGCACCTGCTCGCCCTCGGCCACACGCGCCTCGGGTTCGTCGGCGCCTCGTCGGCCGCGTCCGACGAACGACGCACGGGGTTCAGCGCCGGTGTCGACGGCCGCGCCGAGGTCGCGACGGTCGTGCTCCCGGGCGAGCCCACCGAGGAGGCCGGGTCGCGCGCCCTGGCGCAACTCCTCGACGCGCACCCCGAGGTGACCGCCGTCTTCGCCGCGAACGACGTGATGGCGCTCGGCGCGCTGTCCGAGCTCGCCGAGCGTGGGCTGCGCGTCCCCGAGGACGTGTCGGTCATGGGCTACGACGACACCCCGCTCGCGGCGACGCGGTACGTGGGGCTCACGAGCATCGACGACCGCAGTGTCGAGATCGGGCGCGGCGCCGGCGAGCGGCTCCTCGCGCGGATCGCCGACCCGACGTCGGCGGCGACCGAGGTCCTGGTCGAGCCCCGGTTGGTCGCGCGGCGCACCACCGCGGCGCGCTGACGCCGACGCGCCGGCGGACTGGAGGCGCGGCTCACCCCCGCCCCGCCGGCTGCGGCCGACAGGTGCAGGGTTCAGAGCGCGGAGCCGTCGGCCCCGCTGGTGCGGCCGGTGTCCGCGTGCTGGACGACCCAGCTGTGCATGACGATCGCCGCGGCCGCCGAGGCGTTGATGCTCCGCGTCGACCCGAACTGCGTGATCTCGAGGTGTCCGTCCGCCCCGGCGACGGCCTCGTCGGTCAGCCCGGGGCCCTCCTGCCCGAACAGGAACACGCACCGTTCCGGGATCGGCGCCGTCTCGATGCGGGACGCCCCGGGGGTGTTGTCGATCGCGATCACCGGGCGCCCCTCGTCGCGCATGGCCTCGAGGAAGGCGGCGACGTCGGGGTGGTACCGGACGTGCTGGTACCGGTCGGTGACCATCGCGCCGCGCTTGTTCCACCGACGGCGCCCGACGATGTGCACGGTGCCGGCGAGGAACGCGTTGGCGCTCCGCACGATCGACCCGATGTTGAGGTCGTGCTGCCAGTTCTCGATCGCCACGTCGAACGCGTGGCGGTGGGTGTCGAGCTCGGCGACGATGGCGTCCATCGACCAGTAGCGGAACCGGTCGACGACGTTGCGGGTGTCCCCGGTCGCCAGGAGCTCCGGGTCGAGCCGCGGGTCGTCCGGCCAGGGCTCGGGGTGCGGCCCGACCCCGTTCGTCGTCCGCTCGTGGGACGGTTCGGGGACTGCGGTCACGCCCCCAAGCGTACGGCGGGGTCGCCGGTCACCGGATCCGGGACTCGATCCCCGCGATGAGGACGTCGAGCCCCAGCGCGAACCGGTCCTCGTACGAGTGCGAACCGAGGATCTCCGCCACGAGCTCGTGCCGCTCCGGACGACCGGCCGCGGCCGAGCCCCGGCCGACCTGCACGCCGGTGTGCCCGACCACGAAGTCGTACACGACGAAGAACGCGTACATCGCCTCGGCGTCGGGCAGGCCGGCCGACCGGAGCGCACCGACGACCTTCGCCACGACGGCGTCGGACTCCGTCGACACCAGGGCCCCGCGGCGGCTGTGCGACTCGAGCACGAGGGGGTGGGTCAGCATGAGGTCGCGGAAGGTCGTGGCGAACGTCCGGACGACCGCGTGCCACTCGTCCGGCCAGACGAACGTCGCGGTGAACTCGTCGACCGTGCGGCGGACGAGCTCGGCGTGCAGGTCGTCGAGGCCGCCGATCGTCCGGTGCACGGTCATCGGTGCGACGCCGAGCCGGACGCCGAGTGCGCGGAAGGACAGCCGGTCGAGGCCGTCCTCGTTCGCGATGGCCGTCGCGGCGTCGATCACCTGCTCGCGGCTGAGGACGTTCGGGCGGCCACGGCGTCGTCGCGGGGTCGCCTCGGCCTGCTCCGGCGCCGTGACGGGCCGGGGTGCGACGGGCGGGGTTCCGGGTTCGACGAGCACGGGCGTCCTCCTTCTTCCAGTACGTGTCCCGAAAAGCCTAGGGCAAAGCCGACCGGCGTTCGGTGTCTCGACCATCTCGGGTCCGCGACCGGCGCGCAAGAGCCGATCCGTGCCTCCCGGCCTTCTCCGAGCCGACGCCGAGCCGGGCCGTCACGGGCGCGCACTAGGGTGAGGGGCATGGCAACCCGCGACGAGGTCGAGTGCTGGCTGACCGACATGGACGGCGTGCTCGTGCACGAGAACCAGGCGCTCCCCGGGGCGCCGGAGCTGATCCAGCAGTGGCTCGACGAGGGCACGGAGTTCCTCGTCCTGACCAACAACTCGATCTTCACCCCGCGTGACCTCAGCGCCCGGCTCCGCTGGTCCGGCATCCACGTCCCCGAGGAGCGCATCTGGACGAGCGCCCTCGCCACCGCCGACTTCTGCAAGTCCCAGATGCCCGGCGGCTCCGCGTTCGTCATCGGCGAGGCCGGCATGACCACGGCCCTGCACGAGGCCGGCTTCATCATGACCGAGACCGCCCCCGACTACGTCGTCGTCGGTGAGACCCGCAACTACTCGTTCGAGGCGATCACCAAGGCCGTGCGCCTCATCCGCGACGGTGCCCGCTTCATCGTCACGAACCCCGACGCGACGGGCCCGTCGGCCGAGGGGGTCCTCCCGGCGACCGGCGCCATCGCCGCGATGATCGAGAAGGCCACCGGCAAGCAGCCGTACGTGGTCGGCAAGCCGAACCCGATGATGTTCCGCTCGGCGATGAACCGGATCGGCGCCCACTCCGAGAACACCGGCATGATCGGCGACCGGATGGACACCGACGTGCAGGCCGGCATCGAAGCAGGACTCCACACCGTCCTCGTCATGACCGGCATCAGCGACCAGGCCGAGATCGACCGCTACCCCTTCCGCCCGAGCGAGGTCATCTCCGGCGTCCACGAGCTCGTCCGCACCGAACCCTTCGAGGTGGAGCTGTAGCGATGCGCTGGGACCCGTCGCGGTACGCCGCCTTCGCGGACGACCGCGCGCGGCCCTTCCACGACCTCGTCGCGCAGATCGCCTGGCCGGCGGGTGCGGGCCAGGAGGCGCCACGTCGCGTCGTCGACCTCGGCTGCGGCCCCGGGACCCTCACCGCCACGTTGGCAGCGCGGTGGCCTTCCGCGTCGGTGGTCGGGATCGACAGCTCGGCGCAGATGCTGGCGTCGGCGCCGACCGGCCCCGGGTTGTCGTTCGAGCTGGGCTCGATCGAGGACTGGACGCCCGGCCCCACGGACGACGTCGTCGTGACGAACGCGGCGCTCCAGTGGGTGCCGTCGCACGTGTCGCTGTTGCCGCGGTGGCTCGACGCGATGCCGTCCGGGTCGTGGTTCGCGATGCAGGTGCCGGGCAACTTCGGGTCGCCGTCGCACGCGCTCATGCGGTCCGTCGCCGCCTCCGGGCCGTGGGCGCCGGCGCTGGCCGGTGTCCTGCGCGAGGACCCGGTGCTCGACCCGGCCGGCTACCTCGGCATCATGCTCGACGCCGGGTTCGAGGCCCGCGCGTGGGAGACCACCTACGCCCAGGTCCTGCCGGGCGTCGACCCGGTGCTCGACTGGGTGCGCGGGACCGGGCTCCGTCCGGCACTGCAGGCGCTCGACGCGGCGGACCCGTCCGGCGCGTCGACCGCGGCGTACGAGGCGGAGTACGCGGCGGCGCTGCGGTCGGCGTATCCGGCGGGGGCGCACGGCACGGTGTACCCGTTCCGGCGGGTCTTCGCCGTCGGCCGCAAGCCCTGATCGCCACTCCGTGGTCGCCGCTGCCCATCGGGCGCGGCAACGCGTTGCCACCTGGTTGCTCGACCGCGTCGCCGCCACCAGACTCGGAACTCCTGAAACATCAGATTGGAGTTCCACGATGAAGCGAATCCTCTCGGTCGCCGCGGTCGGCACGATGGCGCTCGGCCTCTCGGTCGCTGCACTGCCCACCGCCGCGTCCGCCTCGGTCCCCGGACCTCGGGACCCGTCAGCCCCCGGCTGTTCGACGACGACGATGGTCGCCGACCACCTGAAGGGCTGGGTCCACTGGACGATCGAGTGCACCGAGGCCCACACCGTCGTCGTCGACGCGACGGCGTTCTCGGGCACGCCCGACGACCACGTGATCGTGGACGAGCAGCAGGCCTCGCGGTTCGTCGCCGCGGGCGAGACGTGGACGGACTTCGTCAGGCTGCCGACGGCGGAGGTCGACCAGTTCCGCGCACAGGCGGTCACGTTCGTCACCGCGGATCCGTTCGAGCGTCCGGCGATCATCGGCGGCGCCACCGGCTGATCGCCGCCGCTCGGCGCCCTACTCGACCGTGACGAGGGTGCCGAGCGGCAGGGCGTCCACCGCCGCCACCGCCTCGGCGTCGAGCCGCACGCAGCCGTGCGACACCGCACCCGAGGTCGTCGCGTTCCAGTGCAGCCCGATCAGCCCGCCGTCGTGCCCGCCGTACGGCTCGTCGGCCGCGCTCGAGTGCAGCGAGGTCAGCTGGATCGGGTGGTCGCCGGTCCCCTGGGCGGGGTCGACGTACCGCTGCTCGAGGTAGCCGGTGACCCCGGTCGGCGTCGGGGTGTCCGCCGTGCCGACCCCGGCGCGGAACCGTTGCACGGCCCCGCCGTCCGACGAGACGATCGACACGGACTGGTCCGTCGTCGAGATGACGACGCGGGAGGTCGGGGTCGACACCTCCCGGAGCGACGCCACCGGTACCCACGCCGAGGTCTGCGCCGCCGCCGATCCCCCGGCGGCCGAGGGCAGCTGCTGGCGCGCCGGGGTGAGGACACGCTCCCAGTCCCCGTCGCGCTCGACCCCGACGACCGTGGTGGGCTGCCGGAGGAAGTCGGTGGCGGCGAACCGTGCGACCGGTGTGGTCCGCGCTGCGCCGAACAGGGGCGCGTCGGCCCGGAGCTGGAACACGGTGTCCGAGGTGATGGTCCGGTCGAACGGCATGAGCCCGCCGATGACCGCCGAGTACTGCGCCTCCGGCAGTGCGGCGAGCGCGGCGGCCCCGACGTTCGGCACGGCCGGGGCGACGTGGGACCGCGTCGCCGACGCCGACGGGACGGGTGCCGAGGCGACCGGGGTGGACCCGAGCAACGGGACGGCGACCGCCCCGGCGAGGACGACCGCGGCAGCGATGCCGGTCGCGGTCCAGAGGGTGCGTGTGCGCATGGGGGGGGTGCTCCAGGGGTGACGGGAACGGGAAGGCGGCCGGCGCCGCCGCACGGGACGGACGCCGGCCGGCCCGCGATCAGCCGGAGACGACCGGCAGGTGGATGCCCGTCCCCGGGTCGACGACGGTGCCGGTGCCGCCGCTCCCGGCTCCCGTGCCACCGGTGCCCGTGCCCGAACCGGCAGCGGCCGGGGTCACCGTGATCGCGAGCGGTGCGACGAGCGCCGAGGCGCCGGAGGCGTCGACCACGTCGATCGTGTGCGCTCCCGTGGCGGTGCCGGCCGGGATGGTGACGCTGCCGGACACCGTGCCGTCCGCCGCGACGGTGAGCGTGCCCACCGTGATCGGGGTGGAGTGCAGGACGACCCGGACCGAGGCCCCCGGGGTGAACCCGGTGCCGGCCAGCGCGAGCGACCCTCCGGCAGCGACCGAGGTGCCCTTCGGTGCCGTGAGGACGCCGGTCACGACGCGTGCGGTGCCGCCGGTCGAGAGGACCTTCGCGGTGCCGTCGGCCGACACCGCGACCGTGGCGCTCGTGGCGGCGGCGAGGTCGAGGCGCTCCCACGAGCCCGCGGCCGAGCCGGACTGGTCGAGCGGGTAGCCCGACGCGATCTCGGTCTGGGCGAGCACGGCGGTGCGCTGCGCGTCGGTCAGGGTCGGGAACGCGGTGAGGAGCAGGTTCGACGCACCGGTCGGCACCGAGGGGGCGAGCCCGGTGGTGCCGGTCGCCGCGAAGCCGTAGGTCATCCGCTCGCGGTAGACCGCCGCGGCCGAGGCGCGGTCGGTGACGACCTGGGCGGTGCCACCGGGGATCGCGGCCCCGCCGTAGGGGTCGTCCGAGTACGCCGTCGAGTGGGCGATGCAGTTCGCGAGCGTGTCGCCGCACTGCTGCTCGAGGTACCTGACGAGTTCCTTCCGCGCCGGCTCGAGGACCTCCGTGCGGTACTGGGTGTCCGACCAGCGGGCCGCGAGTGCCGCTTCGCCGTCGATGCGCCCGCCCATGATGTCGAGCGGGTAGTGGACGCCGAGCACGATGCGGTCGTTGCCGGCCTCGGAAGCGCGGGCGAGCAGCTCCGGCGCTAGCTCCGGCACGAGCGTGGCGAGGGTGATGCCCGCCTGGTACGCCGTGGTGGTGTGGCCGCTCGGGTACGAGCCGCCCGTGCAGATGCCGGCGGTGCCGTACCCGGGGTCGAGCACGACATCGTTCGGCGAGAACTCGTGCGACGTGTCCGTGGCGACCGGCACCCGCATGATGTCGAGCGTCCCGTCCGCCGACGCCCAGGCCTTGCCGGCACGGTTCGCGGCGAGCGACGACGCGTTCACCTTCGCCGGGGCGCAGCCGGTCTGGTCGTCGGTCGCGGGCAGCGTCGCGGTGCTGCTCGCCGGCAGGTAGGGCCGCGGGTAGCTGTAGTGCGCCTTCGCGTCACCCGTGCTGACGTACGCGCCGCTCGTGCCGTTCGAGGAGTTCACCACCGCCGAGGTGAGCGGCAGCTTCCCGGCGTTCCGACCGTCGACGTAGATCTTCTCGAGCGCCGGACCGAGCCCCTGCGACACCGTCATCGACTGGTCGTAGGCGGTGTTCGTGGCGTTCTGGTACTCGGAGTCCTGCAGCGCCTTCAGCTGCTGCGCCTTCGTGGCGTGCTGGTTGATCCACGAGGCCAGCCGGTCGTTCTCCGCCAGCGTCCCGGCATCGAGCACGGTGCCGTGCAGGTCGTTCGTCCCGCTCGACTTCCAGTACTGGTCGTACCCGCTCAGCAGGGAGACGAGATCGGGCTTGGCGGTGTCGCTCGGGTACCCCGCCGCGGTGGCGACGAGGGGCGAGCCGACGACGAGGGCGGTCGCGACGGCGGCGACGGTCGCCCCGCGGAGTGCTGATCTGTGCATGCGCCGAACGCTAAGGACGGGTGGTTGCCGAGCGGGGAACGGTGCACCAAGCCGAGGTGAACCGGACCGCAGCCTGTGCGCACTCGCAGCCCCGCGCCTCCCGTCCGTCCGTCGTCACCACACGGCGGACGGGAGGCGCGGCTCGTCGCCCAGCACCGCGTACGCCCCCATGGGCGGCACGGTCCGCCACCGGCGCCGCAGGCGGCGCGGCCGGTCGTCCCGCCACGCGATCACCCCGCCGGCGACGACCCCGAACGCGAGGACCGCGAAGGACAGCAGCCCGATCACGCCGACGACGGCGAGCTTCGACGGGTCCTGCACGTCCGTCGTCGCCGAGAGGCCGATCGACCCGAAGTCCCAGAACGCGTGCAGCAGCACCGGCAGGAGCAGGTTCCCGGTCAGCCGACGCGCGACGTAGAGCGTCGAACCGAACGACGCCGCGAACACGACCTGCACGAGCGTCACCCCGAGACCGGCCCCGGCGAGGGCGTTGAGCAGGTGCAACACCCCGAACAGCGCGCACGACGCGATCCACACGCCGAACTCGGGCAGGCGCCGCCGGAGCCCGACGAGCAGGACGCCGCGGGTCATCAGCTCCTCGAAGACCCCGACGAGCAGCACCCCCACGGCGAGCAGCAGGAAGTAGCGGACCGGCAGCGCCGACCAGTCCACGAGCGGCAGCCGCACGATGCAGACGACCGCGATGAGGATCGGCGCGACCATCGTCCACCGCAGGCGCGTGCGCGTCGGGTCGACGGTCGCGATGCGCCACCAGCCGAGCCCGGTCACGACGACGCAGAGTGCGACGGCGGCGATGCCCTCCGGGACGACGAGCGACCGGACGACGCTGTCCACCGTCTGTCCGAGGGTCGGGTAGTCGTCGCTCGGCCGGGCCCGCCAGGCGCTGACGGCCGCGAACACCACGAGCGGCGCGAGGCCGACGAGCAGCGACGGCGGAACGGGCCAGCGGCGGCGGCGGGAGGGGTCGGCGGCGGTCACCTGCCGTTTGTACCATTGGGGCATGCGCTTGCCCTCCCTGTCCACGATGGCGGAGGACTACGTGAAGCTCGTCTGGAAGGCGAGTGAGCGCGGCGGGACGGGCCTGGCCACCCGCGACATCGCCGCGGCGCTCAAGGTGTCCGCGTCGACGGTCTCGGGCAACCTCCGGAAGCTCGACCGCGACGGCCTCATCGAGCACACCCCGTACTACGGCGTCGTGCTCACCCCGCTCGGCCAGCAGGTCGCCGTGGCGATGGTCCGGCGGCACCGGCTGATCGAGACGTTCCTCGTGCAGCGGCTGGGGTACTCGTGGGATGAGGTCCACACCGAGGCCGAGGCGCTCGAGCACGCGGTGTCGGAGACCTTCCTCGACCGGGTCGACGCCGACCTCGGGCACCCGACGCACGACCCGCACGGCGACCCGATCCCCCGCGCGGACGGCACCGTGCCGGACTCCCCCGGGACCCTGCTCGGGGCCATCGAGCCCGGGGCGTGCGGCACCGTCGACCGGGTGTCCGACGACGACCCCTCGCTGCTGCGGTACTTCGACGAGCTCGGGGTCGGGCTCGGGACGCACCTGCGGGTGGAGCAGGTGCGGGACTACGCGGGCGTCATCGCGGTGTCCCGGCGGTCGTCGGACGGGTCGGAGTCCCTCGTGGACCTGCCCGCGGCGGCGGCGTCCGCGATCTGGCTCGCCCCCGACGCCGACTGACGCCCCGCGCGCCCGCCGGCCGCGCCGCGGTCGCACGACACGCCGCTCACGTCCGCCGAGCGGGCACAACGTGCCGCCCGGCGACGCCGAGCGAGACGTTTTCTGCCCACTCGGCGCGCGGCCGACGGCATGTCGCGCCCGCTCGTGGGAACGCACCCACCGGACCGACGGGAGGCGCGGTGCCAGCCCGCACCGCGCCTCCCGTCCCAGCGGGCGGAATCCACCGCCGCCCACCGGGCACGACCCGCCGCTCACGTCCGCCGAGCGGGCACCACGCGCCGCCCGGCGGTGCCGAGCGTGACACATCCCGCCCACTCGGCGCGCCCCCGCGCGGCGCCCCGCGCGCCCGCGGTTCAGCCGCGCAACACGGGGGACGACGCCCGGCGGAACGGCGCCGTCACCGTCGGCAGGATCTCCCGCCGGTTGATCCAGAACACCACGACCGCCGCCACGAGGTGCACGATGCTGAGCACCCACCGCCCGTTCGTGTCCGTCACGAAGAACTGCACTGCGAAGAGCGCCGCGAGCCCGATCGCCGACCACCGGTGGAACCGCAGCGCGATGATGATCGCCACGCCGAGCACGGTCTGCGACGCGGTCAGCATGAACTCCTCGACCTGCCGACCGTCGAGCGGCAGCCCGCCCGAGGTGCCACCGCCGAGCACGTGCGCGATCGGCAGCGACCCGACGAGCAGCGACCACTGGTTGACCTTCGACGCGATGAGCGTGCCGATCGCCGCCCCACCCATCCCCCGCAGCGCGAAGAGCGCGGCGACGATGAACTCCGGCGCCTCCGTGGCGAGCGGCGCGAGCCACTGCACGAGGAAGTAGCTGTCGATCCCGAGCGCGCTTCCGGACTGCACGAGCGCGTCCGCGAACGGCTCCGCAGAGGACAGGATCACGGCCGCGGCGACGACGAACAGCGCCACGATCGTCCAGCGACGCCCACGCTGCGGCATCGAGGCGATGTTGCCCGCCATGCCGACCATCTCCTCCTCGTCGTCGTCGCCGTCCTCGACCTTCGACGCCCGCCAGAGGTACCAGACGAACGCGGCGAGCAGCACGAACCCGAACCACATCGGGATCGAGCCCATCAGCGGGATGAGGAACGCGACGAGGGCCAGGAGCGCGAGGAACCCGATGTCGAGTCGCGAGGACCGTTCGAGCTCCAACACCCGGGTGGCCGAGGCGGGGAGCGACCCGGTCCGGACGAACCGGCGCGCCACGAGCAGCGAGATGATCACGACGAGGGGCCACCCGAACCCGAGCAGCAGCCGGTTCGAGCCGGTCATGTTGGCCGCGGCGAACTGCTCGTACGAGGGGTCGTACCCGGAGCGGAACGCGTAGTACAGGTCGACCGCGTACTCGGGCAGCACGGCGATCAGGGCGAGGATCGCGATCGCGAGGGCGCCGGCTATGTCCTTCTGCGCGGCCTCGGCGGCCCAGGCGAGCAGGAACGAGGCGGCGACGACGGCACCGCCGAAGACGAGCAGGTCGACGACGGGGTTCGGCGCGAACCCGCCGATCCGGAAGACGACGGCGGGCAGGGCGATGGCGATGCAGATCGCGATGCGGCCCCAGGCGCTGGCGCCCATCCGGGATGCCACGACGCCGGGCGTCGGAGCGGGAGACAGGGTGTCGGTCATGGTGGTCCTCGTGGTCGAGCCATGACGCTGCACACACTCGAGCGGCTTCGGCCATGGCGGAACGGCCGAAGGTCTCGCTCGCCTCGAGGGCCACGTGCACCGGGCCGATCGTCGTGATGGCCAGTGTGTCGATGCACGCGCTGGGAGCTACTCCCCTTCGCCACCACCTTGGCGCGCTCCGATCCGCGTGCGCAAGCCGATCCGGCCTGTTCGG
The DNA here is from genome assembly GCF_031455235.1 of Curtobacterium sp. 320. Lineage (NCBI taxonomy): Bacteria > Bacillati > Actinomycetota > Actinomycetes > Micrococcales > Microbacteriaceae > Curtobacterium > Curtobacterium sp. 320. The sequence continues at coordinate 60,310 of NZ_JAVDSI010000005.1, read as the reverse complement.
CGTCCCGAATCCGGGTGTTCCCCGACCCGCCCCGGAACGGCCTGGAGGCGTGTGGCGGCGCCGCACCGCGCCTCCCGTCCGTCATCGGGTCGCGCCCACCGCGTTTCGTGCGCAGAAACGGTCGGGTCACCCCCGCCGACTCGACCGTTCCTGCTCACGAAACGACGCCGCGCGGGACGCGCGGCGCGGGACGCGCGCGGCGCGGCGCGCGCTACCCCTTCGCGGAGCGGGTGCGGCCGAGGGCGACCTCGCGGCGGGCGCGCTCGACGGCGAGGGCACTCGCGGCGTCCGGGTCGCGGAGCACGCGGTCGACCTCGGCCACGTGCGCACGGACGCCGTCCACACCGCGCGCCGAGGCGTCGTCGAGGACCGGTCGCACGGCGTCCTCGCCGAGGGCGACCAGGGCACGGGACAGGCTGAGCCGGGTCTCCTGGTCGCCACGGCCGAGGTGCTCCGCGAGCGTCCGGGCGAGGGCGTCCCGCTCGGCGTCCGGGACGAGTGCGGCCGCGGTGCGCCAGGCCGCTCGAAGGACCCCGACGTCGGAATCTCGCAGCAGGGGTCGCACCGACGGCCAGACCGCGGGGTCGCCGATCTTCGAGAGGGTGTGCAGCGCCTGGCTCCGGGCCTGCGGCAGCGGTCGGTCGAGCTCGGGCAGCACCCGACGGACCACCGCGTCGGCGGGGAGCCGGATGAGCGCCCACGTGAGCATGTCGCGGACGAAGAAGTCCGGCTCGACGGCGCACTGCTCCACCAGCACGTCGAGGTCCGCCGGGTCCGGGTGCGTCCCCGCTGCCATGACGGCGCGGAGGCGGACGGACGAGCGCGGGTCGGCGAGTGCGGTGGTGAGCGCGGACATGGCTCCATGCAAGCGCACCGTCCTGCGTGACGTCCGGAGACCGCCCGCCAAGGGTCGAGGCATAGCGTGGGCGGGTTCGTTCGACACGACCACGAAAGGATCCCCATGCCCCGCATCGGTACCAGTGACCTCACGGTGTTCCCCCTCGCCCTCGGCGGCAACGTCTTCGGTTGGACGGCCGACGAGCAGACCTCCCACCAGGTGCTCGACGCCTACACCGCGGCCGGCGGTGACTTCGTCGACACCGCGGACGTCTACTCCGCCTGGGCACCCGGGAACTCCGGCGGCGAGTCCGAGCAGGTCATCGGCTCGTGGTTCGCGAAGTCCGGCAAGCGCGACGACGTCGTCATCGCCACGAAGGTCTCCCAGCACCCGCAGTTCCAGGGCCTCTCCGCTGCGAACGTCGCCGCGGCCGCACGCGCGAGCCTCGAGCGGCTCGGCACCGACCGGATCGACCTGTACTACGCGCACTTCGACGACGAGTCGACCCCGCTCGAGGAGACCGTGCGCGCGTTCGACCAGCTCGTGCGCGACGGTCTCGTCCGGTACACGGCCATCTCGAACTACTCGAAGGAGCGGGCCGCGGAGTGGATCCGCATCGCGCGGGAGAACGACCTCGCCCTGCCCGTCGCGATCCAGCCGCACTACAACCTGGTCACCCGCGAGCCGTACGAGTCGGACATCGCTCCCCTGGCCGCCACCGAGCACCTCGGGGTCGTGCCGTACTTCTCCCTGGCGGCGGGCTTCCTCACCGGCAAGTACCGCACGAAGGAGGACTTCGCCGGCAAGGACCGCGAGGGCCAGGTCTCCGGCTACTTCAACGAGGCGGGGCTCGCGGTGGTCGACGCGCTCGCCACGATCGCCCAGGACCGCGGCACCGAGGTCGCGACGGTCGCCCTCGCGTGGCTGCAGGCGCAGCCGGACGTCGTCGCACCGATCGCCAGCGCACGCAACACCGAGCAGCTGCCGGCACTGCTGGCGTCGGCGGAGCTGGAGCTCAGCGCCGACGAGCTGCGGACCCTCTCCGACGTGTCGGGGAAGGTATCGGCCGCGGCCTGACACCGGCGCGGTCGCCCCGGGACGACATCATCGACGTCGTACGACATCGGTGATGTCGTTCCGAGTCCGCCCGGCCCAACCGGCTACGCGTTCGGCGCGACCGACCCCGTCATCGTGTCGCCCGACGACCGGGTGACGAAGCACGAGATGAACGTGTCCCCCTGGTCCCACGTCGCCTGGTCGGGCGCGTAGGACCCCTGCACCTGCACGTCCCCGTACGCCGCCGCGGCCGAGGCGTTCAGGGCCGCCGACGTCTGGCACTGCTCGGCCGCCTGGGCCGCGAGCGCGGCCGGCCCGGGCCACTGGTTGGCCGAGACGGGCAGCCGCGCGGTGAGCTGGGCGACGTGCGGCGTCTGGCAGTCGACGACCGTGTAGGTCTGGGCCCACGCGTTCGTGAACGGCGACAGGCACTCCCCGCCGGCGAGATCGGTCCACGCGTGCTCGCCGGGGGCCGCCGGCGTGGTGGCGAACTGCAGTGTCTCGAGCGAGGTCGATGCCGACGAGGGCTGCGACGCCGCGGCGGACGGCGTCTCCTTCGGGGTCGCCGCCGCCGAGGCCGCCGACGTAGAGGTCGGCGCCGGGGAACGCTCGTCGATCCGGTTGCCCAGGATCCACTGCGTCAGGGCGAACACCGCCACGATGAGCACCACGATCAGCACGATCGAGCCCCAGACGAGCAAGAGCTTGCCCCGTCGTCCCTCGTTCCGGAGCTTGGCGAAGCCCTCGTTGATGAAGTTGTCGCGGTCGCCCCCGCCCGCGGATGCCGACGGCACCGGCGCCACGGGTGGCACGGGCGTGCGCTCGGGCGCGGGTGCGTGCGCCGGGGTGGCACCGACGGCCGGCATCATGCGCGTTCCGGTGTCGTGCGGGTCGTACCCGGTCCCACCGAGCTGCCCGACCGCCTCGGTCCCGAAGAGGTCCTTGATCGCACTCGTGTCGCTGGTCTCGCGACCGTCCCACTCGGACTGGTCGAGGTCGTCCGGGGCGGCGGCCGGGAGCGGTGCCGGCTCGTCGCGCTGCGGCGCCGGCTCGTGACCGCGGATGCCCATCACGGCGTCGAGGTCCTGCCCGACCGCCGGAGGCAGGTGCGCGGGGTACGCGCTCGGCTCCGCCTCGGACGCGGCCGGTTCGACCAGCGGCGGGGCAGCCGTGGGCGGCACGGTGCCGTCCGGCTCGGCCCACCACGGGCCGCCGGCGACGGGCAGCGCCGTGGTCGGTTCGTCGGCCTGGAGGCGCGGCTCGTCCTCCGGCGCCGCCGTCGCGTCGTCGGGGCGCCCGGGCTCCACCGCCGCGGTCGGCTCGACGACGGGCGTCCCGCCGACCGGGGTCGGCAGCGCACCCGCGACGACGTCGTCGTCCGGGTCGTCCGGGTCGTCCGAGTCGTCCGAGTCGTCCGCCAGGCTCCACGAGCCACCGGCCAGCGCCGTCGTGTCGAACGCGTTCGTGGTCAGGGTCGCCGGGACCTCGCCGGCCTCGTCGTCGCGGATCGCCCAGTCGAACGGGCGCTCCTGCCCGCCGGTGCCCTCGCCCTCGCCGTCGGCGATGCGGAGCAGCTCCGTGAAGCTCGGCGGTTCGTCGGTGGCCGGCAGGACGTTCTCCACACCGACCGGCTGCGGCACGACGGGGAACGCGGGCGCAGCGGGCGCGTCGGCCGGCTGCGAGCCCGTGGCCCGACCGAGCCAGTCGACGTCCTCGCGCCCGGCGCCGAACGGGTCGGTGCGGCGCCGCTCCTCGTCGATCGCGCGGTTCTCGGCCGCACGCTGGTCGCGGTGGGACTGGGCGGTCGGCAGGCTGATCGACGACGGGTGCGGTGCGGTCGACGACGGCGGGACCGGGGCCGCTGCGGGGATCCGGTCGGAGAGCGTGGCCCGCTCGGCCTCGGCGTCGGCCTGGGGGTTCTCGGACGGCGCCTCGAGCTGCTCGGGCATCGAGATGGCCTGCGTGGAGTCGTCCTCGGCGGGCGACGCGGACGACGCGGGGGTCACGGGCTCGTCGGACACCACCGGCTCGAACGGGTCCGGCAGGGGTGCGCCGGTCTCGCGCGCGGTCTTCTCCGCCTCGCGCCGCTCACGGCGCGAGGGCCAGTCGTCCGCGCCCCGCGGCGCACCGAAGATGTCCGCGGCACTGCGGAGACCGTGGAACGGAGCGTCCGGGGCGGAGTCGCGCCGTGCCTCCAGTCCGTCGTCCCCGTCTGCGGGACCGGCGGTCTGGTCGGGCTCGTGCGCGTCGTCCGGACGCTCCTCGGTCACGCGCTCAGCCCCAGATCAGCCAGCCCGATCGCCGCGAAGTACGGGTACCCGGCAGCCTCGATCTTCTCCTTCGCGCCGGTGTCGCGGTCGACGACGACGGCCACGGCGGCGATGATCGCGCCCTCGCGCTCCAGTGCCTCGGCGGCCTTGAGCGGCGAGCCGCCCGTCGTCGAGGTGTCCTCGAGCACGATCACGCGCTTGCCGGCGAGGTCCGGCCCCTCGACCTGCTTGCCGCGGCCGTGGTCCTTCGGCTCCTTGCGCACGACGAACGCGTCGTAGGCGAGTCCGCGGGCGGCGGCCTGGTGCAGCACGGCGCTCGCGATGGGGTCGGCGCCCATGGTCAGCCCGCCGACGGCGGCAACGTCCGGCACCTGGCCGATGAGGTCGGTCATCACCTGACCGATGAGGGGGGCGACACGGTGGTCCAGGCTCACCTTGCGGAGGTCGATGTAGTACGTCGCCTTCTTCCCGCTGGTGAGGGTGAAGTCTCCGTGGAACACCGCTTCGTCCGTGATGAACTGGATGAGCTGGTCGCGCGCGTCGGTCACAGCCCACAAGGGTAGCCGGTCGTCCCCGCAGCGCGCTGCCCCGTGTGGGTGGGGTGCGCTGCGAGCCACGCTCGGTACGCTCCGGTCATGTCCTCCGACGCGCGCCCGGTCAGCGAGGTCGTGCGTCCGACGGGCGGCTCGCGGTGGCGCGCGCGACGGCTCGCGGTCGGCCAGGAGGCCCTGGGCGCCCTGGTCGCGCTGGCCCTGGCCGTCATCGCCCTGCGCCACGTCGTCGCGACCTCCAGGGTCGCCCTGCTCTGGTACGACGGGGACTCGGTGCTGCTGCCGCTCGTCGAACGGTCGATGCAGCTCGGGCAGCCGTTCGAGTGGGCGATGTCCCCGGCGCTGTTCTTCTTCCCGGAGCTGCCGGTCTACCTCCTGTGCTCCCTCGTGACGGCCACGCCGCAGCAGGCGCTCGCGCTGAACGGCGTCCTCGTGCTGCTCGCCGTGTACGCGCTCGTCCGGGCCGCGGCGAACGAGCTCATGCCGGCGGCCCGGCGGTCGGCCCGGATCGCGGTGTCCGCGGTCGCCCTCGGGTTCGTGACGCTCCTGGTGCTCACCGAGTCGTCGGCCACCGCGACCTCGTTGGAGCTCGCCTCCCTGCTCCTCACGACGACGTACTACTACGGCGCGGTGCTGGCGATGCTCGGCACCGCGGTGCTCGTGCTCCGTGCGGTGCGGCTCGGGCGGGCGTCCGTCACGGTCCTCGTCGTGCTCGGCCTCGTCGCCGCGTGCACGACGGCGTCGAACCCGCTGTACGTCCCGTGGTCGGCCGCCCCGGTCGTCGTGACCCTCGTGCTCCTGGCACTCGCCCGCCGGCTCCCGTGGCGTCCGGTCGGGCTGCTCGCCGGGACGCTCACCCTCGGGTCCGTCGTCGGGTACCTGCTGCGGATCCCGCTGCGGCCGTTCGTGTCCCTCGACCCGTCGACCTACGTCCAGCCGTCGCGGGCCGGCGAGACGCTCGGGTTCTTCGCCGCGCTCACCGACGACCGCGCGGGGTCGGCGGCGGGCGACGCGGGGCTGCTCCTGCTGCTCGTGGGGGTGCTCCTGTCGGTCGGCGGGACCGTCTGGGCGTGGCGGGTCCGGACCTCGCGGACCGTCCTCGTCGCCGCAGCGCTCCCGCTCGTCACCGTCGTGGCGGTGTCGGTCGGGGTCGTCGTCGCGGGATCGGAGACCCCGCGGTACCTCGAGCCGATCGTCACGGCGCCGCTGCTCGCCCTGGTCGCGGTCGCCGAGCTCGCCCGCACCGCCGTCCGCCGGACCCAGGTGCACCGGCCGCGACGCGGCATCCGGGCCGTGCTCGCCCTCGCGGCCGCCGGGGTGCTGCTCGCCGGGATCGCCACCGCACCGAGCACCGCCCGCGCGGTCGCACAGGCGCGCTACGACCCGGCGGCCTGCCTCGACCGCTGGGCCGACGGGCGGGACGTCGTCGGGGTCGGGCAGTTCTGGACGGTCCGCCCGCTCGCCGCGTACGCGTCCACGAACGTGCAGCTGCTGCAGGTGCGGGACACGTTCCAGACCTACCCGTGGCTCGTCGACCTGGGGGCCTACCGCGACGCCACACCGACCTTCGTGGTGATCGGGTCCGGCGACGTCTGGACGACCGCCGTCGAGGACTCCCTCGGGCCGCCCGCGACGATCACGCACTGCACCGGGTTCGACGTGTACGACTACGCCGGCACGTCGGGCGCCGCCGTCCTGCAGCGGGACGTCGTCGACAGTGCCGATGCCATCCGGCGGGAACGCGGCTTCTGAACGCCCGCCCTGCGAAGTTGTCCACAGCCGCGCGGCGACGGCCGATCGTGCCTGAACGGATGTATAGGCTCGTGCCCGTGACTCGTCCCACCAGCCACTCCCGTCCCCGTGCCACCGTCCGACTCCGTCTCGCCGCCACCGGCCTCGCGCTCGCGGGCCTCGTCGGCACGGTGGTGTTCGACGCGCCGGTGGCGAGCGCGGCGACCTACCCCTCGTGGGACGAGGTCATGGCCGCGCGCGGGCAGGAGTCCGACAAGCAGGACCAGATCACCGAGATCCGCGGCATCATCTCCGGGCTGTCGAGCAAGGTGAAAGCGGCCGAGGCCGAGGCCGAGCGCCTCGGCACCGAGTTCTTCGATGCGCAGAGCAAGGCGCAGGACGCTGCGGAGAAGGAACAGCGGCTCCGCGCCGACGCCGACGACCACGCCGAGGTCGCCGAGCAGAGCGCCGCCCAGGCGGGGCAGTTCGCCGCCCAGATGGCCCGGTCCGGGGGCGCCGACGTCACCGCGTCCGTGATCTCCGGCGGCCAGGACGCCAGCGACCTGCTCTACAACCTCGGTGCGCTGAGCAAGCTCTCCGAGCAGGCCGAACGCGTCGAGGCCGCAGCCACCGCCGACGCCGCCGTCGCCCGGTCCCTCACCGCTCAGGCCGACCGTGCGTCCGAGGCGCTCGACGACCTCGCTGCCGAGGCCGAGCGCCGCATGCAGGCCTCCCAGGCCGCGGCGGACAAGGTGCAGGCCGCCTACGACGAGCAGCAGACCAACAAGGCACGGCTCGACGCCCAGCTCGCGACGCTGACCTCCGGCCGGGTCCGGACCGAGGCCGAGTTCGCCAAGGGCGAGGCCGTGCGCAAGGCGGCGGAGGAGAAGGCCGCGCGCGAGGCCTACCTCCGGGCCATCGCCGCCCAGAACGCCGCGAACGCGGCCAACGCCGGCAGCGGCGGCGGGGGTGGCGGTACCGGCAGCAGCGGCTCGGGTTCCAGCGGTTCGCCGGGGTCCGGCTCGGGGACCGGGTGGGTCCGTCCGGCCAGCGGGTACGTGATCAGCCCCTACGGGTACCGCGTGCACCCGATCTACGGCACCGTGATCAAGCACGACGGCGCCGACCTCGCGAGCGGGTGCTCGACGCCCATCGTCGCGGCGGCCGCCGGCACGGTCGACTACGCCGGCTGGTACGGCGGGTACGGCAACTACGTCCGGATCAGCCACGGCGGCGGGGTCCAGACGGCCTACGGGCACATCGTGAACGGCGGGTTCCGGGTGAGCCCCGGCCAGCAGGTGTCGGCCGGGCAGCTGATCGCGCTCGTCGGCTCCACCGGCAACTCGACCGGCTGCCACACGCACTTCGAGGTCCACGTGAACGGCGCCACGGTCGACCCGGTGCCGTTCATGCAGGCGCGGGGCGTGGCCTTCTAGCCGTCCCGTCGGGCATCCGGTCCGGCGCTCGTCCCGTCGGCGGTCTCCGTGCCGGACGCGATCTCCGTGCCGGACGCGGTCTCGATGCCGGACGCGGTCTCGATGCCGTCGTCGTCCAGGTTCCACAGCGCCCGGTACCAGGCCGTCCGCTCCTCGTCGACGGGCAGCCCGTACGCCTCGTGGAAGAGTCCGTCCCACCCGGGGCCGTAGTTCCACCCGAGCGCCATCGTCGCCACGCCCAGGTCCGCCCAGCGGTCGGCGATGCCGAGGGCGTCGAGGTCGACGTGCCCGGCGAACCGACCGTCCGCGCCGATCAGGGTGTTCGGCGTGCACGGGTCGCCGTGGCACACCACCACGCGGTCCACGGGCGGCTCCGGACCGAGCGCCTCGGGGTCGGCGCCGGCAGCGCGGGCCCGTCCGGCCCGCTGCACGGTGGACCACTCGAACGGGCAGTCGAGCACGGGCAGGGTGTCGTGCAGCGTCCGCAGTCCCTCGCCGGCCGCGATCACGGCCGTGCGCGGTTCGTCGTGCCACCGCGGGTCGACCGCGCTCCACCCCGGCAGCGCGCGGGTGCGGAGCCAGGCCCCCTCGTCGTCGACCCCGTGGTCGAGGAGTTCCGGGACCCGCGCGTACCGAGAGGCCCAGGTCAAGCGTGCGGCCTCGCCGACGATCCAGGGCGCATAGGCGTGCGGGAGCACCTTGACGTACTCCTCCGCCAGGCCGTCCGCACCGATGCGGAACGTCCGGCCGCCGATCTCGTTGACCCACACGGCCTGCACCGGACGACCCCGTGCAACGCGACGGACGACTGCGGGCACCGCGACGCCATCCCGCGCACGGGACAGTCCGTCGATCGAGCGCGGCATGCCGACCTCAGTGCACCCGGTCCGTGCGGCCGGAGCCCGCGCCACCCCGGGCGATCTCGAGCAGGACCGGCAGACGGTCCCCGAGCAGGGCGTCCAGGTCGGCGACGATGTCCTCCACCCCGGTCGTGATGTCGCGCGGCGAGGCTCCGCGACGGGGTCGGACGCGGATCCGGATCGCCCGGCCGCCCCGGACCCGGAACACGTCGACCGCGAGCGAGCCCACCTGCGGCATGGCACCGATCGCCGACGACAGCGCGTGCTGCACCGCGGCGGCGTCGATCCGGACCGAACCGGCGACCCCGCCGGCGGACCCGTCGTCCTCGACCACGGTGCCGACCCGACCGCCACCGAGCGTCGACAGCACCACGATCGCCAGGACCCCGAGCACCACCGCGCCGCCGAGGACCCAGGTCCACGCCGTCACCGAGGTCTCGCGCGGGGCATCCGCGCCGAGGGCGTCGAGCACGCCGGCACGCTCGTGCCACGCCGTGGCCGCCCACGGCAGCGTCTGGACGAGGATCGCCCCGACGCCGAGCACGAGCAGCGCGAGTCCGACCAGCACGAGCGCCGTCCGTCCGACGACGCGGTTCGTCGCGTTCATCCGTCCACCCGTCCGGTCGGCTGCACGCGGACCCGCGCGGTGACGCCGGGCTGCGCGTCGATCGCGGCGAACTCCGCGGTCACGGCTTCGGTCGCGGCGACCGCGGGGACGTCGGCACCCGCAGGCGGGCGGAGCACGACGTCGACGGTCCGACGGCCGACGGTGCCGACGGCCGCGTCCTGACCGAGCCGGGTGGCCGACCGAGCGGCCCGCGCGGCGGCCGATGCGAGCACCTCGTCGTCGATGACCACAGCGAGCCGCGACGACGACATCGCGTGCCGGGGGCGACGCTGCGGCAGGAGGCCCTGCGCGAGGAACACGAGACCGGCCAGCGCGACGATCGCCGCGATGCCGACCACGACGGTGGCGTCGAGCCCGCGGGGCGCCCGGGCGGCGGCGTCCACGACCGCGCGGGGATCGACACCGAGCGCACGCTGGTCGAGGAACACGAGTGCGGCGGCGAACACGGCGGCCGCGGCGAGCACGAGGGTGACGAGCATCGCGACGACGACCGCTCCCGACCGCGAGGCGTTCGTCTCGCGGCGGACGATCCGGCGGTACACCCGGTCGTGGGTCGGGCCGGCCGGCAGGGAACGCTCGGTCACCGGACCCTCCTCGGGGTGTCGACGACGGACGACGAGAACGTCACGGTCACCCGTTCGACCTGTCGGCCGGTGATGGTGCGGAGCCGCTCGGCGATCGTGCCGCGGGCGCGGTGCGCCGAGGTGGTGACGGGTTCGTCGGGGACCGCGTGGCTCCCCAGCACGGGGACGGCGAGCGGGGCGGTGATCTCGACCGCCAGCCCACCGCGACCGTCGTCCGCGACCCGGGCACGCGCCTCCTGGAACGGCACCCGGAGCGCTTCCGCAGCGACCGCCTGCGCGGTGTGCACGAGGGCTGCCGAACCGATCCGGTCGGAGCCGGGGACCCGTCCGCCGCTGCCGGGACCGGCGACGGCGGGCGTGCTCACGACGAGCTCCGGCGTCCGCGCAGCACGTCGAGGAGTCGTCGCACGTCGACGTCGCCGGTGACGATGCGGGCGACGATCCCACCCACGAGCATGCAGACGGCCACCACGACGAACGCCCAGGCCCCGAGCGTCACGGCGACGATCGCGAGCAGTGCGCCGACACCCATGCCGACGACGGTGGCGTTCACCGGACGCGGCCCTCGGCGTCGTCGGCGACACCGTTGAGGGCGGGGATGTTCACGTCGTTGATGGCGATGTTGACCTCGGTGACCTCGAGCCCGACGAGCTCGGTGACCGCGGTCGTGACGGCCGCGCGCACCGCGGTGGCGACGTCCATCATCGGCGTCGGGTAGTCCACGACGATCGTCAGGTCGACCGCGACCTGCGTCTCGCCGACCTCGACGCGGACGCCCTGGCCGAGCGCGCTCGAGCCGATCGCGTCACGGATCGCGCCGAACGCCCGGGCCGCGTTGCCGCCGAGCGCGAAGACGCCGGGGACGTCCCGGGCGGCGATGCCGGCGACTTTCGCGACGACCGTGTCGTCGATGATCGTCCGGCCCTTGGTGGTGACCTGCGTCGTCGTGGTGCCGGTCGTCGCGGTCCCGTCGACGCGGTTCGTCGTCGATGCCATGAGTGCCTCCGATGCAGTCTCGTCCTGGTGTCCAGCGAACACCATCGTGCCGTGCTCCGCCCGGGAGCACGGCCCGGCACGCGGAGCCCGCCGGGCCGGCGCACGGAGCTTCGCCGGGCCGGCGCACGGTAGGTTCGGACCCATGCGCGTGGCGACCTGGAACGTGAACTCCGTCCGCACCCGAGTGGGTCGGATCGTCGACTGGCTGGTGCGCGAGGACGTCGACGTCCTCGGCATGCAGGAGATCAAGTGCAAGCCGGAGCAGTTCCCGGTCGAGGCGTTCGAGGCCGCCGGGTACCAGGTCGAGGCGCACGGCCTGAACCAGTGGAACGGGGTGGCCTTCGCCAGCCGACTCCCGCTCGAGGACGTCACCCGCGACTTCCCCGGCCAGCCCGGGTTCCTCAAGGGGCACGAGGGCCCCGACCTCCCGGTGGAGGCCCGCGCCCTCGGTGTCACGGTCGACGGCGTCCGCCTGTGGAGCCTCTACGTGCCGAACGGGCGCGAGGTCGGCGACCCGCACTACACGTACAAGCTCGACTGGCTCGGGCAGTTGGCCGACCGCACCTCGGAGTGGCTCACCGCGCACCCCGAGCAGCCGCTCGCGCTGATGGGCGACTGGAACGTGGCGCCGCTCGACTCCGACGTGTGGGACGTCTCGGTCTTCGAGGGGCACACGCACGTCACCGAACCCGAGCGCGCGGCCTTCCGGGAGTTCGAGGCGCGGGGCCTGCAGGACGTCGTCCGCCCGATCGTGCCGGACGGCTACACCTACTGGGACTACAAGCAGCTGCGCTTCCCCCGCAACGAGGGCATGCGCATCGACTTCATCATGGGCTCGCAGGCGTTCTCGGACGTCGTGACGGACGCCCGCATCCACCGCGACGAGCGCAAGGGCGACGCGCCGAGCGACCACGTCCCGGTGTCGGTCGACCTCGACCTCGAGACCTCGCTCGACGACGACCGGCCGATGATCTTCTGACGCCTTCTGTTACTCCCCGCGTCCGCCCTCGTTGAGCGGGGCGGACCCAGCGACGTACGTTGCCTGCACCGAACCCCTTCGAGAGCAGGTGAAGCCATGTCCCGCACGACCCCGTCGACGATCCTTCCGATCCAGCGCGTCATGGCCGACGCCACGCCCCGTGCCTGGAGGGACGGCATCGTCGTCGAGACACGCCCCGCCGACGTGGTGGTCGCGTTCCTCGACGGCGGCGTGACGCAGCTGCGGGTGGCGGACGCCGACACGCTCGTGTCGGTCGGCGACCCGGTCGCCCACCACCCGGCCGCGGAGATCCTCAGCGCCGGCGGTCGGAAGACCACCGCGCGCACCGCGTGACGCGTCAGGCGGTCATCGAGGCCATCATCGCCTCGCACTTCGCGACCATCTCGTCGCACGCCATCGCGCAGTAGCGGCACGACTCGTCCATGTCCGCGTGGCTGCGGCACTCGGCGGCACACGCCGTGCCCATCGCGACGCAGGCCGTGAGCATCGCGCGCATGCTGTCGGCGTCCATGCCCATCGGACGCATCATCATCCGCATGCCGGTGTCGGCCATCATCGCCGTGTTCGAGCACATCGCGGCACACGTGGCCATGTCGGCACCCATCTGCATGTCGCTCGCGGAGCACATCGTCGCGGCCATCGACGCGGCGTTCATCGCCATCATCGTGTCCTGCATGAGCTCAGCGTCCATCGCCACGGGCATCTCGCTCGTGGACATGGTCTTCATCATCGCCATGGTGTCCATCGGGGACCTCCTCTTCCGTTCGGTGGCGCCCACGGTACGCGCCGCCCCGATGCGTCACGCGGCTACGGGTGCAGGAGCGCGGCGACCGCGACCAGCACCGGCACGGAACCGATCGTCGAGATGAGCACCACGTCCCGCGCGACCGGCACCGCCGCCCCGTACCGCTGCGCGTAGTTGAAGACGTTCTGCGCCGCCGGCAGCGCCCCGAGGGTCGTGAGCACGAAGACGTCCTGGTCCCCCAGCCCGAACACGAACCGGGCGAACACGAACGCCACGGCCGGCATCACGACGAGCTTGATCGCCGACGCCACGATGACGTCCGTCCGGATCGCCGGGTCGCGGAGCGGGGTCGCACCGTGCAGGCTCATCCCGAACGACAGGAGGACCACGGGCACGGCGGCCGCGCCGACCAGCGAGAACGGCTCGAGCACGGGCGTCGGCAGGTCGATGCCCGTCGCCGAGAAGACCAGGCCCACGAGCGAGGCGATGATGATCGGGTTCCGGAACGGCCCCGAGACCCGGCGCCACCAGCTCCCGCCCGCCGAGGTCGCGGTGTCCAGGATCGTCAGCGCGATCGGCGCGAGCACGATGAGCTGCAGCAGGATGACCGGCACGACCGCGGTGGCCTGGCCGAGGACGTACACGGCGACCGGCAACCCGATGTTGTTCGCGTTGACGTAGCTCGCGGCGAGCGCCCCGACCGTCGTGGTCGCGAGCGGCCGGCGCAGGACGACCCGGAAGACCACGCCGGCGCCGATGGCCACCACGACCGCGCTGAGCAGGGACACCCAGAGCATCGGGGACAGCAGGACGTGGATGTCCGCCGTGGCGATCGTGTGGAAGAGCAGGCAGGGCATGAGCACGAAGAACGCGAGTCGGCTCATCACGAACTGGGCGTGCTGGCCGAGCAGTCCGATGCGTCCGACGACGTACCCGGCGGCGATGATCGCGCCGATGATCGCGAACCCGGTCAACACGCCACCCATCGGCTCCATCCTTGCACCATGTGACGTTGCTCAGGCCGGAAATGCGAACGCATCGAATACCGTTGTGCCCACCATGACCTCGACGAACTCCAGCACGCTCACGCGTTCGACCGACTCCAGCCAGCCCCTCGTCCCCCTGCTCGAGGAGCGGTGGAGCCCCCGTTCCTACGACGAGACCGCGACGATCGACGACGCGGCGTACGACGCGGTCCTCGAAGCCGCTCGCTGGGCCCCGTCGGCCATGAACTTCCAGCCGCGCCGCTTCATCGCCGGCCGCCGTGGCACCGAGACGTTCCGGAAGATCAACGAGAACCTGCTCGGGTTCAACGCCGCCTGGGCCTTCCGTGCCAGCGCCCTGGTCGTCGGCGTGCTCGAGACGGTGACCGAGGACGGCGACGAGCGTCCCTTCGCCCAGTACGACCTCGGCCAGTCCCTGGCGGCCCTGACCGTCCAGGCGCACGCCGAGGGCCTGCACGTGCACCAGATGGCGGGCATCGACGCCGAGGGTCTCCGTGCCGCATTCGACCTGCCGGAGCGGTTCCTGCCCTACACGGTCACCGCGATCGGCACCGTGGCGGACCCGTCGCAGCTCGACGACAAGGCTGCTGAGCGCGAGGTCGCCCCACGCACCCGTCTCCCCCTCGACGAGGTCGTCCTCGTCAAGGAGTAGTCCTGCACCACCGCACGCGGCCGCATCCCCACCGGGGTGCGGCCGCTGCCGTGTGCGGCGGGGCGTAGCATGTACTGACATGCAGCACGACGCGAACACCCCCGGCCCCGAGATGAACTTCTACACCCGCAAGTGGGTCCGTCCGGAGGACCTCAACGCCAACGGCACCCTGTTCGGCGGCAGCCTCCTCCGCTGGATCGACGAGGAAGCCGCCGTCTACGCGATCATCCAGCTCGGCAACGGCAAGGTCGTCACGAAGTACATGTCCGAGATCGTGTTCGTGTCGTCCGCGCGCGAGGGCGACATCGTCGAGATCGGTCTCGTCGCCACCCGCTTCGGCCGCACCTCGCTGACGATGCGGGCCGAGGCACGGAACCTCTTCACGCACCGCAGCATCCTCACCATCGACGAGGTCGTGTTCGTCAACCTCGACGAGGACGGCTCCCCGGCGCCGCACGGCTACACCGACATCACGTACGACCGCGACCGGGTGCCCGCCACGCACCGCGCGTGACACCGCAGACATCACGCAGCGCCGTCCGGGCAGGGCATCGCACCCGGCATGTGATCGGGGGCCTCTGGCAGGATCGGGGCATGACCACGCCCCGCCTCGTCGCCTTCGACCTGGACGACACCCTCGCCCCCTCGAAGTCCGCGCTCGACCCCCGGATGCTCGAGACCTTCGCGTCCCTGCTCGAGGTCGTGCCGGTCGCGGTGATCTCCGGCGGCAACTTCCAGCAGTTCGAGCAGCAGCTGGTCGCACCCCTGCGGCGTCGCGACGGGCTCGTGCTCGACGACCTGCACCTCCTGCCGACCTGCGGCACCGCCTACTACCGGTGGACCGGCGACGACTGGGCGCTCCAGTACGCCGAGGACCTCACCGACGAGCAGAAGGCGCGCGCCCTGGCCGCGGTCGAGGCCGAGGCAAAGGCAGCCGGCTTCTGGGAGTCCGAGACGTGGGGACCCATCCTCGAGGACCGCGGTTCCCAGATCACGTTCTCCGCGCTCGGCCAGTCCGCTCCGGTGGACGTGAAGAAGCAGTGGGACCCGACGGGCGCGAAGAAGGACGAGCTCCGTCGGCGCGTCCAGGCCGAGCTGCCCGACCTCGAGGTCCGTTCCGGTGGCTCGACGAGCGTCGACATCACCCGCAAGGGCATCGACAAGGCGTACGGCATGCAGCGCCTGGCCGAGATCACGAGCGTCGCGCTCGACGACATGCTGTTCGTCGGCGACCGCCTCGACCCCGAGGGCAACGACTACCCGGTGAAGGCCCTCGGCGTCCCCTGCCACGCGGTCGAGGGCTGGGAGGACACCGACGCGTTCCTCACGGAGCTGATCCCCACCCTGCGCTGACGCGCCGACGGACGGGAGGCGCGGCGAACCGCTCAGGGGATGCTGCGGACCGCCTCGACGAACGCCCGGATCTTCGCCTCGTCCTTCACGCCGCGCTCGGACTCGACACCGCTCGACACGTCCACGCCGTCCGGGTCGAGCGACTCGATCGCCGCGACCACGTTGGCCGGCGCCAGCCCGCCCGCGAGGATCCACGCTTCGTCGACCTTCCCCGTGATCGAGGCGGGGTCGATGAGCCGCCCACTGCCCGGCACCGCGGCGTCGAGCAGGAGCAGGTCGTGGTCGTACGACGCGCGCTGTTCCGGCGTCTCGGCCAGGTAGTCCTCGGCCGCGACCGCCCGGATCGTGAAGAACCCGGCGTCGCGGGCGCGCGCGAAGTCCGTGGCCGACTCGCCGCCGTGCAGCTGCAACGTGGTGAGCCCCACGGCCGAGGCGATGCCGACGACCTCGTCGATCTCCTGGTCACGGAAGACCCCGACCGCGTCGATGCCGTCCGGCACCCGCTCGACGAGCTCCTTCGCGAGGTCCGCCGTCACGGTCCGGGGGCTGCCGGCGGCGAAGACGAACCCGACCGCGTCCGCACCCGCGTCGATGGCGGCGTCCACGGTCGCAGGGGTCGACAGTCCGCAGATCTTGATCCATCGCTGGTCGGTCATGCCGTCCATCCTGCCAGGGACCCCGGAGGTGCGGAGCGGCCGCCGGTGCGGGGTGCGCGGCGGCCGTGCGACCGGCCTAGTGCAGGGTGCCGGCGACGTAGGACGCCCCGCAGGCGACCAGGACGCCGAAGGCCGCGAACGACCCGACGAGCACGTTCCGCCGGCGCCAGCGCCGCACGGTGACGAACGTCCCGCGCCGGGCGTGCCGGTGCGCGGCGCGGTGCAGGCGGTGGTCGCGCTTGTGCTTCACGCGCTGCGGCCCCAGCGGCACCGGGCCGGTTATCTGGGCCGAACCACCGCGCAGGGCGTTCGCGATCGCCACCGCGGTCGGGCGGCGGTCGGGGTCGCGCGCGGTCATCTTCGCGAGGAGGTCCCGCCACTCCGGCGCGATGCCGTCCGGGATCTCGGGGTCGTGGCGGAGCCGTGCGAGTGCCGCCTCGATGAGGGTGCCGGAGTACTCCTGCTTGCCGGTCAGGGCCTCGAGCAGCACCAGTCCGAGCGAGTAGACGTCGGTGGCGAAGCCGATCGGCTCCCCGGCGACCTGCTCGGGGCTGAGGTACGCGGCCGTGCCGATGATCGTGCCGTCGTTCGTCAGGCGCGAGCCGTCGACGAAGTGGGCGACGCCGAAGTCGGTGAGCTTCACGGTGCGCGCGAAGCCCGACGATCCCTCGTCGCTGATGAGGATGTTCGCCGGCTTGACGTCGCGGTGGACGATGCCGCGCGAGTGCACGTACGCCAGCGCGTCGGCCAGCTGGGCGCCGAGGTCGGCCACCTCGTAGTTGTGCAGGGCGCCCCCGGCGAGCCGGCGCAGGAGCGTCGTGTCCGCGATGAGCTCCATCACGATGTACCGGTGCGGACCGTCCTCGAAGTCATGGGTGCCGGCGTCGTACAGCGGGATGAGCCCCGGGTGCGACAGCATGCTGAGCAGCCGGATCTCGCGCTCTTGGCGGACCCGGTCGGCCGTGGTCATCGACTCGGGCGTGGCGAAGAGCTTCACGGCGACGGCACGGTAGGTGTGCTCGTCACGTGCTTCGTAGACGGATCCCATGCCGCCCGTGCCGATGAGCTTCACGAGTCGGTAGCGGCCCGAGAGGACCGTGTCCGACCGTGTGTCGTTCAGCAGGGTCATGGCTGATGTCGTTCCGTTCAGAGCCCGGTGTTCCGCGGCAGTTGCCGACGTGGTGGCTCATCCACTACGGTACGCGTCCGAGTAGTGATCCGCGCGGACGTTATGACATCGTGATCGGCCTACTTCCCTGTGTTCATGCGGATGCATCGGGGTACAGTCCGACGTCCGAACAGGTGAGCGATCACGCAAGGAGGACACCATGGCGCTGTCGAAGGGCGACACCGTGCACTGGAACACGTCGCAGGGGAAGACGACCGGCACGCTCGTGCAGAAGCGGGTCTCGGACTTCGAGTTCGACGGCCAGTCGTTCAAGCCGAGCGACGACGACCCGTACTGGATCGTCGAGTCGGAGAAGTCCGGCAAGCGCGCCGCCCACAAGGAGTCGGCGCTGACGAAGGCGTGAGCGCTCAGTCGCCGGCGGGCTCGGCGCGACGACGGCCTCGGGCAGCCACTGCGCCGTGCTCGGTGCGCTGGTTCCGCTCGGCCCGGACGCGTCGGACCCGTCGGACGACGAACGTCACCACGACGACGGCGATCGCCACGTAGAGGACCCGGTCGATCCACTCGGTGTACTGCTCGACCTTGTCGTACTGGGTCCCGAAGGCCGCTCCGAGCAGCACCAGGGCGCTGTTCCAGATCCCGCTCGCGATGATCGTGAACACCGAGAACGTCCCGAGGTGCATCCGGTCCGCTCCGGCCGGCAGCGAGATGAGGCTGCGGACGATCGGCACGAACCGGCCGAAGAAGACCGCGCTCTTGCCGTGCCGGTGGAACCAGTCCGCCGCCTTGCGGAAGTCGTCCTCGTCGACGAGGGGCAGCTTGCCGAGCCAGCGCGTCGTCCGCTCGAAGCCGATGACGGCGCCGAGCCAGTACAGCACCAGTGCGCCGAGGTAGGAGCCGAGCGTCGCGAGCAGCAGGACGAGCACGAGGTTCATCCGGCCGGCACCCGCCAGGAACCCGGCCAACGGCAGGATCACCTCGGACGGGATCGGCGGGAAGACCGTCTCGACGAAGAGCATCAGCGCGACGCCCCACTCCCCCAGGGCGTCGATGAGCTGCAGCACGAGGCCGGAGAGCCCGCCCATCTCGGGGTCCGCGGCGGAGTCGCCGGCGGCGACGGTCATGGTGTGGGCAGGCGCAGCCACGGCAGTCGTCATCCGTCGATGGTGCCTGAGTGCCCTGTCAGGACCCGGCACGCAGCCTGGACGTCAGCCGAGTCCCATGTGCGTCGTCCGGACGTGGGTCAGGGAACGGGCGAGGGCGCCGCGGGCCACGGCGTCGCGGCCGACCGTCGACGGGACGATCTCGACGGGGTGCCGGAGCTGCGGCGTGACGATCTCGGTCAGGGCCTCGCAGAACACCGGGGCCGCCGGCAGGACCTCGCCCCCGACGACGACCACCTCGGGGTCGATCGTCGCGATGAGCTGCACGACCCCGGGCGCGACGTCCGCGGCGAGCGCCCGCACGGCCGCGGCGGCGTCCGGGTCGCCCTGCCCGGCCGACGCCATGACGGACTCGACGTCCGTACCGGGGGCGATCCGCGCCTCCAGTCGGGCGGGTGCGTCGGGCCAGCCGGTCGACGCCAGGCCGCCCATCTCGCCTGCCGCCCCGCGCGCACCGCGTGCGAGGGACCCGTCGACCAGGTAGGCCGCGCCGATCTGGCGACCCATCACCAGGTACAGGCCGTCCTGCACGCCGCGGAAGCGTCCCCACATCGCCTCGGCGGTGGCGGCGAGCTTGGCGTCGTTGTCGAAGAACGTGGTGGCCGTGGGGAACAGGTCGCCGATCCGGCCAGGGACCCGTCGCTCGACCCACTGCGGGACCGCGACGGTGTAGTCGATCTCGCCGGAACGGTCCACGACGGCCGGGACCCCGAAGGTGGCGGCGAGGAGCCGCGACGGGTCGGTGCCCTCGACCAGACGACGGACGACGTCCTGCACGCTCTCCCACGCCTGCTCGGCGGAGGCGAGGTCGGTGTAGACCTCCTCGACCCGGGCGAGCTGCCGACCGCGGAGGTCCGAGCGGAGCCCCACGATGCCGTGCAGCCCGAGGTCGACCCCGAGCACCGACCCGGCGCCGGCGTCCGCGCGGAAACGCTTCGCGCGGCGACCCGCCTTGTTCGGCGTGGCGATCGCCTCGGCCTCGGTGACCCACCCCTCGTCGACGAGGTCGGCCAGCGCTGCCTCGACCGTGGGGCGCGACAGGCCCACGGTCTGCCCGAGCTCGGTGACGGTGTGCGAGCCGTCGTCACGGAAGAGCTCCGCGAGGAGCGCACGCGAGTTGATGAGTCGGAGCATCCCCGGTGTGCTGCCGACGACACCGTTCGGAAGCGTTGACACGGTCTCGTCCACGGCCATAGCCTCCATATTACGAAAGATCATTGAGGAATGGTGGACTCCGACATGCTCATCCCACGGCCGCGCCGCACCGAACCGGGTGCCGGCGCCTTCGCGATCACCCCGTCGACCCGCATCGCCGCAGACGCCGCGAGCGAGTCGGTCCGACTGTACCTGCAGCAGACCCTGCGGGGGTCGACCGGGCTGCCGGTGCGCGACGCCGACGACGCGGCCGGGATCGACACCGCGCGCACGGACGTGATCGCACTCCGTGTCGCCGACGACGACACGCTCCCCACCGGACCGGCCGGTGACCGCTCCGAGTCGTTCCGGCTGCGGGTCACGGCCGACCGGGTCGAGATCACCGGCGGGGGTCCGGCGGGCGTCTTCTACGGCGTCCAGGCGCTCCTGCAGTCGCTACCGGCCGACGTCTACCGCAAGGGCCGGGTCGGCACCTGTCCGTGGACGGTCCCGGCGGTCACCGTCGAGGACGCCCCGGCGTTCGCCTGGCGCGGCGTCATGCTCGACGTCGCCCGGCACTTCCGCACCAAGCACGAGGTCATGCGGGTGATCGACCAGCTCGCCGCGCACCGGCTCAACCGACTGCACTTCCACCTCACCGAGGACCAGGGGTGGCGCATCGAGATCCGGAAGTACCCGCGCCTGACCGAGGTCGGCTCGTGGCGGAAGGAGTCGCAGGTCGGGGCGCACGTGCCGGACGCCGACGGGGTGCTGCACCCGGCGGCGTTCGACGGCCGTCCGCACGGCGGCTACTACACGCAGGACGACATCCGCGAGATCGTCGCCTACGCGGCCGACCGGTTCGTCACCGTCGTCCCCGAGATCGAGACGCCCGGGCACGTCCGCGCCGCCCTCGCCGCCTACCCGTCGCTCGGCGTCTCGGGCGAGCCGATCGACGTGTGGACGGAGTGGGGCATCGCCGAGGACGTCCTCAACGCCGAGGAGTCCACGATCGCCTTCTTCCAGGACGTCCTCGACGAGGTCATCGCACTGTTCCCCTCCGAGTACATCGGCGTCGGCGGCGACGAGTGCCCCAAGGTCCAGTGGGAGGACGACCCCCGCACGCAGGAACGCATCCGCGAGCTCGGCCTCGACGACGAGGAGCAGCTCCAGGCGTGGATCATCGGCCGGCTCGCCTCCCACGTCGAGTCGCACGGGCGGCGGGCGTTCGGGTGGGACGAGATCCTCGAGGGCGGCACGCTCTCGAAGTCCGCGACCGTGCTCTCGTGGCGTGGGCTCACCGGCGCCCGGACCGCGGCGAAGCGGGGCCACGACGTGATCTCCGCCCCGGACGACCAGGTGTACCTCGACTACCGGCAGAGCGACCTCGAGACCGAGCCCATCCCGGTGTCGATCGTCCTGTCCGTCGACGACGTGTTCGCCTTCGACCCGGTGCCGGCGGACCTCACCGACGCCGAGCGCGCCCACGTGATCGGTGGCCAGGGCAACATGTGGACCGAGCACGTGGACACCGCCCGCAAGCTCGACTACCAGCTCTTCCCGCGGGTCGCCGCCCTCGCCGAGGCGCTCTGGTCGGCCGACGTCGCCGGGCCGCGCGACGTCGCCGAGTTCCGGGGGCGGCTCGCCGAGCACCTCGCTCGGCTCGAGGCGATGGGGATCGAGTACCGGCACGACGCCGGGCCGTTCCCCTGGGAGCAGCGGCCGGGGGTGCCGGGGCGGCCGCACTCGCGCGAGGAGCGTGCGGCCTACATCGACGCGGTCACGGCCAACATCGCCGAGTAGCCGAGCAGGCGCGCGGGGGCGGTCCGTCGTCCTTCCGCGTGGTCGCTCAGCCGAAGGTGGGCACCGGACGGTCCTGCACGACCTCGTGCCCGACGTCCGAGGTCCTCGCCCCGGTGACGACCGCGCAGCTCATCGACAGGCTCCAGAACGAGGTGGGCTCCTGCCGCGTCGGTGGCCCCGGGGTGTCCTGCTGCGTCTGCGGCGCGCTCCGGATCCGGATCGCGCGGTCGGCCGGCAGCGTCCGGCAGGCCTCGCGGGCGGCTGCCACGGCGGCGGTGTAGCGCGGGCCGTCGGTGCGCAGGACCGGCCCCCACGGCCGGAACTGCACGAGCACGAGCACGAGCAGGGCCACGGCCACGGTCGACCGCAGGGCCACGCCGAGTGTGGGACGGCGCGCGGTGGGCCGGGGACGCAGCGACCGTCGCGACGGATCGGTGGACACCCGCTCCGCCGCCCCGGCGTCGACCGACGTGCGGCTCCGGCGCCGGGGTGTCACGAGCGCCAGGACGACGAGCACGAGTCCGGCAGCGGCGGGGAACATCCCGTACCGACTCACCCACGCGTACCGGAGGAACTCCGGCGACATGCCGGCGTAGGCGTAGGCGGGCTTCGGGTTGAGCACGACCGCGGCGCACCAGAGCACGACGGCGGACAGCGCGAGGACGACGGCGAGGGTCCGCTGCGGGCGGTCGCCGCGGACGAGCACCCAGACGAACGCGACGACGAAGGGCACCACGAAGAGCAGCCCCGCCCAGGGTCCGACGGTCGCGAGGACCTCGCCAGACGCGGCCCGCGAGAGGAAGGTCGACATCCCGGCGTTCAGCCCGAACCCGTCCACGAGCGACGCGAGGTCGATCGTCGCGCGCCCCACCTGTCCGCGGTGCCGGTCCGAGCCGAGCCAGACGGCGAGCTGCAGACCGGCTCCGACGAGGAAGGCGGCCGTGACGGGCCAGGTCCGACGAGCCCGCAGCCCGAGGACGAGCAGCGGCGCGAACACGATCGCCTGGGTCTCGGTCAGGGCGCCGAGCAGGGTCATGGCGGCCAACGCGACACTCGACCACCAGCTGCGCGGCCGGTACAGGAGCACGAACGGCATCATCCAGAGGAAGTACGCGTGCACGTTCGCCAGGTTGCCGAGGACCTCGTTCGTCGCGATCGGGACGAGCACCACCGCGAGCGCGATCCCCACCCGGGCGGCGAGCGCGGCGGCCGGCGTCAGTCGCGCGGTCAGGTCCCGGGTGCAGACGAAGACCACCGTCGCGACGAGGCCCGTCCCGACCACGGCACCGAACGCGATGCCGGTCGCCCAGCCCTCGACCGGCAGCACGTGCTGCACGATGCCCGCCACGATCCGCGGGTACTGGTGCAGGTACCCCGCGTAGCTGCGGGTGAGCGTCCCGAGCGTGCCGTACTGCACGCCCTCGCCGAGGAACGTCCGACCGTCCTCGGCCCACAGCACGTCGCGCACCGCTGCCGGCATCCGCGACCAGGCGAGGACCACCGCGAGGACGAACACCCCGACGGCGCCGACCCGCTCCGGGCGACCACCGGCACGGGAGCCACCGTCGCGCGGCGGCGCGTCAGGGGCGGCTGCTGCTCGCATCGGATCCGTTCGTCTCTGGGGCGCCGACCAGCGTACTGGGCCGTGACGGACGGGAGGCACGGTGCCAGCTGGCACCGTGCCTCCCGTCCGTCGTGACGTCGGCTACGCGGCGACCGGCGCGCGCTGACCGACGGTCTCGGCCGCGACCGCGGCCTCGCTGCCCGCGGCGGCCTCGTCGACCGGACGACGCCGCACCCACTTCTTCAGCCCGACGAGCACGAGCGCCGACACCACGGTGCCCGCGAGGATCGCGACGATGAACATCGCGACGTCGCCGATGGCGAAGAACACGAAGATCCCACCGTGCGGCGCCCGCGAGGTCACACCGGCCGCCATCGAGATCGCACCCGTCACCGCGGCCCCGACCATCGACGCCGGGATGACGCGCAGCGGGTCGGCGGCGGCGAACGGGATCGCGCCCTCGGAGATGAAGGACGCTCCGAGCAGCCAGGCGGCCTTGCCGTTCTCGCGCTCGGGCTTCGTGAACCCCTTGCGGTAGAGCACGGTCGAGGCGAGCGCCAGGGCCAGCGGCGGGACCATGCCCGCGGCCATCACGGCCGCCATGATCTCGAACGGGACGACGTTCGTCGCGGATCCGGCGCCGAGGCCGGCGACCGCGAACGCGTACGCCACCTTGTTGACCGGGCCACCGAGGTCGAACGCCATCATCAGGCCGAGGATGATGCCGAGCAGGATCGCCGAGGCACCGGACAGCGAGTTGAGGAACTCGGTCAGCTGCGTCATGAGCCAGGCGATCGGGCCGCCGAGCACGAGCAGCATGAGGCCGGAGGCGATGATCGAGGCGAAGAGCGGGATGATCACGACGGGCATCAGGCCACGCAGCCACCGCCAGGTCGGGATCCGGCCGATCCAGTAGGCGGCGGCACCGGCGATGAGACCACCGATCAGGCCACCGAGGAACCCGGCGTTCATGAAGACGGCGATCGAACCCGCGACGAAGCCGGGCGCGATGCCGGGTCGGTCGGCCATGGCGTAGGCGATGTACCCGGCGAGCGCCGCCACCAGGAACCCGAGCGACACGCCACCGATCTGGAACGCGGCGGCACCGAGGTAGTACGCCAGACCCTCCGGCGGCAGGTTCAGGAGCGTGTAGTTCGTCAGCGTGTAGACCGCGTTGTTCTGCCCCGAGTCACCGTGGGTCAGCGCGATGCCGTAGCCGGCGAGCAGGAAGCCGAGCGCGATGAGGAGTCCGCCCCCCGCGACGAACGGGATCATGTAGCTCACACCGGTGAGCAGCCAGCGCTTGAGCGCCTGCCCGAAGTGCTCGTCCTTGGCGGTGCTCGAGCCGGCCTCGGCGGCGTTGCCGTGCACACGTGCGGCGTTGGGGTCGTCGGCGGCTCGGAGGGCCTCGGCGATCATCTTGTCCGGCTCGTCGACACCGCGCTTGACCGGGCCGGCCACGAGGGGCTTGCCGGCGAAGCGGCCGCGGTCGCGGACGTCCACGTCGACCGCGAAGACCACGGCGTCGGCGCGGGCGATGAGCGCCGGGTCGAGCGGCTCGACCTGCGAGGACCCCTGCGTCTCGACGTGCATCTCGGCACCCGCACGCTGGGCCGCGGCGACGAGGGCGTCGGCTGCCATGTAGGTGTGCGCGATGCCGGTCGGGCACGCGGTGACGCCGACGAGCACCTTGCGTGCTCCGGCGGTGGACCCGGCCGCGTCGCCGTCCGCGGCGTGCGTGGCGGCGGCGGGTCGCGCCTCCTGGCCGGTGGCGGTCGCACTGGAGGCGCTGCTCGCGGTGCCGACGCCGGCCTGCGCGACCTCGCCGCTCACCTCGCGGTCGACGAGGTCCACGATCTCCTGCGGGGTGGCGGCGGCGCGGAGGGCGGCGGTGAAGTCCTCGCGGATGAGCGCACGGGCCAGGGTCGAGAGGACCGTGAGGTGGTCCTTGTCGGCCCCCTCGGGCACGGCGATCATGAAGACGATGTCGGCGTCGCCGTCCGGGGCGCCGAACGACACCGTCCGGGCGAGGCGGCTCATCGCCAGGGTCGGCTCGGAGACCGACGCGGACCGGGCGTGCGGGATCGCGATGCCACCGGGGACGCCGGTGCCGACGCTGGCCTCGCGCTTGATCGCGTCAGCGGCGAGGGACGCCCCGTCCGCCGCGCGGCCGGTGGCGGCGACGCGGTCGGCGAGGACGCGGATGACGTCGCTCGAGGTGGCGCCGAGGTCCTCGTCGAGACCGACGAGCTGGACGCTGATGAGGCGTGGACTCGTGTTGACGGACATGGGTTGCTCCTTTGCAATGGCGCTGGGGGCGCGGGTGCTGCGGGGTTGAGTGTGTGTGCGGGGGTGGGTCAGGCGGGTTCGGGCGCTCGCTCGAGCGCTCGGACCTCGATGCCCGACGGGTCGGTGTGGTCGAGGGCGGGGACGTCGCTTCCGGGGAGGGCAGCGGCTGCCGCTCCGGTGGCGACGGCCTGGGCGAGGCGCTGCTCGGGCGACTGCCCGGCGACCTCGGCGAGCAGGTAGCCGGCGAGGGAGGAGTCCCCCGCGCCGACGGTCGAGCGCGCCACGATCCGGGGTGCTGCGGCCGCGTAGCTCCCGTCCTCCGTCACGAGGACGGCTCCGGCGCTGCCGAGCGTCAGGAGCACGGTGCCGACGTTCTTGTCACGGAGGCGCTGCGCCGCGATCGCTGCCGCGTCGACGTCCCGCTCGAACTCGTCCGGGTCGCCGCCGACGACCTCGGCGAGCTCCTCGGCGTTCGGCTTCACGAGGTCGATCCGCTCGCCCGACTGCAGCAGCGCGGTGAAGGGGACGCCCGAGGAGTCGACCGCGATCCGGACGTCGTCGCCGTGGCGCTGCCGGACGGCTCGGACGAGGACCGCGAGGGCGTCGTCCGGCAGCCCGGGGGGCAGGGAGCCGGCGAGGACCACCCAGCGTGCGACCGGTCCGGTCGCGGTGGCACCGGCGGTGTCCGCGACGAGGGCCGCGAGGTCCTCGAGGCGACCCGCGAGCGACGGACCGGGCTCGTTGAGCTTCGTCGTCGTGCCGGTCGGCTCGGTCACCGTGACGTTCGAGCGGAGCGGTGCACCGATCGGGAGGGCCGCGGTCGGGATCCCGCGCCTCGCGAGGCCGAGCAGCACCGGGTCGAGCTCGTCGCCGGGCAGCACCGCCACGGTGTCGCCGCCGCTCGCGACGACGACCCGGGAGACGTTGACGCCCTTGCCTCCGGGCTCGGCCGTGGAGCGGGTGGCGCGCTGGACGGCGCCGCGCTGGAGTTCGCCGGCGAGCTCGATCGTGCGGTCGAGGCTCGGGTTCGGGGTGACCGTGACGATGCGGGTGCTCGTGGTGCTGCGTGTCGTGTTCGTGTTCGTGTTCGTGTTTGTGTTCGTGGTCATGCGACGACCACCTCGACGTCGGCCTCGGCGAGCGCTCCGGCGAGGTCGGCCGGCGGCTCCTGGTCGGTGACGATCGTGTCGATCTCGTCGAGCCGGGCGAACCGCATGAGCGCCTCGACCCCGTGCTTCGCTGCGTCCGCGAGGACCACGCTGCGGCGGGCCGCGAGGACGTACGCCCCCTTCACCGCCGCCTCGTACTCGTCCGGCGTGCTCAGGCCGAACCCCGCGGACAGGCCGTTCGTCCCGACGAAGGCGATGTCCGGACGCAGCGCGCCGATCTGCTCGACCGTGGCCGTCCCGACGGCGGCGCTCGTCACCCCGCGGACACGGCCGCCGAGCAGGTGCAGCTCGACGTGCTCGCTGTGCTGCAGGGTCGCGGCGATCGGGACCGAGTTCGTGATGACCGTGAGGGTCGCCCCGGCCGACGCGGGTTCCCACCGGGCGAGCTCGGCGGCGACCGCGGCGCAGGTCGTGCCGGCGTCGAGGGCGATCGAGCCGGTGAAGGTCGGCGAGACGAGGCGCATCGCGGCCCGGGCGATGGCGGACTTGGCGGAGTTGTGCTGCCCCTCGCGCTCGGCGACGGAGAGCTCGACGACGCTCGATCGGCCGACCGGGACCGCTCCCCCGTGCACGCGGCGCAGGAGGCCGGCGGACTCGAGGGCGTCGAGGTCACGTCGGACGGTCTCGGTCGTGACGTCGAAGTGCTCGGCGAGGTCGGCCACGGACACGCGGCCGGCGTCCTGCAACGCTGCTGCGATCGCGTCGTGCCGCTCGGTTGCGTACATGCCCGAACTCCTTCGTTCCCGTGGGTTTCGGAAAGAGTACGTCCCGATGCCACACAAACGCAACCGTTCCGTGCCGGAACCAACACGGCCGCAGGTCGGCGGGCCCACCTCCGCCCGGTCCGCCCGGTCCCGCCCGCCCGGTCCCGCGGCCCGCCCAGGCCGGTCCCACCCACGGCCGAGGTCGCACGAACTGCCGCCCGCACGCCCCCCGAACGGCACGTCGTGCGACCTCGGCAGAACGCAGACGGCAGGTCGTGCGACCTCGGCCCCGCCCCCACCCGCGCGCCCGACACACACCCCGGACACGACGACGCCCCGACCCGCCGGAGCAGGTCGGGGCACGGTCGTCCCGGAAGTCGGAGCGCGTCAGCCCTTGACGGCCCCCGCGGTCATCCCGCTCACGAGCCGCCGCTGCACGATGAGGAAGAACACCACCACCGGGATCGAGAACAGCACACTCGCCGCCATGAGCCCGCCGAAGTCCGTCCCCTTGTTCGTCGAGAACCCCGCGAGCCACACCGGCAGCGTGTACATCCCCTGGTCCTTGAGCATCACGTAGGCCGTCAGGTAGTCGTTCCACGCAGCGATGAACGCGAACACACTCGTGGCGATGACCCCCGGCATCACCAGCGGGAACAGCACGCTCCACAGGATCCGGAACGTCCCCGCACCGTCGACCTTCGCGGCTTCCTCGATCTCGACCGGCACCGCGACGAAGAACCCGCGCATGACCCAGATCGAGAACGGCAGCACGCTCGCGACGTAGGCGAGGATCAGCCCGATGTAGCTGTTGAGCAGCCCGAGCGACTGGAACGACAGGAACAGCGGGATGAGCAGAGCACCCGACGGGATCATCTGCACGAAGAGGATCGCCACGAGGATCGCCCGCCGCCCACGGAACCGGAAGCGCGACAGCGCCGCCGACGCCAGGAACCCGACGACGATGGACAGCAGCACGGCCGCCACGACCACGATCGCCGAGTTCCGCAGGTACACGAGGAACCCGTCCTGCGTCAGCGCCCGCGTGAAGTTCTCGAGCGTCGGCCGCAACGGCAGCCAGATCGGCGTGAGGGTCGTCACCTCGTCCGACGGCTTGAACGCCGTGTTCACCATCCAGTAGATCGGGAACACCCAGACCAGGCAGAAGACCACCGCGATCGTGTTCGCCACGACCCGTGGCTTGCGTCGGCGCGCACGCACCGGCGCGATCGGACCGGGCCGGGAGGCGCGGCCTGCCCCCGTCACGTCGGGTTGCGCCTCGGAAGCGGTCGCCCCGGTGACACCGGGGGTGGTCGTCGTCGTCACAGGTCTTCCTCCCCGCTCCGGACCAGCCGGCGGATGTAGTAGCTGGTGAGCGCCCCGAGGATCAGCGTCGAGATGACGGCGATCGCCGCGCCCTGCCCGTACGCGTTCGACACGAAGGACTTCACGAACGTCCAGATGCCGAGGGTGAGCGTGGTGTCCTCGGGCCCGCCCTTGGTGAGCAGCCAGATCTGGTTGAAGACGTTGAAGTCCCAGATCACCGAGAGGATCGTCACGAGCAGCAGCGTCGGCACGAGCGCCGGCAGGGTGATCGAGCGGTACATCGCCCACGCGGATGCCCCGTCGAGCGCCCCGGCCTCGTAGTACTCGGGCGCGATCTGGGACTGCGCGGCGTACAGCGTCAGCGCGACGAACGGCACCGCCTGCCAGATCACGAGCGAGAGCACGATCGTCAGTGCCTGCCCGGGACTCGACGCCCAGTTGTCCTGCGTGTGGTCGCCGAACACCCCGAGCTGGGTGATGAGCCAGTTGAGCACGCCGTAGAAGGGCTGGAAGAGCCACTGCCAGACCAGGCTCGACGCGACGTTCGGCATCGCCCACGCCAGCACGAGCACGACGCTCACGACCGTGCGCATGACGACACCGAGCCGGGTCAACAGCTGGGACACCGCCATGCCGATGCCGATGGTCCCGATCACCATCGCGCCGGTGACGAGCACGGTGCGCAGCATGACCGGCCAGAAGCTGGCGTCGGTGAGGACGTTCGTGTAGTTCGTGAAGCCGGCGAACCCGGCCTGCCCGGTGAAGATCGCCCGCAGCCCGTAGTCCTGGAAGGAGATGGCCACCAGGCGGACGAGCGGGTAGACGACGAGCGCGAGGAGCAGCAGCGCAGCCGGTGCGAGCAGGACCAGCGGCGCTCGTGACGAGGTGAGCGATCGACGCCCTGCGCGACCGCCCGGCCCGGTGGGACCGCGACGCCCCGTCGACCCACGCCGGGTCCCCGGCTCGGCCTGCGCCGAACCGGGGACCCGCTCCGCAGTGGAGGTCATCGAACTACTGCTGCGCGTTGAGCGCGGTCGTGAGGTGCTCCGAGAAGCCCTCGGCTGCCTGCTTCGGCGTCTTCCGACCGGTGGCGACGTCCGCGAACATCGTCTGGAACGTCGAGTCGCCCTCGATCGTCGCCCAGCCCGGGGTCGCCGGCGTCGGACGGCTCGTGGAAGCCGCCTCGAAGTACGGCTTGTGGAGCTCGTCCACGTCACCGGCGACCGCGTCGAGCAGCTGCGTGGAGTTCGGCTCCCAGCCGTCGACCCCGAACACCTGGTCCTGCTGGAACTTCTTCGAGGTCAGGATCTTCGTGTAGTACAGCGCGAGGTCCTGGTTGGCGGACTTCGACGGGATGCCGAGGTCCGAGCCACCGAGGAACACCGGCTGCGTCTTGCCCGCCGTGCTCGACGGCATCGCGAACGTGCCGATCTGGTCCTTGAGCTCGGGCTTCGCCGTGGTGATCGAACCGATCTCCCACGCGGACCCGAGGATCGCCGAGGTGTTGCCCTGCGCGAAGACGTCGGACTCGGCCGGCTTGTCAGTGTTGATGTCCTGCGTGGACTTCGCCGAGTACGAGTCCTGGAAGTCCTTCCACGCGGTGAGGCCCTTCACGGCGTCGGCGGAGTCGATCGCGCCCTTCCACTTGCCGTCCTTCTCGGTGGCGATCTGCCCACCGGCGTCCCACACCCACTGCAGCCCGCCGTACCAGTACTGCCCCGGCATGTAGAACGCCGAGAAGTCCGCCTGCGGGTTCTTCGCCTTGACCTTGTCGAGGTCGGCCGTGAGCCCGTCGTAGGACTTCGGGACGTCGGTCACCCCGGCGTCCGCCCACATCTTCTTGTTGTAGATCACCGCGCGGTTGCCGGCGAAGAGCGGGGCGCCGTACAGCTTGCCGTCCACGGTCGCCGGGCCCTCGAGCCCGGAGAGCCACGTCTGCCCGTCGGCCAGCTCGTCCTTGTACGGCGAGAGGTCCATCAGGCCACCCGTCGCCGCGTAGACCGGCACCTGCGTGTTGCCGAGGTCGACCACGTCCGGCGCGTCCTTCTGCGCGAGGGCCGTGGTGAGCTTCGTGGTGATGCCGTCCCACTGCTGGAGCTGCAGCTTCACCTTGGCACCGGTGGCCTTGGTGAACTGCTTCGCGGCGACGTCGAGGATCTTCGGGCTGAGGTCGCCGTTCATGATCCAGACGGTGAGGGTCTTGCCCTTGCCATCGGGTGTGCCGATGGACTTCGTGCCGCCGTCGGAAGCTCCGTTGCTTCCGGCGGAGCACCCGGTGAGGGCGAGCGCGCCTGCGAGGGCGAGCGCACCGAGTGCGGCGAAACGCGTGCGTGTCACGTTGACTCCCTTGGTCCGACCTTTATGAAAGGACGTTGCGTAATGGTGAGTAAAGACCCATCACGCGGGGATGTCAACCACGAATCGGCAGGCTGTGGACAATCGCGATCCGCATGTTTCCGGGGGATCACGGATGTGGAACGGATGATCGACGGCGCTTGACGAACTGGTCATGACCAGGCATGATCAGCACCCACGCTCAGGCGTCGAACGGCACCTCGCCGTGCTGGCTCACACCCGCACGCTGCCGGTAGGCGAGGTGCCCACCGAGGTACCCGCCGACGCCGACGACCGCGAGCCCCGCGAACCCGAGGAGCTTGCCTGCCCCGTGGTTCCCGGACTTCCGTTGCATCCACGACAGCCCGTACAGCGAGATGCCCACCCAGTTCACGGCCTGGTGCACCCAACCGGTGCGGAGTTGCGCACGATCGAGCTCCGACCAGTCGACGTAGCCGGCCACCGAGGCGCTGCCCGACGACACCAGCCCCACACCGACGAGGGTCTTCGCCGCCCGCGCGTTCCCCTTCCCGCCGATCAGGTCGAGCACCGCCGCCGAGATCCACGCACCGAGCGGCACCTGCACCATGAGCGGGTGCAGCGGGTGCCCGAACGGCACGCCGTGGAGCAGCTGGCGCAGTGCCTTCGGCTTCGCGAGGGCGTTCACCACGGAACGATCGATGTCGACGGCCTTGTCGAGCACGCTCGCGTGCTCGACGGCGTCGGTGAGGCGACGGAACGCTCGGATCTCAGGCATGCCCTGGACCGTAGGCCTGGAGGCGCGGTGCCGGTCCCAGGAACCGGCACCGCCCCTCCAGGTCGTCACGTCCAGTGCGCCGCCTACTCCTCGACGATCTCCGCGAGTTCGAACGGCTCCACCGTCAGCTCGTCGCCGCCTGCGGCGACGTCGACGCGGACGGTGTCCCCGTCACGCACGTCACCGGCGAGGATCGCCCGCGCCAACCGGTCGTCGATCTGCCGCTGCATGAGCCGGCGGAGCGGACGCGCTCCGTACACCGGGTCGTACCCGCGCTCGGCGAGCCAGGCCCGGGCGTCCGGGGTGACGGCCAGCTCCAGTCGGCGGTCGGTCAGCCGGCGTGCGAGCCGGTCGACGTAGAGCGACACGATCTGGCCGAGGTCCTCTTGCGTGAGCGCCTGGAACACGACGATGTCGTCGAGTCGGTTGATGAACTCGGGCCGGAAGGCCTGCTGGACGAGCTCGCGGACAGCCTCCTCGCGCTGCACGTCGGTGATCGACTGGTCGGTCA
Source organism: Curtobacterium sp. 320 (assembly GCF_031455235.1). Classification (NCBI taxonomy): domain Bacteria; kingdom Bacillati; phylum Actinomycetota; class Actinomycetes; order Micrococcales; family Microbacteriaceae; genus Curtobacterium; species Curtobacterium sp. 320. Next base: position 28,067 of record NZ_JAVDSI010000005.1, on the reverse strand, counting down.
TGAACTGCGACCCGAGGTTCGACGTCAGGATGAGGATCGTGTTCCGGAAGTCCACCGTCCGGCCCTGACCGTCGGTCAGGCGGCCGTCGTCGAGGACCTGCAGGAGCACGTCGAAGACCTCGGGGTGGGCCTTCTCGATCTCGTCGAGCAGCACCACGGAGTACGGGCGACGCCGGACGGTCTCGGTGAGCTGCCCGCCGGCCTCGTAGCCGACGTACCCGGGCGGGGCGCCGATGAGCCGCGCGACCGAGTGCTTCTCGCCGTACTCGCTCATGTCGATCCGGACGAGTGCCTTCTCGTCGTCGAACAGGAACTCGGCGAGCGCCTTGGCCAGCTCGGTCTTGCCGACGCCGGTGGGGCCGAGGAACAGGAACGAGCCCGTCGGACGGTCCGGGTCGGAGATGCCCGCGCGGGTGCGACGGACCGCTTCCGACACGGTCGAGACGGCGGAGCGCTGCCCGATGATCCGACGGCCGAGTTCGTTCTCGAGGTGCAGGAGCTTCTCGGTCTCGCCCTGCAGCAGGCGCCCGAGGGGGATGCCCGTCCACTGCGCGATCACGGCGGCGATGTCCTCGTCGGTGACGCTGTCGTTCACCATCCGGTCGGCCTGCTCGGCTTGTTCGGCGGCGGCGAGCTCGGCCTCGATCCGGGGCTTCTCGCTGTACTCGATGCGCGACACGAGTTCGTAGTCGGCCTCGCGCTGTGCCCGCTGGGAGCGCATGTTGAGGTCGTCGAGCTGCTGCTTGAGTTCACCGATGCGGTTGAGGCTGGCGCGTTCGGCCTGCCACCGCTGCTCGAGTTCGCCGAGCAGGGTCTCGCGGCTCGCGAGCTCGGCCCGCAGCGTCTCCAGCCGGGCCTTCGACGCGTCGTCCTTCTCCTGCTTCAGCGCGAACTCCTCGACGCGCAACCGGTCCACGGTGCGCTTGAGCTCGTCGATCTCGACCGGGCTCGAGTCGATCTCCATCCGGAGCCGGCTCGCGGCTTCGTCGATGAGGTCGATCGCCTTGTCGGGCAGCTGCCGACCGGAGATGTACCGGTTCGACAGGCTCGACGCGGCCACGAGCGCTGAGTCGTTGATCGTGACCTTGTGGTGCGCCTCGTAGCGCTCCTTCAGGCCGCGGAGGATCGCCACGGTGTCCTCGACGCTGGGCTCCCCCACGAAGACCTGCTGGAAGCGCCGTTCGAGGGCGGCGTCCTTCTCGATGTACTCGCGGTACTCGTCGAGCGTCGTCGCGCCGATGAGTCGGAGCTCTCCGCGCGCGAGCATCGGCTTGAGCATGTTCGACGCGGCCACGGAGCCTTCGCCCCCACCGGCGCCCATGAGCGTGTGCAGCTCGTCGATGAACGTGATGACCTGCCCGTCGGAATCGTTGATCTCCTTGAGCACGGCCTTGAGCCGCTCCTCGAACTCGCCGCGGTACTTCGCGCCGGCGATGAGGGCGGACATGTCGAGCGACACGAGCCGCTTGTCCTTGAGGGAGTCGGCGACGTCACCCGCGACGATCCGCTGGGCGAGTCCTTCGACGACGGCCGTCTTGCCGACGCCGGGTTCCCCGATGAGCACGGGGTTGTTCTTGGTGCGACGCGTCAGCACCTGGGAGACGCGTCGGATCTCGGCGTCCCGCCCGATCACCGGGTCGAGCTTGCCGTTGCGGGCGATCGCCGTGAGGTCGACGCCGTACTGCTCGAGGGCGGTCTTCTGTCGCTCTTGCGAGTCAGGAGCGCCCTGGAGGTTCGCCATGCGTTCCGTCCTTTCGTTGCGGTGGTCCTGTAGTTGAGTCTACTCCACTCAACTTGCGTTCGCAGCGGGAGATTCCCGCCGCGGGTTCCGGATGCCGACGGCACTCACGAGTGCGCCGGCGAGGAGCAGCAGCGCCATCACGACCATCGCGCGGTGCAGTCCCTCGACGCTCACCGCACCGCCGAGGACGATCCCGGCGAGCGCGACCATGACGAGCCCGGCGATCCGCGCGATCGCGTTGTTGACGGCCGAGCCCGCACCCGCCTCCGACTGCGGGACCGACCCGAGGACCGCACTCGTCAGCGGCGTCACCATCAACGCGATCCCCGCTCCGACGAGCACCAGACCGGGGAGCACCGACCACCAGTACCCGATCGGCTCGTCACCGGCGAAGAGCAGCAGGAGCGCCCCGACCGCGGCGATCGCAGGACCGGCGGCCATGAACCACCGCGGACCCCAGCGGTCGGCCAGCGACCCGACCGTGGTGGAGAGGAGCAGGAGCATCACGGTCGGGGGCAGCGTCGCGAGGCCGGCGAGCCAGGCCGGGAACCGCCAGACCTCTTGCAGGAACAGCGTCACGACGAAGAACACCATCCCGAGGGCCCCGTAGATCGACAGCGTCGCGAGGTTGCCGACGGTGAAGTTCCGCGCACGGAAGAGCTCGAGCGGGACCAGGGGTGCACCGTGCCTGCGGGTGACGCGGAGCTCCCACGGCACGAACGCCACGAGCGCGGCCCCGCCGAGCACCAGCGCGGCGAGGACGACCGGCGCGCCCCACCCGATGCGCTCCTGCTCGATCAACCCGAGGACGACACCGCCGACGCCCACGACCGCCAGCACGGCGCCGACCACGTCCACGTGCGCCCGCGGCCCCACCCGGACGTCCGCCGAGATCCGTGACACGAGCGGGATCGTCACCGCGATCGGCACGGCCGTCAGCACGAAGATCCACCGCCAGCCGACGCCGTCCACGACGAGGCCGCCGACGACCGGCCCGAGGATCGTCGCCGCGCTCGACCACGCCGTCCACGTGCCGATCGCCTTCGCCTGGGCCGCACCGCGGAACGCCGCCACGATGAGCGCGAGGGCACTCGGGCTCACGAGCGCACCACCGACGCCCTGCAGCGCCCGGGCGACGATGAGGACCTCGCCCGTGGGGGCGATCGCGCACACGATCGAGGCGATCCCGAAGACCACGAGGCCACACGTGATGATGCGGACGCGGCCGAACAGGTCGGACAGACTGCCGGCCACGAGGATGAGCGAACCGAGCGTCACGAGGTACGCGTCCACCGTCCACTGCTGCACGACCAGTCCCCCGCCGAGTTCGTCGCGGATGGCGGGGAGCGCCACGTTCACGACGCTCGAGTCGAGTCCCACGACGAAGGACGACAGGATCGCGACGACGAGCACGACACGGCGGTCGTCGCGGAGCGGGGCCGTGGCCGACGGGGCTGGGGTCGTCATGTGCCCATCCTCCGCCACCGCGCGCGGTCCCGCCTGCCCCTCGGAGGACCTGTGGACAACTCGCCGGACACGACGAAGCCCCCGCGACCGATGGGGTCGCGGGGGCTGCCGACAGGACGGGGCTGGGGTCCTAGTTCCTGGAGTCCGAGTTCGGCTGGACCGACGGGCCGGGGTTGACGACCGGCTGCGGAGCCGGCTCGGCCGCGGTGTTCGTCACGGTCGTGGCCTGCACGCCGGGGTCGGTGCCCTTGGCCTTCTTCTCGTCGTCGCCCATCTCCTTCTTGAAGATGTTGATCGACTGCCCGAGGCCCTTGGCGAGTGCCGGGAGCTTGGTCGCACCGAACAGCAGGATGACGATCCCGAGGATGATCAGCAGGTGTACGCCACCGAGGTTTCCGAGCATCATGACTCCTTGAATCTGGATCTGGTCGCCGTCTCCGAGTCACCGTCGACGCGTGCGGCGGAAGTCCGTCGTGCACCCATCGTAACTCGCACCGGTCGGGAAACCCAGGCCGGGCACCCGAACGGACACCGTTCGCACAGGCAGCACCCCCGGACTGCCGTTGCAGCCGGGGGGGGTGCGCGTGCCGGTCGCGGGTCAGGCGCGACCGGGTCAGTAGGCACCTCGGGAGCGCAGCACGGACGGGATGGTCCGGGCGAGGATGACGACGTCGTGGACGAAGGACCAGTTCTCGACGTAGTGCAGGTCGAGCCGGACACCGTCGGCCCAGTCGAGGTCCGAGCGGCCGCTCACCTGCCAGAGCCCGGTGATGCCCGGGGTCACGAGCAGCCGACGGTCGGCGAAGTCCTCGTACAGGGCGACCTCGCGCGGGAGGGCGGGTCGGGGGCCCACCAGGCTCATCGAACCGGTCAGGACGTTCCACAGCTGCGGCAGCTCATCGAGGGACGTCCGACGCAGGAACGCACCGACCCGGGTGATGCGCGGATCGTGCTTCATCTTGAAGAGCGGCCCCGCGCCCTCGTTCTCCTGCTCGAGCGCGGCCATCCGGGCTTCGGCGTCGACGCACATCGTCCGGAACTTGAGGATCGGGAACTCCCGCCCGTCGCGCCCCACGCGGGTCTGGCGGAAGAACACGGGGCCACGGTCGTCCGCGCGGATGACCAGGGCGATGACGGCGAACACCGGCGCGAGGAGCAGCAGACCGATGCCGGCGCCGACGACGTCGAGCGTCCGCTTGCCGATCCGCCGCCGGTAGTCGGGCGTCTCGACGTGCATGAGCGGCAGGCCGTCGACGGGTCGTTCGTGCACCCGACCGGCGGCGATGTCCGCCAGCGGCGAGGACACCACGAGTTCGACGCCGTGCGCCTCCAGTTGCCATCCGAGCCGCCGGAGTCGCTCGTGCCCGCCCCGGATCGCGCCGGCGACCACCACGGCGGCCACCGGTTCGCTCTGGGCCCGGTCGAGGACGGCGTCGACCCCGTCGATCACCGGGACGCTCGTGTCCCCGAGCGGCACCCGGGACCCGGGCCGGACGCAGTCGGAGATGACCGCCCGGACGCGGTACCCCGCCGCAGGGGTGGCCGCGATGCGCCGTCCGACGTAGGTCACGTCGTCGAGGTCGCCGACGAGCAGGACGTCCTGCAGCCCCTCACCCCGGCAGCGACGTCGAGCGAGCACGGTCCGGACGGCCTTCCGACCGATCGCGAGGAGGAGCAGCCCGAGCGGGAACGCGATGGCGACGTAGCCGCGGGCGAGGTCGACCTGGACGGCGTACGCGACCCCGGCCACCGTCGCGACGGTGACGAGGCTCGCGGTGATGAGTCGCCGGAACTCGTCGCCGCCGACGCCGACGATGCGCGGGTCTCGGCTGCGGGACACCGTGAGCAGGACCATCCAGACCACGATCATCACGGGGGCGACCACGAACTCGGTCCACCCGGCAGCGCTCGAACCCGCGGGGAGCTCACCGGGGAACCGGACCACGTGGGCGACGGCGAACGCGACGAGCAACAACCCCAGGTCGAGCCCGGCCAGGCCGAAGCCCGTCGCACGACTGCGGCGGGTCCGGCTGCGGGTCGGACGCCCGACGACCTCGACGGAACGGGACACCGCGCTCAGCGGTCGCATCGCGAGTGACATCGGGAGCCCTCCTGTCGGCCACCGGCCGGGGAAGGACCGACCGGGTGCCGCCGTCATCCGGGAGGACGGAACGGCACTCCGATCAGAATATCACGCTGGAGTTCTGCATATCAATGGTCGAGCACGTCCGCGAGGGTCCACGCCACGGGAGCCGCGGTGAGCGCCGGGATGTCCGCCTCGGTCACGCCGCGCAGTCGGTAGGCGACCCGCTCCCCCGGCAGCAGGGTCATGAACCCGCGGTCGACAGTGCCCCCGGGTGCGACCCGGTCGGGCTGGAAGAGGAGGTCCCGCACGAGGCCCTCCGCCTCGACGACGAGGTCGAGGCCGTCGCCGTCGGGAGCTGCGGTGAAGGCGGTCCGGTACCGTGCCGGCTCCCAGCGCATGTCCTTGTCGGGTCCCGGGGTCCACACCGCCCGTCGCCAGTCCATGTCCGCGACGACGAGCTCGTTCGTCGGGTCGTCGACCACGCCGACCGACTCCGGCAGTGCCACCACGGCGACACCGGCGGCGGACAGGCGGACGGGGAGCGACGCCTCCGCGAGGACCGTCCCCGCGAGGGTGACCCGCCGCACGCGGACGACGCTGTCGTGCCCCGTACGGGTCGAGCGGACGGCGACCTCGATGGGCGCGTTGCCGAACGCCCCGGGCGACACCCCGAGCGAGAGCGTGTCCGCCAGATCGCCCAGATCGGCCGTCTCACCGACGGAGGCCGACGTGGTCGGGCGATCCGCGCCTCCTGGCTGCCCCGACGGCTCGCCCGCAGGACCGGACGCGCCCGCCGGACCGGACGCGCCCGCCGGAGCGGACCCACCCGCCGGACCCGACCCGACCGCCGGACCGGACCCGCCCGACGGACCGGACGCGACCGCAGCCGCGACCGAGGACACCGGACGGATCGTCAGCAGCACGTCGTCGTAGAGCCGCCGCAGCTCGTGCGCCAGCGGCTTCAGCCGCCCGGCCGAGTCGATCGCCGACCACGACGAGACCGGCCAGAGGTCGTTCAGCTGCCACACGACGACGCCGGTGTTCCGGGGCCAGTGCGTCCGCCAGTGCTCGACGCCCGTCGCGATGGCGCGCGCCTGCTGCAGCTGCGTCAGGTAGTGCCACCGGTCGAACTCGGCCGGCGCCACGGACCCGAACCGCGGCTCGAGGCCCCGCGCGAGCTTCCCCATGCCGTCCGCGGCCTTCTGGTGGTGGACGACCCCGGGCGAGTCCACCGCGAGCGGCGAGTCCCGCACCGCGTCGCGCAGCGTCCGCCAGGCGGGCGGTGCCTGCCAGCCGAACTCCGAGACGAACCGCGGCACCGAGTCGCGGTAGGCGGTGTCCGGGAGCCGGTTCCAGACGTCCCACGAGTGGTGCGTCTCGTGGTCGACGTCGTTCGCGGCGAGCGACTCGGAGCCCGACCACGGCGAGGCGACCGTGTAGAAGCGCGAGGGGTCGACCGCGTCGACGATCGTCGGCAGCAGGTCGAGGTAGTAGTCCAGACCCCAGCCGCGGCCCTCGAGCGAGGCCTCCCAGCCGTCGACCTCGTGCAGCCAGATGTTCTCGTTGTTGCCGTTCCAGAGCACGAGCGAGGGGTGCCGTGCGAGCCGGGCGACGTTGTCCCGGGCCTCGGCGATGACCTCGCTGCGGATCGGCTCGCCCTCGGGGTAGGCCGAGCAGGCGAACGGGAAGTCCTGCCAGACGAGCAGTCCGAGCTCGTCGCAGACCTCGTAGAAGTCGTTCGACTCGTAGACCCCGCCGCCCCAGACCCGCACGAGGTTGACGTTGAGGTCCGCTGCCGCGCGCAGACGGTCGTCGGCCCGGTCGCGCGACACCCGCGAGACGATGACGTCGTCCGGGATCCAGTTCACGCCGCGGACGTCGATGAGCGTGCCGTTGACGTGCACGTTGAACGGCTTGCCGATGCTGTCGGACGTCGTCTCGATGCGCGTCGAGCGGAAACCGGTGCGGAACGTCGAGCGGTCGAGGACCTCGCCGTCGACCGTCTGCAGCTCGACCACGACGTCGTACAGGTCCTGCGCGCCGTAGCCACGCGGCCACCACCGCTGGACCTCCGGCACACGCACCGTGACCACGGTCTCGTCGTCGCGCGGGGTCAGCTGCGCGCGGGAGCGCTGGCGGGTGGTGCCACCCTCGGCCGTCGCTCCGCTGACCGTCACGACGAGCACGAGGTCGTCGTCCTCGCCGTCCTGGTCGAGGTCGTTCAGCCCGGAGCGCTCGACGGTGATGTGCGCGTCCAGCACGCCCTCGCCCGCCTCGACGTCGACCAGGGGCCGGACGTCGCGCAGCCTGGCGGTCGACCAGCGCTCGATCGCGACCGGTCGCCACGGGCCGCTCGTGACCGCCGTCAGCCCCCAGTCCCACCCGAAGTTCGATGCCATCTTGCGGATGTACGGGAACGGCTCGTCGTAGGGCCCGGGCATGCTGCCGACCTTCGCCGCGACGCGTCCGGCCTCGCGGTAGGGCGACTCGAACAGGAGCTCGAGCGTCTTCTCCCCGCGGCCGACGCCGCCGGTGCTGTCTCGAGCGTCGAACCGGTAGCGGCGGTGCATGTTCCGCGTCGTCCCCACCACGACGCCGTCGAGGCTGAGCTCGGCGACGGTGTCGAGCCCGTCGCACACGAGGTCCACGCGCTCGAAGCCCCGCGGGTCGACGTAGACGGTGCGCTGGTAGGACCAGTCGGCCCGGCCGACCCACTTGGCGCCGTCCTCGTTCCGGTCGAACGTGGGGTCCGCCAGCAGCCCCTCGCGCTCGAGGTCGGTGTGGACCTGCCCCGGCACGGTGGCGCCGATGGTCCGGCCCACGACGTCGGCCGGCGCGCCTGCTGGCGGCGCCTCACCCGCCATGGTCACGGTCCAGCCGTCGCGGAGTTCCTCGCGTTCGAGGGTCATGCGGGTCCTTCTCTTCGGCGGACGGGTTGGTGTCCGCTGCGGTCGGGACGCCGGCCGGGGGCCCGCCTCGTGGCCGGGTTCTCGGCCGGGAGGCGCGGCACCGGTTGCCCGGGCGTCGTCGCGTCGCGCGCGCGGAACGCTGGTGCGGTCGCGCGTCGGGGTGCTCGGCGATGCTAGTACGGCGACCTTGCAGGACTGCGAGTGGCAGGCTGGAAGACGTGATCAGTGTTGCACTCGCCACCGCCCTGCGCGACGCCGGCCTGCGGTGGCACCCGACGACCGGTGACCGGTTCGTGATCGACAAACCGGGCGTCGACGACGACGTCTACACGGTGTCCGAGATGACCGTGGAGCGGCACGACTACCCCTCGGGGACGGTGCTCGGGTTCAACGGGACGACCGAGTGGGCGCTCGACTCGGTCGACGCCGCGGAGTCCCTCTGGCTCCCGCGCGAGGACCAGCTGCGTGGGCTGCTCGGGCCGGCGTTCGTGTCCCTGTCGGCGGGGTTCACGGTGGTGGCGACGGTCGACGGCGCTGATCGTTCGTTCACGTCCGACGACGCGGCAGAGGCGTACGGGCTGGCGCTGCAGGCGTACATCACGGCGGCGCTGGCGTAGCGGGGTACGTCGGGCGGCGACGGCTCGCCCGGGCTGAACGTTGCCGGAATGCCTGCTGGGTGCCCTTTGGTTGACTCGGACCATGACCGTTCCGAACATCACCCTGAACGACGGCAAGACCATCCCGCAGCTCGGCTTCGGCGTCTTCCAGATCGACCCCTCCGAGACGAAGGAAGCGACGCTCGCGGCGCTCGAGGTCGGCTACCGCCACATCGACACCGCTGAGATGTACGGCAACGAGAAGGAGGTCGGCGAGGCCATCGAGGCCTCGGGCATCCCGCGCGAGGAGATCTTTGTCACGTCGAAGCTCAACAACGGCTTCCACGACCCCGAGGCAGCGCTGGAGAACGGCAAGAAGTCGGCCGACCTGCTCGGCGGCTACACCGACCTCTTCCTCATCCACTGGCCGCTGCCCACCGTGTCGGACTTCGTGCCGACGTGGAAGGCGATGGAGGAGCTCTACCGCGGCGGCACCGCCCGCTCGATCGGCGTGAGCAACTTCCAGGCCCACCACCTCAACCGCCTCGCCGCCGAGACCACGATCACCCCGGCCGTGAACCAGATCGAGGTGCACCCGTACCTCACGCAGGACGAGCTCCGCGCCTACGACCGCGAGCACGGCATCGCGACCGAGGCCTGGTCGCCCATCGCGCAGGGCCTCGTGCTCGACGACGAGACGATCACCCGCATCGCCGGCAACGTCGGCAAGTCCGCGGCGCAGGTCGTCCTCCGCTGGCACATCCAGCGCGGTGACATCGTCTTCCCGAAGTCGGTCACCCGCGCCCGCGTCGAGGAGAACTTCACGATCTTCGACTTCGAGCTCTCCGACGAGGACATGACGGCGATCTCGTCGCTCGACAAGGGGCACCGCACCGGTCCGGACCCGGACACGTTCGACTACGTCCCGGCCTGATCCGGACACGCAGAAGGCCCCCGCGTTAGCGGGGGCCTTCTGCGTGTGTGCCGAGCTACTCGCCCTGCTTCTCGATGATGTTCTGGGCGCCGCGGTCGTCGACCTTCGACGGCGCCGCACCGGAGTAGAGGACGTCGTTGGCGTTGCCCGACAGCACGACCCTGTCGGCGGTCCCGACGGTGATCCGGGAGATCGCGCTCTCGACGATCAGTTCCTCGACATCGCCGAGGTGCACGATCGAGTCGTTGCCCGACACCGTCACCTTGGCGCAGGCGCCGTCCACGGTGACCTCCGCCCCGGACTGGTCCACGACGGCAGCTCCCTCGGCGCACGTGACGGTCTTCTTCGTCTCCGGCACGCGCACCTCGGCGTCGCGGAGCACCGAGGTCTTCGCGGAGGCCGACGCCGAGGACTCGGATCCGGCCGCTGACGACGACTTCCGCTCGTCCGTGGCGGAGCAGCCGGCGAGCACGACCACGAGCGCGACGGCGGCAAGAGTGGGAGCAAGGATTCGGGACGTGCGCATGACGGCGCCTTTCGTTCGGGATGGGGCTCTGTCGGAAGTGATGGGGTGGGAGGGCCCGACCGGTCGTCGGGCCCTCCCGGTGCAGCGCATGGGCTGCGGTGTGGTGTTACTGGGCGTTGCGGTCGACCGTGAAGTTGGCCGACACGGTCGAGGTCTTGCCCGACGCGGTGGTCTGCTTCACCTCGAGACCCCTGTACTCGCCGCCCCGCTTGAGGTCGAAGTCAGCGGTGGCACGCCAGGTGCCGTCCTGCCCGACCGTGGTCGTGGCGACTTCTGTCCGCGACGAGGCGACCCGGATCTCCGCCCCCGGAGTGGCGGTCCCGACGAACGTGGGACGCAGCACCATCACCTGCTCGTCCTGGGCCGGCGCCGAGAGCGTCAACTGCCGGAAGGACTCGTTCGAGACGATGAAGTGCACGCGGATCGTGCCGACGAGCGTGCCGCGGATCGACTGGTCGACGTAGAGGTTGTACTCCCCCGGCGCCAGCGGCTTGTTCGGATCGGTCTTCGCGACCCACTGACCGTCCACCACCGTGCCCGAGGCGACCTCACGCGAGGACCCACGCACCGAGATCGTCGCGCCCTCGTGCCCGGTACCCCGGAACACCGGTGCGAGGGTGTCGAGGACCTCCCCTTCGCCCGGGCTGGTGACCGTGTGCGGCGTCACGATCGGGGTCACCGCACCGATCGTGAACCGGTGACGGATCGTGGACGTCAGCCCGCCCTTGCCGATTTGGTCGAAGTACAGGTCGTAGTCGCCCGTCCCCAGCTCCATCGTGGAGTTCGCCGACCAGGCGCCTTCCCCGTTCACCTTCGCGGACGCGACCTCGCGCGTCGAGCCTCGGACCACGACCTTCGAGCCGGCCTGCCCGGTCCCCGCGAACGCGACCGTCCCCGGAGCGACCGTGCCGTCCTTCGTCGGCGTCGTCACGACCACCGGCGCAGCGGGCGCGCCGTAATTCAGGGTGAACGACTTCACGTCCTCCGGCGCACCCTCGATGACGACACTGAACGAGTTCGCGCCGGAGGTCGCCTTGTCGGGGTCGATCGGGATCTCGTACGCGTCGCCCTTCGCGACCGTCCGGCCGATCTCCTGTTCGATCGAGTTGCGCAGCACGACGCTCGATCCGGTCGGGGCGGCGCCGAACGCCGTCGCCGGCTTCGTCGGATCGGCCGCGTCGAAACGACCGTCGGCAGTGAGCTCGACCGTGCCCTCGCCCGGGTTGACCACGATGGTCTCGGTCTGGACGTTGCCGCCCTTCGACTTCTGCGTGACCTTCAGCTCATGCTCGTTCTCGTTGAGGTCCGCGGTCTTCAAGCTCCAGTTCTGAGTGTCACGGACCGTTGCGGGCCCACCCACGAGCCGGTCCCCTTCTCGCACCTCGACGACAGCGCCAGGCTCACCCTTGCCGCGCACATCGACCTGCCCGCCCGGGTGCAAGAACCCGTCCTCGGGACGCTCGACGAGAAGCTGCCTCCCGTAATCGACCGACACGGCAGTCTTGCTGGCCCGCTCGCCCTGGAGCGACTGGTACACATTGAGGTCGTACTTGCCACCCTTGTTCGGGGCAGGCAGTTCAACCGACCACGCACCCGAGATCGCGTTCGCCGGCTCCGACGCAACGACCATCTGGTCGTCCTCGTTGAACACCTGTACGACCGCGCCAGGGTGCGCGGTCCCGGAAAGCGTGACGAGGTCATCACGATCCGTGCCGAACGCGTGGTCCACGACCAGGTCCGCGATCCTCAGCTCGACATCAAGGTCGTATTCCGCGGTGATTTCCTGGTTCTCGTACTGCAGCAGCTTCACCGGGTTCGACCCCAGCTCCAACTCGTCGAGACGGAAGTCCCACACGCCGTCATCGTTCACACGCGTCTGGTCCTCGAACTCGCCATCGCCCCACTGCAACACCACATCCGCAGCAGGGGCGGCGATTCCGCTGACAAGTGCCTCGCGCGCCGGAACGTCGATCGAGTCGACCGCCCCGTAAAAGCCGGAGAAGGGGGCAGCGAACTCTGTCTTCTGGCCTGACTCCGTGAACTCCGCCCAGGACGTGTTCCAGGGTACGAGCCAGCTGTTCGGGCGGTCGAGTGGCCGGGGGCCCGACGCATCCTCCACGAAGAACCGCTGCGCGGCATCAGAGGGATCGCAGGACACGAAATTCGTGGCAGTGAGGCTGAGGCAGAGATCCGTTGCCTCCACTCGGAGCTGTTGCGCGAACGACCCGGCGGGGACACTGACCCGCACCGCCGCATCTCGAGCCTCATCAGCGGTGCTGAAGTGCCTGTAGGACAAGTCGGCACCCGACATGATGTATGCGACGTACGTACCACCGTACTTTCCGTACAGCGCACCGTAGGAAGACGAATGGGCGGGCTTGTCCGGATCGATGCCAGGAGTCCGTGTAAGGGCGGAGGCAGGTGCTGCCCCGAAGGACAGGCCGGAGGCGAGGGTCGCGACGGTGAGCACCGAAGCACCCAGACCCTTCGCGAACCGCTTCTTGTTGCTTGACATGGTGAAGGTCCCTTTCGAGGGGATCAGGCCGCGTGCTCTCGCTCGGGACGATCGGGTCGCCCGCGATCTGCGGTCATCGTGGTCGCGGGACACCCCGCTGCCATACCACAATATCAAACACCGGCGTGAAATACAACACTCGTCATGGCAACAACTTGAGTCATTCGGACGCAACTTCCAGCTCCCAGACTTGACGCGCCTCCTGGCAGGAGTAGAGTTGAGTCCATCGGACGCAAGTCCAACGACTTCAGCAAGACCCGCACCAACAGAAGGAGCACCCACACATGGGACGTGCAGTAGGCATCGACCTCGGAACCACCAACTCGGTCGTCAGCGTGCTCGAGGGCGGTGAGCCCACGGTCATCGCCAACGCCGAAGGCATGCGCACCACGCCGTCGATCGTCGCCTTCACCAAGGACGGCGAGGTGCTGGTCGGCGAGACCGCCAAGCGCCAGGCCGTCACGAACGTCGACCGCACCATCGCATCGGTCAAGCGCCACATCGGCACCGACTGGACGACGGACATCGACGGCAAGAAGTACACGCCGCAGGAGATCTCGGCCCGCATCCTGGGCAAGCTCAAGCGCGACGCCGAGCAGTACCTCGGTGAAGACGTCACCGACGCGGTCATCACCGTGCCGGCGTACTTCAACGACGCCGAGCGCCAGGCCACGAAGGACGCCGGTGAGATCGCCGGTCTCAACGTCCTCCGCATCATCAACGAGCCGACCGCCGCTGCTCTGGCGTACGGCCTCGACAAGGGCAAGGAAGACGAGCTCATCCTGGTCTTCGACCTCGGTGGTGGCACGTTCGACGTCTCCCTGCTCGAGGTGGGCAAGGACGACGACTTCTCCACGATCCAGGTCCGTGCGACCTCCGGTGACAACCGCCTCGGTGGTGACGACTGGGACCAGCGCATCGTCGACTACCTCGTGAAGAAGTTCAAGGACGAGCACGGCGTCGACCTCTCGACGGACAAGATCGCGAAGCAGCGCCTCAAGGAAGCCGCCGAGCAGGCGAAGAAGGAACTGTCGTCGCAGATGTCGGCGAGCATCCAGCTCCCGTACCTGACGCTGACGGCAGACGGTCCGCTCAACCTCGACGAGACCATCTCGCGCGCCCAGTTCGAGCAGATGACCTCCGACCTGCTCGACCGCACGAAGAAGCCGTTCAACGACGTCATCAAGGAAGCCGGTGTCTCCGTCAACGACATCGCGCACGTGGTGCTCGTCGGTGGCTCGACCCGCATGCCCGCCGTGGCCGAGGTCGTCAAGTCGCTGACCGGCGGCAAGTCCCCGAACCAGGGCGTCAACCCGGACGAGGTCGTGGCCGTCGGCGCCGCGTTGCAGGCCGGTGTCCTGAAGGGCGAGCGCAAGGACGTCCTCCTCATCGACGTCACGCCGCTGTCGCTCGGCATCGAGACCAAGGGCGGCCTGATGACGAAGCTCATCGACCGCAACACCGCGATCCCGACGAAGCGCAGCGAGACCTTCACGACCGCTGACGACAACCAGCCGTCGGTCGCGATCCAGGTCTTCCAGGGCGAGCGCGAGTTCACCCGCGACAACAAGCCGCTCGGCACCTTCGAGCTCACCGGCATCGCGCCGGCTCCCCGTGGCGTCCCGCAGGTCGAAGTCACCTTCGACATCGACGCGAACGGCATCGTGCACGTGTCCGCGAAGGACAAGGGCACCGGCAAGGAGCAGTCGATGGTCATCTCCGGCGGCTCGTCGCTGCCGAAGGAGGACATCGAGCGCATGGTCCGCGAAGCCGAGGAGCACGCGGCCGAGGACAAGGCTCGCCGTGAGGCCAACGAGCGTCGCAACCAGGCCGAGCAGCTCGTCTACTCGATCGAGAAGCTCATCAAGGAGAACGACGAGAAGCTCCCCGCGGACGTCAAGTCCGAGGTGCAGGCCGACGTCGACGCCCTCAAGTCCGCGCTCGCCGGCGAGGACGACGAGGCCGTGAAGACCGCCTTCGACAAGCTCAACGAGTCGCAGGGCAAGCTCGGCCAGGCCATCTACGCCCAGCAGGACGCAGGCGCCCCGGCCGGTGAGCAGCCCACCGCCGACCAGGCGGCACAGGACGACGAGGACATCGTCGACGCCGAGGTCGTGGACGACGAGGACGACAAGGACAAGAAGTAACGATGACGGATCCCAAGGACAACGTGCCGAACGCGGACGAGCCCCAGGTCGAGGGCGACGCCACGAACGCGGCCGAGCCCGAGGACCTCATCGAGGCGGAGGGGCCCGACGTCGAAGTACCGACCGACGGCCCCGCCGCCGGGGGCCCGGCGGCGAACGACCTCTCCCCCGAGGACGAGGCACTCCTCGCCGACGCCGCCCGTGGCATCGCGGAGGACAAGCTCAGCACGGAGGACCGCGACCTGGTCGCCGAGATGCGTGCGGACATGCTCCGTGCGCAGGCCGAGCTGGTGAACTTCCGGAAGCGCGTCGAGCGCGACCGCGAGGCCAACCGCGAGGTCGCCATCGCCGAGGTCGTCCGGGCACTCCTGCCGGCGCTCGACGACCTCACCCGCGCCGAGGCGCACGGTGACCTCGCCGAGGGCCCCATGCAGGTCATCGGGCAGAAGATCCGCGGCGGCTTCGAGAAGTTCAAGCTCGTGCAGATCGGCGAGAAGGGTGAGTCCTTCGACCCGAACATCCACGAGGCGATCGTGCAGCTCCCGACACCGGGCGCCACCGGCCAGACCGTGGCGGACGTCGTCGAGCCGGGCTACAAGCTCGGTGAGCGCGTCCTCCGTGCGGCCAAGGTCGCGGTGGCGGTCCCGGCCTGAGCGCGGGGAGGAGGTAGGGATTCATGGCCAGTCAGGACTGGTTCGACAAGGACTTCTACAAGGTCCTCGGCGTCGACAAGACGGCGAGTGACGCTGAGCTGAAGAAGACCTACCGGAAGCTCGCGCGGCAGTACCACCCGGACTCCAACCCGGGTGACGCCGCCGCCGAGAACCGCTTCAAGGAGATCAGCGAGGCGTACTCGGTGCTCTCCGACAAGGAGCAGCGCCAGGAGTACGACCAGGTCCGCGCCATGGGCTCCGGCGCCCGCTTCACCGCGGGTGGCCCGGGCCAGGGCGGCGGCTTCGAGGACGTCTTCGGCGGCATGTTCGGTCAGGGCGGGGGCGGACAGCGTGTCCGCTTCGGCCAGGGCGGAGCAGGTGGCGCCGGTGGCTTCGAGGACATCCTCGGCGGGATGTTCGGCGGTGGCGGCGGCTTCGGCCAGACCACCGGCGGCTACCGCGGCTTCGGTGGGCCGACGAAGGGCCGCGACGTCACCGCGACGACGACCCTCGACTTCACCACCGCGATCGCCGGCGACACCGTCAAGCTCTCGCAGGGCAACGGCCGTCCGGTGAACGTCCGGATCCCCGCGGGGGTCGCGGACGGGCAGAAGATCCGGCTCCGTGGGCGCGGCGAACCCTCGCCCGACGGCGGGGAGGCCGGTGACCTCGTGGTCACCGTCACCGTCCGCAAGCACCCGGTGTTCGAGCGCGACGGGCAGAACCTGCGGCTGGACGTCCCCGTGACGTTCGTCGAGGCGGCACTCGGCGCGACGATCGAGGTCCCGACGCTCGGCGGCTCCACCGTCAAGCTGAAGGTCGCGCCCGGCACGCCGTCGGGTCGCGTCCTGCGCGTCAAGGGCCGCGGCGTCGCCACCAAGAACGGGACGGGCGACCTGCTCGCGACCGTCCAGGTCGCGGTGCCGTCGCATCTGACGGACAAGCAGCGGGAAGCGGTCGAGGCCCTCGCCGAGGTCCTGCCCGACGAGGACCCCCGTGCGGACCTCCTCGCCAAGGCGCGCAGCTAGCGGCGCGCAACACCAGCAGTAGACCCGGCCTGGAGGCGCGGCGCGGCTCCGTCAGGAACGCGCGCCGTGCCTCCAGTCTGGTTTCCGGACCATGCGAACGACGGAAAGGAACACGCCATGACCGACATGGACGAGAACTCGCCCGTCTTCGCGATCGCGATGGCGGCGGAGCTCGCCGAGATGCACCCGCAGACGCTGCGACAGTACGACCGGCTCGGCCTGGTCGTGCCCGGCCGTACGCGCGGCGGGTCGCGCCGGTACTCGATGCGTGACGTCGCGCAGCTGCGCGAGATCGCGCGCCTCGGGTCCGAGAGTGTCTCGCTCGAGGGGATCCGCCGTGTCCTCGAGCTCGAGAACGAGAACCGCGCCCTGCGCGAGCGCGTCAGCGAGCTGGAGACGGCCCTCGCCGACCAGCTCATCAACCGGCCGGGCGCCCGCGTGTTCGCGGCGACCACCACCGGCGCAGCGGTGCCGCTCCGTGCCGGCATGCGGCCGCAGCGGAACACGCAGATCGTGCTCTACCGCGGGCCTCGCTGACCCGTCCGCACCGGGACCATCGGTACGCTGGCGCCGTGCCACCGGACTTCGCCGACTTCTTCCGCCGCCGCGACGACGACGCGCCGGACCTCATCGCGATCGACGGCACGGACCGCTTCATCCTCGACGAGGCTCCGCACGTGCACGGCGACGCGCTCCGGCAGCCCGGCGAGGTCGCCGTCGTCGACGACCGGTACGGCGTGCTGACCCTCGGGGCGATCACGGTGCACGGTGCGTCGGACGTCCGGGTCGTGCAGGACTCCCTCGTCGGGGTGCGTGCGCTCGAGGCCAATGCAGGCACCTTCGGACGCCGGGGCTTCCACCACCCCTCGTCGCTCGAGCAGGCGTTCCGCGACGTCCGGCTCGTGCTGCTCCGGCTGTCGAAGTCGAACGACCGGCTCGACGAGCTCGCCCGCGCCGTCGCCCGGTTCGCCGCGCCCGACGTCGTGCTGCTGTGCGGTGGGGTGTCGAAGCACATGAACCTCTCGCAGAACGACGTCCTGCGCCGGTACTTCGGCGAGGTGACGGCGTCCCGCGGCCGTGGGAAGTCGCGGCTGCTGATCGCGCAGGACCCGCTCCGCGCCCAGGCGACCCGGGCGGACGCGACGAACCCGTGGCCGCGGTCGGTGCACGTCGACGACCTCGGGATGACGCTCGTGGCCCACGGCGGGGTGTTCGCCGGGACCTCGCTCGACCAGGGCACCCGGGTGCTGCTCGACGCGATGGACGATGCGGTGCCCGGCGCTCGGACCGCCGTCGACCTCGGCTGCGGGAACGGGGTGATCGCCACCGCACTCGCGCGGCGTCGACCGGGCATCCGGGTGATCGCCACGGACGTGTCGCAGATCGCCGTGGCATCGACGATCGCCACGGCCGAGGCCAACGGCGTGGCGGACCGGGTGCTCGTCGTCCGGAGCGACGCCGGCGACGAACTCGACGAGGGCTCCGCGCAGCTCGTCCTCTGCAACCCGCCGTTCCACGCGGACACGACCGTGACCACGGACGCGGCCGAGGCGATGTTCCGGAACGCGGCCACGATCCTCCAGTCCGGCGGGGAGCTCTGGTGCGTCTGGAACTCCCACCTGCGGTACCGGCCGGTGCTGGAGCGGTTCGTGGGGGAGACGCGGCAGGTGGTGCGGACGCCGAAGTTCACCGTGACGGCGTCGCGGCGGGCGTGACCGTCCTCACCGTGCGGCCTGGACCACCTCGCCGATCGGTGTCACCATCGCACGCGCCCACTCCCGCGTGAGGTGGCCGTGATCCCGGTACATCAGCGTGTCCCCCGAGATGACACCGCACCGTGACGCTGAGCAGAACCAGTCGTTCAGGTCGGCGTAGGTGTGGCCCGCCGATTCGGCGGTCTCGCGCTCCATGGCAGCCCATGCGTCGTCGAGGCCCTCAGATCGGTCGATCGCGCAGGCGTCGGCGTTCTCGAGGTTCGCCGAGAGACATCGCGGTACGGACTCGGCGAACTCGGGCGTGTCACGGAGGACGCTCACCCGCGAGTCGCGAGGAAGCGCTGCGAGCGTCCGGGCGAGCCCCTCGCGCCACTGCGTAGCCCGGTCGTCGGCGTGCACAAGGTCGAGGTGGGCCGATCCGGTGATGAGGACGACATCGGGCTGCTCCGCACGCAACCGGTCCAGGACCTTGCCCCGCCAGGTGTCGCACTCGACGGAGTGCCGGCCCATCGCTCGCACGGGCACGTCGGCAATCGTGCAGGCGTTCTTGGTGAATGCGAGGACACGCATCCCGGCCGTCCTGGCTGCGAGCGCCTCGACGGCGGGCACCCAATGTGCTGCGTGCGAATCCCCGACGATCGCGACCGTCATCGAGCCCGACGGATCACCCAGCACGCACGAGTTCACCGACGTGTCACGGGTGCCGACGTTGTGACACCCGACGCTGCGGGGCGCGGAGCCGGCCTCCGTCGCGTCGTCGAGCCGCGGGCGGATGTTGTCCGGGACGAATGGTGTGAAGCGCGGCTGCTGTGCAGGGACGGTCGGTGAGGCGGTCCGTTGGCTCGTGAGAGCAGGCTGCGGGATGACCGTGTTCCCGGCGAGGGTCACGGCGACCGCGGCCACGGTCGCCGTGACCCCGACGAGCACGACCCGTCCGTCCCTGCGCCCCGCCGTCCTGAGCGGGCGCTCGACGAAGCGCGTCGTGACGTGGGCGAGCACGACCGCGACGGCGAGTGCGACGCACCGCGCCAAGGGCTGCAGCGGCGTCGCGAGCCCGATCGCGGCCTGCGGGACCACCAGCAGTGGCCAGTGCCAGAGGTAGAGCGAGTACGAGATGCCGCCGAGGTACTGCAGCGGGCGCAGGCCGAGGAGGCATCCGGGACCGGCGACGTGTCGCGACGCCCCGGCCCACACGAGCGCAGCCGTGGCGAGGACCGGCAGCAGGATGGCGGCCCCTGGGTAGGACGTGCGCGCATCGAACCCGAGCGCCGCGGTCAGGATCCCCGCGAGCCCGAGCCACCCGACGATCGGCGTCCAGCGTCCTCGGAGAACGGCGCCGCGGTGCACCGCGATGGCGACGACACCACCCAGCCCGAGCTCCCACGCGCGAGACGGCAATGAGAAGAACGCCCACGGTTGGGCGTACGAAGTCAGGACGATCCCGAGTGTCAGGGAGACCACGACCGCGACCGCGAGCGTGGTCGTGATGACCGCGAAGCGTTGCCGGACGGGCAACCGACGGGCGAGCCACCAGACGCTGGCGAGCATCATCGGCCAGAGCAGGTAGAACTGCTCTTCGACCCCGAGGGACCAGAAGTGCTGGAACGGCGACGGTGCGCCGCCGGTGAGGTAGTCGGTGCCCTCGGCGGCGAAGTAGAGGTTCGGGATCGAGAGCAGTGCTGCGATCCCGGCCTCGACGAGCTGCTGTCGCACGAGTGGAGGCATCAGGACTGCCGCACCGGCGAGGGTCACGAGTGCAACGAGGAGCGCCGACGGGAGGATCCGGCGAACCCGTCGAGCCCAGAACCCGAGGAGATCGATGCGTCCGCGAGTGCTCAGCTCACGGATCAGGTGCCCGGTGATGAGGAACCCGGAGATCACGAAGAAGACGTCCACCCCGACGAAGCCGCCGGTGACACCGAGGTGCGCGTGCTCGAGGAGCACGAGCGCCACCGCGATGGCCCGGAGGCCCTGGATGTCCGGGCGGAACGTCGGGGAGGTGCGTGTCATGGCTGCTCCGATCTCGTGGTCACCGTAATACTACCATGTGATATATTTAACGAGCGGCATCAGGGCCGCTCGACATCGATCGGAGGCACCGTGGAGACCACGAACCTGCTCAAGGCCTTCCGCAAGGGCTGGCTGCTCATCCTCATCGGCGCACTCCTCGGCGCGGGTGGAGGGTTCGCCGCCGCGGTGCTGGCGACGCCGGAGTACTCAGCGACGACCAAACTGTTCGTCTCCGTGCGAACCTCGGACGCGGCGTCAGCGACCGACGTCTCGCAGGGCAACTCCGCGGCCCAGCAGAAGGTGCGCTCCTACGCAGACGTCGTCCTGACGGAGAGCATCCTGCAACCCGTCATCGAGGAACTCGCGCTGGACACCACGCCGGCCAGACTCGCTCGACGGGTGCAGCCCACCATCAACACCAACACCGTCGTCATCTCCATCGCGGTCAGCGACGAGTCGGCGGCCCGGTCAGCACAGATCGCGAACAGCATCGGCCGCAGCTTCGTCCGGGTGGTGGAGCGGTTGGAGAAGCCGAGCGCGGACTCCGCGAGCCTCGTGCGCGCGTCGACCGTCCAGAGCGCGGTCGTGCCATCAGCTCCGTCATCTCCGAACAGGACGCTGAACATGGTCGTCGGACTCGCGGCCGGGGCCTTCCTGGGGTTCGCTGCGGCGCTGCTCCGGGGACTCGTCGACACGCGCATCCACGGTCCCCGCGACGTCGCCGCGGCCACGGACGCCCCACTGCTGGCGACACTCGGCTTCGACTCCGAGGCCAAGCGTCAGCCCCTCGTCGTGTCCACGAAGGGGCGCAGCCCTCTCGCCGAGGCGTACCGCCTCCTCCGGACCAACCTGCAGTTCGTCGACCTCGGCGCCGGCAACGGCAGCTTCGTCGTCACGTCGGCGATGCCGAGCGAGGGCAAGACCACGTCGACCGCGAATCTCGCGATCGCTCTCGCCGAGACCGGCGCGCGCGTCGTCCTCATCGACGCCGACCTCCGGCGCCCCCGTGTCGCCGAGGTGATGGGGCTGGAGAACTCCGCCGGCCTCACCGACCTGCTCATCGGCCGTGCCGAACTCGACGACGTGGTGCAGCCCTGGGGACACACCAAGCTCGACGTCCTGCCCGCGGGACTGGTCCCGCCGAACCCGAGCGAGCTGCTCGGTTCGACGGCGATGCAGGCGCTGCTCGAGCTCTTGACCGCCCAGTACGACCACGTCCTGCTCGACGCTCCACCGATCCTGCCGGTCACGGACGCCGCTGTGCTCGCCACGATGACCTCCGGCGCGGTCGTGGTGACGTCCGCTCGGAGCAGCAGGACGCCGCAGCTCCGTGCTGCCGTCGACCGGCTCGAGCGGGTCGGGGCAACGGTGCTCGGCGTCGTGGTCAGCATGGCCGCGTTCCGTCGACGCCAGCGGTACGGCGGTGCGTACAGCAGCGCGTACGGCACCTACTACGGCGGTCAGGAGACGGTCGACCTCTCAGCTGCCACGCCGAAGCGCGGTCGCCGGCTGCGCGACGAAGACTCCGCGACCTTCCCTGTCGCACCGGCGACGCCCGCACGTCCACAGCGCGGAACGACTCCCTGATCAGAGGCGAGCGCCCGCGTCGACATCCTCAGACGAGGGTCGGCGCGGGCGTTCGCTCGTCTGGGTTTCACGGGAGCGACATGAAGGTCGATCGATGCTCCAGACCGGTGGCCGCGCTCCATGCCCGGTACTCGGGCAGGCGTTCAGCCCGCTGCCACTGCAGCCGGACGGAGTCGGCAAGCGCGATCGTGTTCTCGTTACTGTTCAGCCCAGCGGGAACGCCGTCGTGCGCGTACAGGTACGCGTGAGCGGCACCGGAGAAGACGTTCCCACGCACCGTGAGGGTCGGCCGCACGCCGTCCACGTAGAACAGCAGGTGGCTCCCCTTTCCAGCCTTGTCCGGCCGGACGGCAGCGCTCCAGCTCGAGCCTGCGTCGTACGCCCGGTTCCCCCGCACGCTGCACGTCGAGGACCCGGGACTCTCGGCTCCGCCGGTCGACCAGTACTCGAAGGTCTGCATCGTCCGTTCGACGGTGTTGCCGGTGAACTCGACGTCCGACCACGACACACCTTTCGAGACGCCCGGACCCTGGATCGTCATCGCGCTGTCCCAGCAGTCGACGATGGTGTTCCCGCTGACGAGCACGCCGGACGCGCCGGACCAGACCTGGACTCCGTTGCCCATCCGCGACACCCCGTCCGACGCCAGGGCACCACCGGCCTCCCCGATGACGCAGTCCCGGACGACCGCCCCCTCGGTCCGGCTGGCCGACGTCGTCTGGACCGCGTTCCGCCCCGTTCCGATGACCGCGAGGTCCTGGATGACGAGCCGAGACCGGACTTCCACGATGGGATCGGCGACGGCGAGCCACACACGACGCCCACCGGCGCTCGGGTTCGTGGCGCAGCGCACGGTGACGAGGGAGCCCCTCGACCGGAACTGCCAATCCCGTTCGAGCGCGGCCAGATCGGTCTTGCGATCACCGTGGAAGGTCGAATCGACTTTGAGGAATCCGACCTCGGTCGTCCACGGGCTCACGTAGCCGTGGTGCGTCCGTCCGACGTTCGCCGCACTGATGTCGACCGACCAGAGATCGTCCCCCGCCCTCGTCCAGCATGCAGCGCTCTGAACGTACTTGTACGCCGTGACGACGGGCGGCTCCGGCTCATCTCCCCACGACGCGAACCGCAGCGCGCCGACCGCGCCCGGGCGGATGACTCCCGGGTGCCGTCGCCCGCGCCGGAGCCGCACCGTGCTGCCCGGCGGGATGGCCGACGCCGCGAGTGCTGCGTTGACCCGCGCCAAGGAGGCCCACGGTCGCTTGGCAGCCGTCCCGTCGTCCGCATCATCGCCAGCAGCGGGGTCGACGTAGTAGGTCGTCGAAGCCGCGGCTCTTGCCGGCCGAGTCAACAGGCTCAGACCGACCGAGGCGCTTCCGATTGCGGCCCCGGTCAGCAGGGTCCTCCGGCTCAGGACGGTCGCTCGGGGGATTGGTCGGTGTTCCATCTGTGCCTCTCCGCGCCGCTCCGGTGGCGACGCCGAGGGGAAACTATTCGCTCCGCGTTCTTCGACACCAGCTTCCGGTATGTCACATCGTGTTGCGCCGCGAAAGTCGACGGATCGCTCGGAGAAACGACCGGATGTCACTGCGTCGAACGCCGTAGAACGACTTCGGGTGGATCCCGTGGCGGTGCCACACCTGCAGCACGTTGAGCGAGCTCGAGACGAAGCAACCGGCCAGGGTTCCGATGGCTGCCCCGAGGGCCCCGAGGGACGGCACCAGAGCGACGAGGAGCGCCGTGTTGACGAGCGCAGCGACGACGAGCGACGCGCTGCGGCGGCCTGGAGCGCCTCTCGCGCTGAGCGTGACTCCTGCGAGGGCACCCTGTCCGCCGACCACCGTCGCGAGCAGCAGCACCAAGCAGGCCGGCATGGCGTCGACGAACTCGGCACCGAAGACGAGCGGGACCCACCACCAGGCGCTCGCGGCGAGGGCACCGGCCGCCACGATGGTCAGTGCCGAGGAGATCCGTGAGGCGGCGAGCATCCGGGCGTCGTCCTGCTCGGCGGCGTCAGCGGCGAAGGAGACGTCCCGGACGGCGTCGCTGATGACGAGCGGCAGGTCGGCGACGTTCACCGCGACGACGTACAAGCCGAGTTCCGCGGCGTCGGACAACGGCGCGATCAACGCCTGGTCGAGGCGGGTCAGGAGCACTCCAGCAATGGATCCGAGCCAGACCCTAGCCCCGAACGACATCAGAGCACGGGTGCTCGGCGTCTCGGCGCCTTCGGGACACGCCGCTCCTGTTCCGCGTCGCAGTCCGACGTACGCGACGGCTCCGATGATCGGCGCCACGGCGAGCACCCCGACCGCGTGGGCGACGTCGAGGGATCCGGCTGCGGCGAACGACCCGAGCGCGATGAGCCGCACTCCGGCCGTGATGGCTCGTTCCACGGTCACCAACCGCCACCGGTGCATGCCCGCGGCGACGGCCTGGAGCAACGCCACCATCAGCGTCGGCACCAACATGACCGATGCGAGGGTGACGAGGCGGACCAGGTCTCGGTCTCCGGCGGCGGAGAACGGCGCGGCGGCGATCAGGAGCACGGTGACGACCACGCCTGCGCCGCCCAGGACCGCGACGGCACGCCGCACGAATCCGCCGTGCGACGACGGGTGCCGTGCGATCGTCCGGGTGACGGCGGCCGGGACGCCGAACGTCGCGACCGCCGTGGCGAGGAAGAGTGGTGCCGTCACCGCTGCGACCGCTCCTCGCCCGTCGACTCCGAGGGTCTGCGCGAGGATCGGCGCTGTGGCTATCGAAGCGATCGGGGGGAACACGTTGCCGATCAGTGCGGCGACGATGTTGCCGACCCGATTGCGTCCGCCAGCACTCACAGGGGCACCGTGGCAGGTCGCGTGGGCCGAACGAGGCCGTCGAGGGAGGGGCCCACACGCGCCGAATGCCCGTTGGGTGTCGGCACGAGTGCGAGCAGGACCAAGACGAGGACGCCGGTCGGAGCGTTCGCGCTGAGGGAGTTGAAGCCCAGGATCGATGTCAGGACGACGAGGGAGCCGAGCCGAGCCCCCCGCGCACCATTGGTGTCACCCCGCGCACCGCTGAGCGCGAGGGTGACCAGGGCCCCGAAGAACAGCAGGGTCGCGAAGAGTCCGAAGTCGATCGAGAACATCAGGAACGGGTTCTCGAAGGTCGTGCCGATGAGCGCGTTGCGGGTGACCTGCTCGCTCGCACCGAAGCCCTGGCCGACGATCATCGTGTCGGCCCAGCGCTCCACCGCGAGGCCGACGGTCTTGAGCCTGGCCGACGACGATCCCCCGTCGTCGGCGAATCGCTCCGTGACGGTCATGCTCGCTTCGCTCGCCAGGAACCCGACAGCTCCGATCGACGCGAGCGCGGTAGCCCCTGCCTTCGCCAGGACACCGACACGGGCCCGCAGGATCATCACCGCTACCGCGACGATCGCGGCGAGCAGCGCGAACCGGGATCCGGTGAGGGCGATCCCCACGATGAGCAGGACCGGCGCAGCCAGGCGCAGCCACCCTGAGCGGAGTGCGGCACTGAGCGGGACCGCAGCGGACATCCAGAGTGCGGCGACGAGGGGGTGGTCGAAGGTCCCCACCATGCGTCCGGGATCGGTCTTCCACCACCGGAGGCCTTCGAGCGTGGTGAGCCACGGCTGGGGAACAGCGCCGGCCCAGACGGTCAGGACGAGCGCGGCTTGGGCACTCCCGATCAGGACCAGCAGCCGTGCAGCGCGGCGGGGGAACTCGGCGTCGTCCATGCCGCGGCTCCGGATCCACAGGAAGAGCAGTGCTGGCCCGAGGATCTGGAGCACCAGTGTGCCGAGGTCGCCGGCGCGTCCGGTGAACCACGACGTGGCGAACGCGATGACGAGGAACGTCCCGAGCATCACGCAGACGACCAAGTGCTGCGCGACGACCCGTGCGATCCCACGCGGGTCACGGATGCACTCGACGATGACGATGGCGAGCGTGAACGTCGTGGCTGGCTGCCAGCTCGTTCCGACGGAGGTTCGAACAACCTCGAACGGCAGGACCGACGCGGCGACGAGTACGGCACCGATCGCCCACGTGGGGCGCCGGAGTCCGACGACCCCGACGACGAGCGACAGCACGAGTTGCGCGATGAAGAGCATTCGGTCACCTTCCCGTCTGTACTCTTCATTACAACATGAAATGTGTTATATCAACAGCTATCCCAGTGATCTTGAAGCACGATCTGCAGGTCGGCGGACGACCACAATGCCGCGCGGACGCGGTCGTTCCGACCCTCCCGGACGTTCTGTTCGAGCAACGCGGGCGAGCGGCGCAGTCCTCGGACCGGCCAGAACCCCGCGCCGCCGAGCGCCACGACCGGGAGCACGGGGACGCCTGCGCGGAGGGAGCAGTGGTGGAGCCACGTGTCCGAGGATCCCGGAGCGACTTCCGTGAACCCGTCACCCCGCTCGCGCAGCACGTCGAGGAACTGCGGCGGGTAGAGGATCCCCTTGACCCCCACTGCGTAGTTGCGCGGCGTTCGTCGCTCCGAGCTCGCCCGCCCCCAGCGCTCGTACGGCGCCACGGCGGCCCCGTCCACCACGATGCGGTTCACCCGGTGCGCAACGATCGCGTCCGGGTGCCGACGGTGGTCCGCGACGAGCGTCTCCAACCACCGCGGCGGGTAGAGCACGTCGTCGTCGGCGGTGACCATCGCCACGCGATGCCGAGCGATGCTCGACACGTACGGGAAGTACTTCTTGTGCGGCCCGAGGTCGTCGCAGAGCCGCACCTCGACCCCGCGACGGCGAAGCCTGGACAGACCCCGAGGCGGTGAACGGACGAGCTCCGCATCGTCTATCCAGACGATGAGCCGCGAAGGTCGAACCGAGCCGCGTCCGATCGAGGCGAGCGTGAGATGGACCGATCTCGCCCGCACGCCGAAGGTCGTGAGTGACACCACCGGCCCCCCGGGAGCGACCAGCGACCGGCGACCGAAGCGGACCCGGATCGCCGCCGAGCCCATGCGGAGGTACGAGGAGAGGAGGCGGATCGGGTCGCGAGGAAGTCGGCGCATGACTCCAGCCTGGATGATCAGATCGGCCGATCCGAGCTTTCTGCATGTCATATACACAGGGTCGAATCAGGTTGCCGCTAAGGTCGTCACCGTGCGATGGAGTCGAGTGGGCTGGCCCGCCGTCGGGTACGTCTCCCTCGAGGACGTCGACGGCTACCCCGAGCACCTCGCGCGCCTGGTGACCGACGCCCCGCCGTCCGTGGCCGCCCTCGCGTCCGTCACGTGGAGCGAGTCCCGCATCCAGAGCTGGCGCATCGAGGAGGCCGGCCGCCACGGCGACGCTGGCGTCGACGCCACACCGACCCACACCGTCCACGCCGTGTTCGTCGTCCGCAACGACGAGGTGCTCGACACTCCGGACGGCCTCTGGCGCCGGTGGAACCACGCGCGGGTGTCCCTCCGCTTCGACCGCGCCGTGCTCGATCCGTCCGACACGGAGGCGCTCGACCTGCTCGCCGGTGACGTCCACGTCTCCCGCGGCGAGATCGCACACGTGGACGCCGACGTCTGGGAACTGCGCCTGCTCGTCTCCCCCACCGGCGAGCTCGCGATCCACTTCCGCGACGTCGTGATCGAGGTGCGGCCGGTCGACGAAGAGGACTGGGCAGCGCTCGAGTCACGCCCTGCCCACGGCTGGCACGGCCCGGTCCCGGACGGCTGGGTCGAGTGGGCGACCCCGGCGGTGCGGGCTGCGGCGCACGGAGACGTCGGCGGCCTCTCGCTGGCGCTCGACGGCATCGGTCAGGACCCCGCTGGCATCGACGAGGTCGACCCACGGTGGGGCTTCGCGCCGCTGCACGCGGCCGTCTGGTTCGACAACCGCGGCACGACCGAGGCACTGCTCGAACGCGGTGCGGACGTCCGGGTCGAGGACGCCGAGGGGCGCACCGCGATGGACATCGCCCACGAGCGCGGCTCTCGCCGGGCGGAGGAGATCCTCCTGGCCTGGTTCGACCGGCCGGCGCACGAGCCGCCCCAAGGCGACTGACGACGGACGGGAGGCGCGGGGGCCGCGGGCCCCCCCCCCCCCCCCCCCCCCCCGGGGGGGGGCCCGCCCGCCCGCGCGGGGGCGGCGGCGACCCGCCCGGAACACCGCCCCGCGGCCAGCGGCGGCCG